>JAAZYQ010000100.1 GCA_014239575.1 Gammaproteobacteria bacterium
CACCTGGCTGAACCGCCGACGTGGATGCCGCGGCAACGCTGCTGGACACTGCGCGCCAGATACACCGTGCTCGCAACCGGGGCGCTGGAGCGTCACGTGGCT
The DNA here is from genome assembly GCA_014239575.1 of Gammaproteobacteria bacterium. Taxonomy (GTDB): domain Bacteria; phylum Pseudomonadota; class Gammaproteobacteria; order Arenicellales; family UBA868; genus UBA868. Next base: position 103 of record JAAZYQ010000100.1, read on the forward strand.
TTTGGTAACAACGACCGGCCCGGCATCATGACGGCAAATGCAGCTCGCGTTTACCTTAATCGTTTTGCGGTTCGTGCGGGTGAGAACATCGTGATCGCCACCAACAACGATTCTGCCTACGCGGGCTCGGCCGAACTCGCTCAAGCGGGCGCTTCGGTCCAGATCCTGGATGCCCGCAAGAGCATACCGGACGCTATCCGCGCCCAGGCCGCAGATGCTCATGCAGCATTGCGTACGGGCGCAGCCCCACTGATGGCGCATGGTGCAAAAGGCATTACAGCGCTCGACATAGCCGAACAGCAGGCAGGCAACTGGCGAGAGGCCGGCAAAACCGACTGTGACTTACTCCTGGTTTCCGGTGGCTGGTCCCCAGTGGTCAATCTTCTGTCACACCGCGGGGTCAAGCCGGTGTGGGATGCCGATCTCGCCTGCTTTGTCCCTGGACAAACCAACGAGCCTTTAGCGATGGCCGGTAGCGCCGCAGGGGTCTGGAACGATAGCGCGTGTCTGTTATCCGGACAGGCAGCCGCGGAGCGCGCAATAACACACCTGGGAGGCACTCAAGGCTCTACCGCCACCCCTGCACCCGGAGGATGGCAAGGGGCAATAGCCCCTCTTTACGAGGTCAGCGTGCCTGGGCGCCAGTTGAAATCTTTTGTCGACCCCCAGCATGACGTCACCACTGAAGACATCCGATTGGCTCATCGCGAAGGCTATGTGTCCGTTGAACACCTTAAACGCTATACCACACTGGGAATGGCAACCGACCAGGGCAAGATGGGTAATATCATTGGCCTTGCGTTAATGGCTGAAGCTCTGGGTAAGGAGATTCCCCAAGTCGGCACCACCACCTTTCGACCGCCCTACACTCCTGTCAGCCTGGGCGCGCTTAAGGGCCGCAACGTCGGCAACCATTTTCGTGCCTTGCGGCGCACACCCCTGCACGAGTGGAACCTCGAGGCCGGCGGCACAATGACCATGGCCGGGCTTTGGCACAGACCCTGGTATTTTGCCCGCTCAGGCGAAACGATCGGCGATGCCTATGTGCGTGAGGCGCAAACGACTCGTCGCACCGTTGGTCTTTGTGATGTGACCTCGCTTGGCAAAATTGCAATTCAGGGGCCCGATTCGACTGAGCTATTGAATCGCATCTATAGTAATCCGTTCGCCAAACTCCCGATCGGCAAGGCCCGTTACGGCATCATGCTGCGTGACGACGGCTTTGTGATGGACGATGGCACCACCTGGCACCTTAGCGAGTCAGAGTACTTCATGACCACGACAACAGCTCATGCCGGCAAGGTTATGGCTTTTCTGGAAGAGCTACTGCAAACCCGCTGGGCCGATTTGCGAGTCCATGTGACCTCGGTTTCCGAGCAATGGGCCGGTGTTGCAGTGGCAGGTCCCCAGTCACGGCAAGTACTCGAATCCTGCGTCGAGAACCCCGCTGCCATATCTGATGCCAACCTTCCTTTTATGGGAGTTCTGGAAACCACCTTAAAAGGCAAGGTCCCTTGCCGAATCGCACGCATCAGCTTTTCGGGTGAACGCGCCTTTGAGGTTTACGTGCCCTCTGATTTTGGCCCAGACATAATGGACGCTCTGTGGGAGAGTGCCCGCTCAATGAATGGTTGCCTGTACGGTCTTGAAGCACTGGGTGCGCTGCGCATTGAAAAAGGCCATGTGACCGGAGCCGAACTCGATGGTCGGGTCACAATTGAAGACGCAGGACTTGGCCGCATGGCATCTGATAAGAAACCTTATATTGGTAGCGCTCTTCGCAAACGCCCGGACATGACTCGCGATAATCGGCCACGACTGGTGGGAATTTTTCCGCGCGATCGACGTGAGATCTTCAACGCAGGGTCGCTGTTATGTGCCCCGGACCATATCGAAGGCTATGGTGAAGGCTGGATTACTGCCGTCACTCACTCGCCAGCGCTGGGCCATTGGATCGGCCTGGGATTTATCTCAGGTGGGCACAGCCAGTGGCAAGACAAAGCTGTGGTGTGCGCCGATCCGATTCGTAAAGGTAATACCGCAGTCGAGATCGTCTCTCCCCATATGTTCGACCCTGACGGGGAGCGCATGTATGGCTGAACGACACTCTGCTCTAGGTGGCGGCTATAGGCGCGGCCCACACGGTAAGCCAGGCGAGCCTGGTGTGCGCCTGCAGGAAATCACAGGCCTGGTACTGCATCAGGTGGCTGCATGGCCGCAAACGGTGACCCAGGTCGGTGATCAACTGGCGCAGGCTATTGGCTGCACATCAGCACCACAGCCCGGCCATTCGGCCAGCGGCTCTTACGGCATCGCTTTACGGATCGAGCCATTAAAGTGGTGGCTGCTGAATGCCGAGCCACCGCAATTGTCTGCTGACAGCGGGGCCACACTGGATCTATCCCACTCCCGCACTCATATCCGGATCAGCGGGCCTGAGGCAGCGACCTGTCTCAACCGTTTTATTCCCATTGATCTTCGCGAATCACACTTCACGGACGGGCAAGTTGCATCCAGCGGCTTTCATCACGTCGGGGTAACGCTGTGGCGCTCCCCAACCGGGCTCGATCTTTTTGTCCCGCGCGGCTTTGCCCTTTCATTGTGGGAAATGCTGCTGGAAACCGCCGAGCAGTTCGGGCTGGATATCAGCTAAAACCGCCCCACCTCCGAGTCGGGAGCAGTTTAGCCCAGCACTGAGAAACTGCTGTCGGGATTGATCTTACGAAGGCGTGACATAGTCGCCGTATCGAGTACAAAATCGATATGCGCCAGGTCAAACTGAAGCGGATGGCGATCATGGTCATTGCCCGCCTCACAGTAATCTATCAGGCCCGCCATCAACCGCCCTGCCGCCGGGGCATTTTTAAACTGGTTGCCGCTGGATCCGCAGGCCATATAAAAGCCATCAACCGCTGAGCGATCGTAAATCGGCAGCCAGTCTTCGGTCACATCATAAAGATCGACCACGCCACGCATGCGAGTCGGCACTTTCAGCCCTGACATCCGCTGAGCAAGCCGCAAGGCCTGGGTAGTCGCCTGCTCGGTGAAATCACGGCTGAAATCATCAGGATCCACCCACTCGCGGGCATCGCACTCAGGATCCTCACTGCCGGCAAGCACAAAATTACCTGTTTCCGGGCGGCAGTACACCCCAATATCATTATCTGATATCACCAATTTAGAGCTCTCAAAATCAAGGCCTTGCGGCGCGGGCACGTGCGCAACCTCCTGGCGCAGAGCGCGCGTGGTAATTTTCATATCTACATCGGCCCCGATCATTCGGTTCACTTTGGACGAGTGCGGGCCGGCCACATTAACCACAACCGGAGCGCTAATCGTAGTGCCGTCGTCAAGGGTCACACCCCCCACCCGGTTGGCGCTCACCGGTATGGCCGTTACCTCGCGGTTAAATAAAAACTTAGCCCCTCGCGCCGTTGCTGCCACTTGAATATTTTGTGCGGCCAACTGGGGGTCACTGACAAAACCCGCGGTTGGAAAAAAAACACCTCCTTCGATACGACCCTTGCCTGGCTCGCCAAAACCGGGGTCGTCCATGCGCCGAGCAGGGGCGAACGACTGTAAGTCATAGCCGGGCAGTCGTTTTACAATCTGGTGCGCATCCCAATGCTCATAGGGTATGGATAATTTTTCAACGTTGGCTACAATTTTTTCAAGGTGGCCATTGCCCTTGGTTTTCATCACCAGACATCCGCTTTCCTGGAATCGGGCAGTTTCGATATCCAAAGGGCAATCGAGAAACGCTTTCCAATGCTTCCAGTCAAAATAGCCGTCATAGGCAAACGCGGTGCCTTCCAAAGTCGAATAATGAACCCGGATGATGGCGCAGGAACTGGACGTTGAGCCGTAACCGGCTGCCGGCAGACGGTCGACACTGATCGTTTTGCGCCCGCCCCGGGTAAGCTCAAGCGCTACAGCGGCCCCGATCACCCCGGCGCCGATGACAACTGCGTCGGCGCAATAGTGATCGCTCAAATTAAGACCTCCAAACCGGGCTCCACGGTTAACGCAGATTCGGCCCTGTTTTTGACTTTTTCAAGGAACAATATTAATCAGTTGGCAATGGTGCCAACGGTAGTAATGATTCCCGTCACGTAGTGATGGTACTTGAGGTAACCGGCCGGGGTGCCAAGGTACCCATCGACACCCCATGTGTTATTCATTGTCACATCCATTATCGAGAAGTGTTCACTGTCGTAAATGGGATCGAAAGCACCGTGCGTGTGATAAGACGCCGTAGTGGTGGTTCCAGAAGGCACGTTCAGCGGCGAACCCAGACTAACTTTATCTACGGTACCTTTTTTAGGCTCACCAGCGCTGAACGTAGAATCAGCGTTGCGATACACCCAGCCGCCATATTCGCGGTTCTCGGCAACTGATGTCGGGTTGATGCCGTTGACGACATTGTAGGCTGCATCGGTTTGACTGGTGTAACGTAACCGCGAATCGGTGCTATCACTACCGGAACTGGCAACCAGCGCTATTCCAACGGCTGCCGCTGCCAGCAACGCAGTGCCGGCAATGCCCGATTGATCTTCATCGCCCTGGTTCGCAAGCATTCCCCCGGGGTGTCCAAAACGGCCAGACAGGCTGACCATCCAGCGTTGATAAGCGCCATCCGCATAGCGCGTGCTCTCGCCGTGGCGAAACTGCACCGCCAATTGCGCCAAGCGGCCTAGTCCCATTTGCCAGCCTATGATGCTGAGTCCCGCCTGATCGGGAGCCGCCACATGAGCCGCGCGTAGCTGTCCCAGGGGTAAATTCAGATTCAGCGCCAGGGCATGAGCCGCTACGCCATCCGGTCGATCAACCTGAAATATCTGGGCGCCGGCCTGATCTGAACGCACGCCCAAAAACCAGCTGGTTCGATCCGGAGCATCATCCGCTTCGATCAGTGAGCCGCCGGCTGTCCAGCGCAACCCAAAAGGATAAAGATCAAAAGCCGCACCAGAAAAACTGACGCCCGAATTTCCGATTGAATGAAACAAGCTGGCATCACGACTGGAATAAGCATCGGCGAAAGATGAAAGGCCCTCGCCACTGCCCCAAAAACCGCTTGCGCTGAAACCTGGCTGATTGATGCTGCCCATAAACATCTGCTCATCGCCAGCAAAACCCGCGAGTGTGTGAAACTCATCAGCGCCAGCGATGGGTGATGCTTGCATCCACAGTGGCGAAGTCGATTCAACCGTTTCAGCCGCGGCAGGCAAAAAAGCCAGGCAAAGAAAAAGCAAGCTAAAAGGCAGCGAAGTCAGTAGCGCTCTGGGCATGCCGGTTAAGGTCAAATCAGAAATACGAACGCTGTACAGACTAACTGATCTTAGCCGGACTGCCAACTTCCCTGACCTGGGTCGCGCCTAAGATACCTGTTTAGCCGCAAGATCTGTAGGATCGCTTGATGAAGTTCCGTGAACTGTTGCTCGCCAGTTGTGTTCCCCTGACCTGGGGCCTGGGATTCACGCTATCCAAAGCCGCGCTTGCGGAGTTTCCACCGCTTATGCTGATGAGCATGCGCTTTCTTATTGCTGCGCTGGTTCTAGTCTGGTTTGTACCATTCCCGCGCAACTGCCTGAAGGATTTATTCTGGATAGCGCTGGTTGGCTCCACCATCCAGTACGGCTTGACCTTTACCGGGCTTTCAATGATCGATGCCTCGCTTGCCATTATCGTGGTACATCTGGAAGTCCCTTTTGCGGTACTGCTGGCGGCAGTTTTATTTCGTGAGCGCCCAGGCCTGCAACGCCTGTTAGGAATGACTGTCTCTTTTGTCGGCATCATATTGATTGCTGGACTGCCGAGCGTGGAAGGTCAACTCTTCGCAATTGTGTTAACAGGCAGCGGCGCGCTGGTCTGGTCCGTGGGGCAAATCATGTACAAGCGAATCAGCGACCGCATTACCGGGCTAACCGCAGTGGCCTGGATCGCGGTTATGGCTGGGCCGCAGATGCTCGTTGGGTCGATGCTGTTTGAGAGCGGTCAACTGACAGCCCTGATCAACGCCACCTGGGTTGGCTGGGGGAGTGTTTTGTATCTCGGCTTGGTCATGACTGTGCTTGGCTATGGAATCTGGTACACGGTGCTGGCGCGTAACCCGGTATCTCATGTGATGCCGGTGCTTTTATTGTTGCCGGTTTTCACCATTGCAGCTTCGATACTGCTGCTCGGAGAGCGACCCTCGCCCGGAGTTTTATCCGGTGGCGCAATCGTACTGTGTGGTGTGGCGCTGATCGTCTTTACCCGCACCCCACAAGAGCCAAAAACTTCAAATGCTCCCTAAGAATCCCGCCGAGCTGGTTTTATGGGGATTCAGATAAAAAAACGTTATAGGGGTAAAATCGCGGTTGGGCTCGGTTAACCCAGCGTACCGTATGCACGCACCAGCATTTTTGTGCTTTTAGTGTTACTCGGCGCTACGCTCAGTTGTGGTGGCTAAAGCCACATCCAGTGAAAACCTTGCACACCCCATGAGTTCGATTCCGGCCGCACCAACACCCACACCGATTAATATTTGGAGAATACCGCTTGCGGCGCTTGCCGCGCGGCGCCGTGACTTTCAAAGACTCCTTGACCCGGCCGAACAAACCCGGGCTGAGCGCTTTGTTTTTGATCACGATCAGGAGCGCTTTGTTATCGCCCGGGGCGCCTTGCGTACAGTCCTTGGACATTATCTGTCGGTCCCTGCGGCTACTATCGGGTTTAACTACGGGCCCCACGGAAAACCGTCTGTGCAGGAATGTACTTTGGAATTTAATCTCTCGCATGCAGCCGACTGGGCCTATTTGGCCATCAGCGAGAGTGCGCCGGTCGGCATCGATGTTGAACGTTTACGCCCACCCTCGCGCCATGGATGGCTTGATCTTGCGCGGCGTTTTTTTTCTGCATCTGAGGTGGCCGAGCTGACTGCCATG
>JAAZYQ010000101.1 GCA_014239575.1 Gammaproteobacteria bacterium
ACCGGACATAGCAGAAAAAGCAGGAACGTTTACGGTGTTAGTCGGGCGTTGGGAGAAGGGTGGTGATTACCTGAATCTTTGATTAGAGTCGGAGTTGACCCTCATGGAGAGCCTGGTAGATGCTTAGTCGTAGATCAGAAAAGTAGGGTACAAGGCTATGGTATATCGACACTGTAAGAGAACTTACCCACACAATAACAACGACTTACATGCTTCTTTCGATACAGCCCTCAGCCTCCATTTCCTAGAAACCTCGTACTCCCGGTTATCCCGACCCGCTTTTGATAGGTTGCAGCATCGCTGCAGGATAACCAGTTGAGTTCTTCTCGTCGTCCCATTGCCTTGTTGGGCTGTGGGCGCATTCAGGGCCATAACTTGCCAATGACGACCGTCGCGGTGGCTAGGGATCGCTTACAGGTGCTCGTGCCCGCAATTTTCCGAACTCCTGTTATGGGTTTTGCTTGATGCGGGTTTGACCGGCCAGATTGTATGGCCTTCAGACCTGGTAATTTCGACCTAAACCTTGTACAATCGCGCCTCCTCCGATTAAGGAGGCATTTCGTTTCTGACCTTTCGATGAGTTTTTATCGTCGCCTGTGCTCTGGTTAGCAACGTTCCACGGTCTAAAAGGCAAACGCCTGCCGTGGTCTGGATCAGCCAGAACAAGTGAGCGCCCAAAGCGGCCCCTCACGCCTAATCCCTTTTTACCCTTACCCGGCGCGCAGGTCGATTGGAACTTATTGTGCTATTTAAAGAACTAAAACTCGATTCTCGTTTACTCGATGCTGTTGACAAGGCCGGCTTTACTGAGCCTACCGACATTCAGCGCGAAGCAATTCCGGTGGTACTCTGTGGGGACGACCTGATGGCATCGGCCCAGACAGGCACCGGTAAAACCGCCGCATTTGTACTACCGGCGCTACAACACCTTCTAAAACCGTCAAAAAAATCTGGCATCGGCCCGCGAGTGTTGGTTTTAACGCCAACCCGTGAACTCGCTATGCAGATCAACCAGGATATCCGTCAGTTCAGCCGGTTTTCTAAAGTCACGACCGGCTCGATAGTTGGCGGCATGTCCTACGCGCCTCAGCTCAGAATGCTTCGAAATCGATTGGATCTTCTGGTTGCCACTCCGGGACGATTGATGGACCATATGGAGCAGGGTAAGGTCGATTTTTCCCGCCTTGAGATGCTAGTGCTCGATGAAGCTGATCGAATGCTGGATATGGGCTTTATTGATGCGGTCAAGGATATTGCTTCAAAGATGCCTGCGACGCGCCAGACGCTTTTGTTTTCCGCAACGCTTGAAGGCCCCGTTCTGAAAGTGGCTAACCAACTACTTAGAAAACCACAGCGCATAGCATTAGCCGCCAATAATGAAAGCCATAAATCGATCAAACAACACATCCATCATGCGGATAGCAAGGCTCACAAGCAAGATTTGTTGGAACACCACTTGACAGACGGACAACTGACCAAGGCTCTAATCTTCACCGCCACCAAACGCGGTGCCGATCAACTCGCAAAGGTTTTGCGATCAAAAGATCATAAAAGTGCCGCACTACACGGTGATATGAGTCAGAATAAACGTCGCCAGACCGTTGAGAATCTTAAAAAGGGACGGGTAGAGATGTTGGTGGCGACAGATGTCGCGGCTCGTGGACTTGATATTAAGGATATCAGCCACGTTATTAATTTCGACCTTCCGATGGTTGCTGAAGACTATATTCACCGGATTGGCCGAACGGGCCGGGCGGGTGCCACCGGCTGTGCGATCTCCCTCGTGGGATCTTCGGATTGGCAGAAGTTGCGACAGATCGAAAGACTAACGGGTCAAAAGATTAAGCGGGAAGTCATTGAAGGTCTTGAGCCCACAGCCTCCGAACCAAAAGCTAAGCATGGCGACAAGCCTCGGCCCAAGTCCAAGCGCAAGTTCGGACGGAGTTTCAAATCCGAGAGCCCAAGTAAGCCGGGGCATTGGAGAAAGAAATCCACAGGCCCCAAGCGTGCAAAGCAACAGCGGGTAAAAAAGGCGGCCTGATCTGCCGAGGCCTTCAGAGAATTCTTGAGATTGTGACCTCGGTGCCATGCACCGAGGAGCTTTCTCCCATATCGGTCTTTGTGGGCGCCTGCAAAACGTTTATGTTGGCCGGTGTGGACTCTGTTTTGAGCCAGCGACTCTTGTAGCTGAGTAGCGCTCCTGGAGTGATCGCATCCGAAAGTCTAGCGGTGAGGTCTAGTTCCCCCGTTTCATTAGACAGACGGACCCGGTCGCCATCGCGAATCTTTAGCGAATCAGCCGTGTCCGGGTGGACGACCACAACAGCTGGGCCAAGTTTTTTCCGGATCCGGGGATCATTGCCAAAGCTTGAGTTCATTAGCCACTGGTCTGCGGGTGAAAGTAGTCGAAGCCTGCCAGGCCCCGGCGTTGGGTCTATGCTTGGCTGAGGCAGACGTGGATGACCATCTACTTCGGCACGTTCGCTAGCGAGTTCAATCTTTCCACTCGGAGTGGGGAACTCTCCTTCGGCCCAGAGAATTAACGGCTCCGCCCCAATATGGGCCCAACCGCGCTCGGCGAAGTCCGGCCATGCCTCCTTGATACCTGCCGCTTGAAGGGTAGAGTCTAAAATTGCGTTATCGTCTTCATAAAGAGTCGGTTCGTCTAAACCCATAGCTTTCGCGAGTTTGCGAAAAATCTCTTGGTTCGGTAGTGACTCCCCCAAAGGTTCCTGACACTTGACCTGAGCGGAAATGGTGAGATAAAAATACGCGGCGCAAAGATCATGGAACTCGAGGAAACTCGCTGCAGGCAGGACAATATCGGCATACTCGGCCGTGTCTGTCATAAAACAGTCAATCACCACTGTAAAAAGGTCTTCGCGGGCCAGACCCTTGCGGGTCGAGGCCTGATCCGGATTTGAAGCAAGCGGATTACAGTTCCAAATCAGAAAAGAGCGTATCGCCGCCGGATCCTGTAACAAGGCAGGCATATCCATTTGGCTAACCGGGCTTGGCCCGGCCTGCGGCTGTGGTTCTCGATAGATAGGTGACGCTCCGGATCGTCCAGCGATACCGAGAGTGTTGTTGAGATAATAAAAGCCCGCGCCCGGTTTACCAATATTGCCAGTCACGGCCGGCAGGATGGCACAGGCCCGAAACACATTTCCCCCTTGGGGCTGGCGCTGAAGCCCCTGTCCCAGCCATAACAACGAGGGGCCGATGCCATAGGCGCGTGCGGCCGCCTCGATCAGTGTTGCTGGAACACCAGTAGCTTTTTCTCCCCATTGGGGCGTACAAGCTTTGATCAACGGCAGCACTTCCGCGTACCCTTTTACATGAGCGCTCACATACGTTGAATCAACAAGGCCTTCACGCTGGATAACGTGGGCAATTGAATAAGCAAGAGCGGCATCGGTGCCGGGGCGTAGTTGGAGGTGTAAATCAGATGCAGCGGCCGTTGCCGTTTTCACCGGGTCGACGACAATGACTTTCGCTTTTTGCCCATACAACCAGTTCTGGTTTACATGTGGCCCGCAATGTGAAGGGTTCGCACCCCAGACCACTATGCAGGCGCTATCTTTTGCGGTCCGAGGATCAAAGCCTGTGACGGAATCTCCGAAAACATAGTTTAGAGCCGCATGCCCTGCGGCGTTACAAATCGTATCTGGGTCGACCTCGGTTGCGCCAAGGTGGGTAAAGAAGCGGTTTGGAAAACTCCCGGCAATCACCGATGAAGTTCCGGTGTAATGAGTATGGAAGATTTTCTCAGAGCCGTACCGGTGGATCGTGTCAGTTAGTTTTCCCGCTATCTCCTTGAGCGCAAAATCCCACGAAATTCGTTTGAACTCTCCAGAGCCTTTTGCTCCAGTACGCTTTAGGGGGTACAGCAGGCGCACAGTTTCATCAAGCCACACTCCGTTGTAACCGACGGCGCATTTAGGGCAGAGCGCTCCTCGGTTGGACGGGTGTTCTCGATCCCCTTTAACCTTAACGACTTTAGCATTTGCTTGATCTACCAAGATGCCGCACCCATCGTAGCAGTCCCTGGGGCAGGTGGTTCTTATGAATTTTCGATCTTCTGTCATCAGATTTTAAAGGGTATTGATTCAAGGAGTAGCCAGACAACTAGACTAAATCAATACTGGACAGCCATCATTATCACTATTTGTTCGAGGGTTTGCAGATTAATCAACCACCCGTTGATTCCTGTAACGGTGGCCCGCTGGGTTAAGCAATTCCGTGTCAATCAAGTCGGCCGGGTAGAATATCGGCGCACTTTCAACTTCACTGATCGGAACCAGTAGTTGTAAAAGTAGTGGGTAGGTGGGGTTCCACTATAATGGGGTTTGGATAGATTTAAATTACCTCGAATTTCGATCACCCTGGGCCGCATTTGATTCCTATTTCTGATAATTCTTGGGGCCGAGTATAGGCAATTTTCAGTTTAGTACTGATGCGCACGATTGAATTGCCAGAACACATCTATAATTTGCGATGAGTGAGTGGGATAAAAATCGGTGCGGACATAGCCATTAGGAGATGCCAATGATGAGTCTAAAGACGGTTATCTGGGTAACAATGCTGATGCTTAGCGCACCGGCTTCCGCTTCAGATCTTGATAAGGAACAACGCTGGCGTGAACAGGTGGAAGATTCGATTATGGATGGCGAAGCAGTCGACATCAGAGTCGACGGCCATGATATTTTTGCGATCTACACTGAGGCCGAGGACGGCTCGGATAAAGGAATGATTGTGGTGCATGGCACTGGCATACATCCGAACTGGCAGCAGGTCGTACAGCCTATTCGGATCGAGATGGCTACGCATGGTTGGAACACGCTTTCTATCCAGATGCCGATCCTGCACAACGAGGCGGAGTACGAGGAGTATGTCCGGCTTTATCCGGAGGTGCCCCCGCGGTTGATGGCCGCTGAAGCATTTTTGAAAGAAAAGGGGATGAAAACCCTGTTGATCGTTGCCCACAGCCAGGGTGCCACAATGTCAAGTTACTTCCTTTCCCGGCACCCCAGCGATGTCAAAGGGCTGATCGCTATCGGGATGGGTGCGACACAAAAGGACAGTCACGTAAACAGCGCGGAGTCACTGAAAAAGATAACCATTCCAGTGCTCGACCTCTATGGTGACAACGACCTTCCTGGGGTACTTAAGACCGCAGACAGTCGAAAGAGAAGCTCGGCTCATAATGCGCACTACTCCCAACAGGTGGTTGAGGGCGCCAATCATTTTTTCGACGGCATGGATGATGAGCTCATCAGCGCAGTAGCCGCCTGGGCCCGGCAGTTCTAGCCGGTCACAGTGGCAACGAGCGAAAATTAATGTTGCTGCGTCGCCCCGCTATTTTTGAACGGTTTCGGATTCGCAGTTACCGACTTCAATGGGCCGCGGTCGCCTAAACACCGTACTGCTAGTTAATGACCAGTTGCATCCCGTCTTCCATTGTCACCAGTGAGTCCCAAAGCATAACGGCGGCGCCTGATCGGATACCCCTGACGGCTCCTGAGAGTTCGCCCTGACATTTCAGGGTTGAGCCAACTATAAGCCCGTCACCCGCTCGATTGCGGGTGTGAAACTTTTTTCAGCATCAATTAAAACTATATCTTGAGTTAGAATGCGTCACCTCGGGAGCGCTATAGACTTGGGTTCAAGGTGTATCTAGGGGAGGGGATGGTTATGTGGACAGTTCCTAACATTCTGTTGACCATATTCGGCCTGATTCTCATGGTCACACCTCTAGCGCTTTGGATTGCGTGGACAACAGCAATCTTTACTGGTGTACTTGCCGCTGCCTTGTTATCCCTGATCGGAGCCGTGATCATCACCAAAACCCAAGACGAAAACAGCGCGAATTAGGTCGTGGCAGTGTCCACAGAGATATATTTTCTGCAACTGTGGTCGCTGTACGTCGTCAGCCCATTTGGCACCACTAGCACTACAATCTAAGAGATACTTTCTGCTCATGGTTACTCCAGTCTAGCCTGCTAATCGCAGGTTTTGTACTTTCCTTCGCATCATGGTTCGGGATTTTATGATGGCCCTTTGGTCCAGGATGTCATCTCTACGACCCTGATACAGGTCGCTCGGAGTCACATTATCCAGTGACTCGTGATAGCGCTCATGGTTATAGTGCTGCACCCAATCAGCAATGGCTTTTTCCAACTGCCATGGATAATAGTAGTTCTCCAACTTGACCACGTTCTTCATGGATCGGTGATAGCGTTCGATCTTACCCTGGGTCATCGGATGATACGGCGCACCACGGGTGTGTTCGATCTCATGATCATTCAACCATCGTTTGAGTTCACCACTGATGTAACAAGGACCGTTATCAGACAATAGCCGGGGCTTGTGATGCACGCGGGCATGTTTGAGCCCCGTGACTTCCAGCGCATCTTCCAGAGATGTCCGTCACGTCGCTGGCAGCCATCGTTGTCGTTAGTCGCCAACTAATAATGTAACGAGAGTAATCATCCAAAGTAGTGGACAGGAAGCACCAACCCCACCCAACAATCCTGAAGTAAGTGAAGTCCGTCTGCCACAGTTCGTGTACTTCATGAGTGGGATTCTGGAAGCTATCAGCTGCACTCATCACCATAAACTGCGCCCTGGTTATCAAGTCATGTGCTTTGAGAATGCGATAGATACTGGATTCGAAGATAAAATAGTCTCGTGTATCAGTAATGTACCAGGCCAATTCTCTCGGCGTCAGTTCAGCTTGTTCTAGTGCAATCTCCACCACCTGAGAGCGAATCGAATCCGGTATTTTGTTCCAGTGCTGGCTAGATGCACGGCTGCAATTGTCCAATCCCTTATACCCATCTCGTTCATAGGATCGATACCAGCGATAGAAGCTGCTCCTGCTGACATTGATCTTTGCGAGTGTTCGACGAACGGATAGCTCGGAATCTTCAACCAGCCGGATAATGGCCAGCTTTTCCGATGCGTTGTACATCAGCTTTCGTCCAACATCACATCGCGCCCAGTCAGACT
>JAAZYQ010000102.1 GCA_014239575.1 Gammaproteobacteria bacterium
TCGATCAACTGCCGCCTTAATGGGAGGAAGGCCATGGGGTGTTGGGATATTGGCTTTTGCGCCGACGGAGATACGAGATGCGCAGATAACTGAGACTCTGTCAGCCCGTCCAGACTACGTCATCATATCAGGCGGGCGCCCCGATCAGGCTCAGCAGTTCGAACAGGAGGGTATTCGGGCGTACCTACACGTGCCTACGCTCGGATTCTTGGAGCGGTTTCTCGATGCTGGGGCGCGACGATTTGTGTTTGAGGGGCGTGAGTGTGGTGGCCATGTTGGTCGTTACGGATCTTTACAGCTCTGGGAACAATTAGGTGACGCGCTATTGGACCGGAGCTCGAGTGATGATGCGCGCGAGTTTCATGTGTTATTTGCTGGAGGAATTCACGATCGATGCTCAGCTGCAGGTGCTGCGATCATGGCGGCGCCGCTTGCTCAGCGCGGCATGTGTACTGGGGTATTGATGGGTAGCGCTTACCTGATGACCCCTGAAGCAGTTGATTCTGGTGCCGTGGCACCGGGCTTTCAGAAGGTGATTACGGACTGTACGGATACGGTTTTGCTACAGAGCCGGCCGGGGCATGTTTACCGTGTGGCCAATACGCCGATGGTGCAGGACTTTGAACAACTGCGATCTAGATTGACGGGCGAAGGTCTATCAGGCGATCAACTGGCATATGAGCTGGATCTTTTTGGACTCGGCCGGTCTCGGATCGCGACCAAGGGTGAGAGGCGAGATTCATCTGGCCAATGGCTTCCTGTTTCTGAAGAACTTCAGCATCAGGAGGGGATGTATATGGTGGGTGAGGTAGCGACCTGTTGTACTAAGGTGAACTCCATGAACGAGCTGCATGACTTGATAGCTCTGGGGTCTCAGGATATCACCGCTCAGGATAGTGAGGTTCGGCCAGGCTGGCTAGGATCGGATATTCAGCCGCCACCTGTCGACGTTGCGATTATTGGTGTTGCTGCCCTGGTACCTGATGCGACTCATCATGACACTTTCTGGCGGAATATTCTGGATAGCCATTCGGCAATCATTGAGGTGCCGGAGGATCGCTGGGATTGGCGACTTTATGATAACGATCAAGGGACTCGCCAGGATTCAGTGCTAGCCCAATGGGGTGGGTTCTTCCCCGAGATACCGTTTGACCCCAGGCGGTATGGAATTCCCCCGAAGGTGATGCCCCATATTGGGGTGCCACAGTTGCTGTCGTTGGAAATCGCACGCCGTGCTTTGGCTGATGCCGGTTATGAAGACGGCAATTTCGACCGGGAAAATACATCCGTGATCATAGGTACGGCAGACGGCGGCGGTCTGCAGGGTGATTCTCTGAAAACCCGCACTCATCTGAATCTGATCGACCCCAACAGTAAGGCATGGGATCGATTGCCTGAGTGGACCGAGGATTCATTTGCGGGTGTTTTGACAAATATAACTGCGGGTCGGGTTGCGAACCGTTTTGATCTGGGCGGGACTAATGTGACCCTCGATGCGGCCTGTGCTTCTGGCCTTATGGCCGTGGATAAGGCAGTTAGCGAGCTCGTCGACGGCTCTGCGAATATGGCATTGGCTGGCGCGATTGATGTGGGGCAGGTGCCATTCCAGTTTCTAGGGTTCAGTAATACTCGCGCGCTTTCACCAACTGGTGAGCTGCAACCCTTTGGTCGGGGAGCCAATGGGACTGTTACCGGCGAAGCCATCACTTTTGTCGTGTTAAAGCGTTTGGTTGACGCCGAACGGGACGGAGACCGGATCTATTCAGTTATTAAGGGAATTGGCACCTCTAGTGACGGCAAGGGGCTTGGAATGACTGCCCCACGGCCCGCAGGACAGATGCGTGCTCTAAACCGGGCCTATGCAAGGGCTGGGTTCACAATGTCAACTATTGGCCTGTATGAAGCACATGGCACGGGGACACCAGTCGGCGATAAAGCCGAGGCGGAGACTTTGTTTACTCTGCTGCAAAATGGTAGTGGTGAACCGGCGAACTGTGCAGTTGGATCAGTCAAAAGTCTCACCGGGCATACTAAGAATGCGGCGGGTATGGTTGGGCTGATTAAGGCATCACTGGCGCTGTTTCACCGAACTCTGCCACCACACGCAGGAATCGATGAGCCGATAGAGGTTTTCCAGCAGTCGGACTCGCCCGCTTACCTGCCGAAAACCCCAAGACCCTGGCTATCTTGCAGCCATGCGCGTCGCGCCGGGGTTTCGGCT
This sequence comes from Gammaproteobacteria bacterium, assembly GCA_014239575.1. Taxonomy (GTDB): domain Bacteria; phylum Pseudomonadota; class Gammaproteobacteria; order Arenicellales; family UBA868; genus UBA868. The sequence goes on from JAAZYQ010000102.1 coordinate 2,222, forward strand.
TTTGGTTTTGGTGGAACTAATGCTCATGCGGTTTTGGAGGAATATCCAGCTGAGCGGGCGGGGAGATCGGTTAACTATGGTGCTCGCCACTGGTCGCCAGAGTTATATCTCCTTGCGGCAGTTGATCGGCCAACCGCGGCCAATGCTTGCCGGGAGCTGGCAGAGGTGATCAGGTTGAATCCTGACATCCCACCGTGTGATTTATCGTATAGCCTTGCAGTTGATTTCGATAAGCAGTTAAGACGAAGTCAATCAGAGACAAGTGTGATGCTCGCTTTTGTTTCGACATCAATTGCAGAACTACAAAGTGATCTCGTTAAGGTGGCTACGTCCTTGGTGGAAACCAAGGATGAGCCAATCCAGTTGCCAGCGAATGTCTCGATGGGTACAGGCGAATCCGATCAGATGAAAGTGGCCTGCCTGTTTCCTGGGCAGGGGTCGCAGTACTGCGGAATGGGCCAGGGGCCGGCACTGTATTTTGAGGAGTTTCGCGCACTGCTCGAACTGGCTGACGCGCGCTATCAGTCGGAATTGGGTCAACGAATATCCACGTTGATTTCTCCTGCGGCTTTATGGTCCGAGCAGGAGAAGCGCAGCGCTGGCGAAGCGTTGATGCGTACGGAGGTGGCGCAACCCGCGCTGGGCGTGATCGAGCTTGCCTACTTTCAAGTGTTACAGCGTTTAGGGCTCCGTTGCGACATGGTTGCAGGCCATTCCTACGGTGAGTATGTGGCGTTGGCTGCAGCAAGCGCGTTACGCGCGGATGATTTGCTTGATCTTTCTGTGAGTCGTGGCCAAGCGATGGCCAACTGCAAGAGTGAGAGCGGTGATTCGGGAACCATGGCTGCAGTGTTTGCCTCGCGTGAACAACTTATCCCGGTGCTTGAGCAGGTTCCCGGTCTGGTGTTAGCTAATGACAATGGTCCTGGGCAAGTGGTTATATCGGGCGCAGTTGTGGATGTTGATCAGGCAATTGAACTTCTTCATCAACAAGAGATTCGGGCGGTACGGCTGCCAGTTGGAGGTGCCTTTCATTCATCTCTTATGGGTGCTGCGGCACAACCCTTGGCAAAAGCGATTCATTCTGTGGAGTTTTCTGCACCAACTAGACCGGTATATGCAAATAGTGATGGTGCACCTTACGCACACCATCCTTCTGATATTCAAGCCCAGCTTAGCCAACACCTGTTACAGCCGGTGCAGTTTGCTGCGCAGATTGAGCAGATGTACGCTGACGGTGCAAGGATCTTTCTCGAGGTTGGGCCCGGCCGCTCTCTTGTAGGCCTGACCGGCCAGATTCTGCGTGATCGAGAGCACATGATAGTGGCGCTCGAGGATGGCGCAAAGGGCATGCACGGGTTCCTCGCAGCGGTTGGTAAACTGGCAGTCCACGGCATTTTAGACAACATCCTGGGTCTATACCGTGACCGCGACCCTAAATCGATCAACCTGCGTGATCAGGCTGAAGAGGTTGATCCGAATTTCCTTTGGTATCTGAACGGAGCATTTTCTCGTCGGGCCAACGAAGTGCAGGGCCAGTATGGCAAGGAGCCTTTTCTCACAGCCGCTACTGCACTGGAGAGCCGGGCTGCTGTAGCCCAGCCGGTGGTATCCCCGGTTGAGGATGTTCCAGTTGACCAGCCTGCTTTAGGTAGCAGTGAGCCGGCAATCTTGCCCCGCCCGATTGACGGTTTTGACAAGGGTGGAATAGAGGTCTATCGCGAATACCACGAAACCATGCGTCAGTTCCTTAAGCTACAGGAGTCGGTGATGACGGCATTCCTGAAGGGTGGCATTATCACCGCCGAGGGAAATTCATTACCTGACTCGAACGAAATTCGTGGCGAAGAAAAAACCACGGCTCCGGTTGGAAAAGGTAGCACCGCATCCACATTTCCAGTGGATCGCTCGCCGCCGTCTGTTGATCGAATTCAGGCTTCCTTATCCTCAGGGCGGTCTGTCGATACTGCATTACCGTCCTCATCGCCCCCAGTTGAGCATAGTGCGGTACCGGCTGCGATTCCGGCCATCAATATGAGGCAGACTTTGGTTAGCCTGGTAAGTGAGATCACCGGCTATCCCGAAGATATGCTGAAACTGGATCAGGATCTTGAGGCTGAACTCGGTGTGGATTCGATAAAACGGGTTGAGGTCATCGAGTCTGCGCTGAAACTATTACCCGATGCTGACTCTGAAGTGCTGCGACGGCGGGTCGACGAGCTAATTCGGCTAAAGACTATTGCGCAACTTGCTGATGAGCTACAGCCTTCTGTTGGCGATGTACCCGTCGATACTGCATTACCGTCCTCATCGCCCCCAGTTGAGCATAGTGCGGTACCGGCTGCGATTCCGGCTGATCAACCGAGTTCGGCATCTGAGCCGGTGGATTTTTGCCCACGTTACCTAATTAAGGGCTCGTCCGAGGAACTCGCCATTACATCTTTTGATCCTGGCAGTAAAGCAACCCGTTTCGTTGGCTTGTATCTGATTACCGAAGACCCTCAGGGTCTTGGTCTGACGCTCGCTAAGGCATTGGGTCGACTTGGGGCTAAAGTTGGCGTTCTGACCCGAGATGCTCTTCTTGATCAAAGTCAGATGAAGCAACAAATCGAAGCGTTGCGCGCTGAGCATGGGCCAGTGCGCGGTGTTGTCCATCTCGCAGGGCTCAATGTGAGCGAACTGCCAGAGCAACTGTCGGAATGGCGTGAGGAAACAACTGTTCAGCTTAAAAGCCTGGCTTTTATTCTGAGCGCCTGCGTAGTTGATCTTAGGCGCCCAGGCCATCACCGTGCCCGGGTTATATCGGCCTCAGCGTTGGGCGGAGATTTTGGCCGTGGCAAGAACACAATGTTGAGCCTGCCGATTGCGGGCGCTGCTGTGGGTCTACTGAAGTCGCTGAGATACGAATGTCCGGAAATATCGGTGCGGTCGGTGGATTTTGACCAGATCGATCCGGATAGCACTATAAATCGACTTGTTGCTGAATTGTCGGTGCCAGCGGGTCATACAGAAGTCGGCTACGTCGGACGCGATCGTTTGGCTTATCGCGCGGCGCCGGCGCCTTTACCTTCGCCCGCACTAGTTGACGGGTTGACGCCAAAGGCCTCGTGGGTTGTGGTGGTCACTGGCGGTGCTCGTGGGATTACAGCCCAAGTTGTCAAGGAGATGGCCTGTCCAGGGATGACGCTACTATTGTTAGGAACCTCTCCATTGCCCGCCAAGTCAGAAGATGAAGAACTAGTGCAATGCGATTCAGTCGAAGCGCTACGAGCTATGTTTCTTGCTAGGGATTCAAAAAAAGGTGACGCGACCACGCCAGCTGAAATAGAAAGACGCGTACGTGATGTAATGCGTGGGCGACAGATCCGGACGAACATTGAAGATCTGGAAAACAAAGGAGCCAGGGTTGAATATCATCAGATTGACGTACGCAACGAAACTGCAATGGAGCGATTTTTTCAGCTAACAGATGTTCGCTATGGAGCGATTGACGCGTTTGTGCATGGAGCGGGACTCATTGAGGATGCTTATCTAGAGCGCAAGGATATGACCTCATTCAGCCGTGTTTTCGACACTAAGGTTGACTCGGCCTACTTGATTGAGCGTTACCTGGACCCAAAAAAACTCAAGTTATTGCTGTTGTTTTCGTCTACTGCAGGTCGCTTCGGTAACGCGGGTCAGGGCGATTATGCGGCCGCCAACGAGACGCTTAATCGCTTTGCTTGGCGCTGGCGAGACCGATTTCCCAAGGCGAAAGTGGTCAGTATCTGCTGGGGTCCTTGGGCAGGCGCCGGAATGGCCTCGGCTCGGGCTTTGGAGAAATTCCGCACGGCGGGAATCATTCCGATCAGCGAAAAAGCGGGAACGAATTTCCTGACAGACGAGATTCGCCGCGGACCAGACTCGGATGTCGAAGTCATTGCGGGAGAGGGCCCATGGGATGCGACGCCAGCCGTTTCGCTTGATAGCTTGTTTGATCTGGGAATGTTGATGCTAACCCAGGCACATGGGCAGCCGTTCACCGGCACCCAACCTTAATTCGGCAAAGACTATTTTTTCTCTATCTCGAAGATATCGCAGCGAGTTATAGCAGCTATGGGGTGGTTAGCTAGGCCATGTTCAAGGAGTTCGCGGGTTGGCGCGTTAATGATAAACGCAGACCCGCCGCCTCCAATAGTGTAGACGTCCTCCACAATTCCTTCATCCTGGTATATCTGTAGAATCTCTTTGCTTCGTCGAATCGTCTTGTGGTCGATCTGCGCTTCGGCGCTTTTGTCTCGCGGACGGAACATGATCAGAAATTTCAATGATTTATCTCCAGGGCATCGCGAGATAACAAAAATCCAGTGTTAAGGAAGATCTCGCAGTGGTAGTCAAGCAGAATCTGTGGGTGATGTATCGGGAACAGTTGCTTTAGGATCCCTTGTTCAGACTCGGCGGCCGATTCTAACGGTTGTGTGGCGGCAGCACGGGTGAAGAATTCAGCACAATAGTCGGTTTTTCCAATCCACAAGCCGCCATTCAAGTATCTGAATTCGCTTTTTGCTTGTCGTGCGAGCGGTTCTTCGAAGCGTGCGAACTGTCTTCCGGGTGGCCAGTTTATACGGTCAGCTCCAAACAGCATTTCACAGTGGAATCGGTGTTTGAAGCGGTCTAAGGCGAGAGCAGGGTCATTGATCAGAAGAGCATCTCGCGAATCGGCGTACAGTACATAAGGAGTATCTATGGTCTTTAGTGCTGCAGCTAGAATC
>JAAZYQ010000103.1 GCA_014239575.1 Gammaproteobacteria bacterium
TTACCGTTACTTTGAGAGCGCCGTATTGACTCTGCTGCACGAGACCGGCCTGGACTGGCGAAGTGATCCGGTGATTCCTTTTGCCGCCGAAAACGGCTGTCGATTTTTGCAGCCGGTCGCGGTATCAGGGCATGTCGACGTGGGTGTGCGTATCACTAAACTGGGCAATAGCAGTGTGCGCTATGAAGTTGCCATATTCATGCCAACACAGGACACGCCCAGTGCCGAGGGCTTTTTTGTTCACGTGTTTGTCAACCGCAAGACGGGTCGACCGACACCGCTGCCCGAACCGGTACGGTTGCATTTTGCCCAACAGGTTGATGCGTTGACCCACAGCGAGTCGCGCCGGGTCGAGCATGCCCAGCTACTGCCGACAACGCCGTCGGCCGATGCGTAACTGAATATAACGGTATAACTAGTGTTAGGATTTTCCCAATTGAGGCCAAAGCCCGGATCTACTCAGCCATGACCCGCAAGTTGTTCATAAAAACATACGGTTGTCAGATGAACGATTACGACTCCGCTCGTATCGCTGATCTGATGGCTTCTTCACATAATATGGTGCTCACCGATCAGGCGGAGCAGGCAGACATGCTGTTGCTCAATACCTGTTCGGTTCGCGAAAAAGCCCAGGAGAAAGTCTTTTCCCAGTTGGGTCGTTGGCGCGAGTGGAAAAATGATCGGCCAGAGCTTGTGATCGGGGTGGGTGGCTGTGTCGCTAGCCAGGAGGGTGAACTCATACTGCACCGGGCCCCCTATGTGGATCTGGTGTTTGGGCCCCAGACTTACCACCGCCTGCCGGCAATGCTGGACGGGTTGATGCGCGAGCGACGACCACGGGTGGACATCAGTTTCCCCGAGATTGAAAAGTTCGATGCCCTGGTGCCACCGAGCAGTGACGGGCCGCGCGCTTTCGTCTCGATTATGGAAGGCTGTAGCAAGTACTGCACCTTCTGCGTGGTGCCCTATACCCGTGGTGAGGAATTCAGCAGACCCTTTGACGAGGTCATCACCGAGATCGTTGAACTGGCCGAACAGGGTGTTTGTGAGATTACCCTGCTGGGCCAGAATGTAAATGCCTACATCGGTGCCCGTCACGGTGGCGGGGTAGTAGATTTTGCCGAGCTGTTGGTCTATGCCGCCGAAGTCGATGGTATCGAGCGCTTGCGCTACACGACCTCACACCCGGTGGATTTTTCACAGGCCTTGATTGACGTCTACGCTGAGGTGCCGCAACTGGTGAGTCACCTGCATCTTCCGGTGCAAAGTGGTTCGGATCGGATTCTGGATGCCATGAAGCGCCGCTATCAGATTTCCGATTACGAGCTTATTGTCGAGCGCCTGCGCGAGGTGCGACCTGATCTCAGTTTGTCATCGGACTTCATTGTTGGTTTTCCGGGCGAGACCGAGGCCGATTTCAGCGCCACCCTGGCGCTGATTGAGCGGGTGGGTTTTGATCATTCTTTCAGTTTTATTTACAGCGCACGCCCGGGAACGCCAGCCGCGGAGCTGACTGATGCGGTGCCCACAAAAGAAAAGCGCCAGCGCCTGGCGCGCCTGCAGGATCTGGTTTCCCGCCAGGCCGGCGCCATCAGTGCGGCCATGGTCGGCACCTGTCAGCGAATCCTGGTCGATGGCGTATCTCGCAAAAACGCCGGGCACCTGAGTGGCCGTACCGAAAACAACCGGGTGGTCAATTTTAGCGCCGATGATGCCCGCATCGGACAGTTTGTTGATCTGCGAATTACCGAAGCTTTGCCCAACTCGCTGCGCGCGGAATCCATAGCGGCCGCCGCTGCCAACTCTGCTATTATGACCTCTGCCTCTGTGGGAGTCGCAGTACCGGATTGAATCACCCAACCAGCCCTATTACCTTTCTTCTGGATCCCGAGGACAACGAACGCCTTGCGGATCTTTGTGGTGAGCACGACATTTACCTCAAGCAGGTCGAAGCGGGACTCGGGGTACGCATATCACACCGTGGCCACCTTTTTTGTGTCGACGGGGGTGACCTGGATGTGCGCAATGCGCAGGATGTATTGCTGGCGCTATATGCCGATACCGGTGTGTCCGGCACTTTGAGCCCAGACGGGGTACACATGGCGATAGCGCACGTCCCGAACGATAAGCTCAAGGGTCGCCAGAGCCCAGACGACATCGTCATACGCGTGCGCAAGATCTTGATCCGCGGCAGGAGCCCCAGTCAGAAGCGTTACCTCAATAACATACTCAAACACGATATCAATTTTGGTGTCGGGCCCGCCGGTACTGGCAAAACGTTTCTGGCGGTGGCCTGTGCGGTTCAGGCGCTGGCGGATGAACAGGTCGAGCGAATCGTTCTGGTTCGCCCAGCAGTCGAGGCCGGCGAGCGGCTGGGCTTTTTGCCGGGCGACATCGGACAGAAGGTCGATCCTTATCTGCGACCCCTGTACGACGCGCTTTACGAGATGCTTGGGTTCGACCGGGTTGTCCGGCTGATGGAGCGCAACGTCATCGAACTGGCGCCACTCGCCTACATGCGTGGGCGGACTTTGAGCGATGCTTTTGTCATATTGGACGAGGCGCAAAATACCACCGAGGCACAGATGAAGATGTTTCTCACGCGCTTGGGATTTGGCGCGCGCGCGGTGATCACCGGCGATCCTTCGCAGGTAGATCTGCCAAGTGGTACCCGTTCCGGATTAGTTCATGCGGTGTCGTTGCTGTCTGCCGTTGAGGGGATCAGCGTGACCCGATTTACCCCCAGTGACGTGGTGCGCCATCCTCTGGTTCAGCGCGTGGTAGAGGCTTATGAAGGCGAGGATTGTCGGCCCGAGTGAATCCACAAACTGATGTACAACTGGCCAGTCGCTGTGAAAGCATGCCGTCACCCGATCAGATTCGCCACTGGACCGGTGCGGCGTTACGCGTACTGCAGTGCGATCAGGCCTGCCTGACGGTGCGGTTGGTAGATGAGCCCGAAATGACCGAGCTCAATGAACGTTTTCGTGGCCGGTCGGGCCCGACTAATGTGTTGTCTTTTCCTTTTGAGACGCCACCGGGGTTGCCGGAGCCAACCTCACAGCTGGGAGATATCGTGGTTTGCGCGCCACTGGCCGAGCGCGAAGCGGCGACCCAGACAAAAGCAGTCGAGGCGCATTTTGCGCATCTGGTGGTTCATGGTGTACTGCATCTGCGTGGGCACGATCACCAGCAAGAGCGCGAAGCAAACCAGATGGAAACACTTGAAAAAACGATCCTCGCCGGCCTGGGTTTTAGCGATCCCTACCAGGAGGTCTGAGTTTTTATGCCTATTGAGATCAAACCCCCTGGCGAAGCCGCTCGCGGCAATGTGTTGCAACGCCTGGGACATCTGTTGCGCGGCATCCCCTTTACTCGAGGCCAGCTGTTCACCACGCTGCGTGAAGCCCGGCAGCGTAACCTGCTGGATGACGATACCCTGCAAATGATGCGCCGGGTAGTCGAAGTATCAGACCTGCAGGTTGAGCAGGTTATGGTATCGCGCGGTCAGATGGTGACTGTCGATTCCCGACAGACCCTTGACGACGTGCTACCGGTGATTACCGAATCCGCACACTCACGTTTTCCGGTAACCGATGGCGACAAGGATGGCGTGATAGGCATTTTGCTGGCCAAGGATCTGCTGCACCAACTGCAAAGCAACGGTGGAGATGCACTGCCCTGGGCCACATTGCTGCGTCCCGCGGTTTTTATTCCCGAAAGCAAGCGTCTCAATGTACTGCTGCAGGAATTTCGTGACAGCCGTAACCATATGGCGATCGTAGTTGACGAATATGGTGGGGTGGTTGGTTTGATCACTATTGAGGATGTGCTTGAGCAGATCGTCGGTAATATTGAAGACGAGCACGATGTTGATGGTGCCGTTGGCATGGTGCTACGCCGGGGCTCAGATTTTTGCGTCATCAAGGCGATGCTGCCGATCGACAGTTTCAATCATCTATTTGGGCTCGATCTGGATCCACTGGAATACGACACCATGGGTGGGTTGGTAACCGGGGCATTGGGTCATGTGCCACGCCGCGGTGAAACCATCGAGTTGGAGGGCATCACGGCCGAGGTGTTAAGTGCCGATAGTCGTCGGCCGCGCCTGCTGCGTATTACCGACTTACCCTCTGGCGATTAAGCCTGTCCACCCGCAACGGTGATGCGCTTTTGGGGTGTCCGGTTTCGATTCTCGCTGGCGCTGGTGGCCGGGGCGCTCTACCCGCTTAGCTTTGCGCCTTTGAGTCTGGCGCCCCTGGCGCCCTTGTCATTGGCCATTCTTTTTTTTGTGTGGCGTGGTGCATCGGCGCGTGAGGCCGGGGTACTGGGCTTTGTTTTTGGCCTGGCAACCTTTGCGGTTGGTATCTCCTGGGTCTACGTCAGTTTGCACCAATACGGCAATATGCCCGCGCCATTGGCGGCAGTCGCGGTGATCATTTTCGCCGGGCTGATGGCTATCTACCCGGCGCTGGCCGGCTGGGGCCAGGGCTGTTTCAGGCCTTTGTCGCCAACGTTACGGTGTATTACCGTCATGCCGGCATTGTGGGTGGCGGGTGAATGGTTGCGCGGCACACTGCTCAGCGGATTTCCCTGGCTGTATCTGGGTTACAGCCAGGTGGATACGCCGCTGGCATCACTGCTGCCGCTGGTGGGCGCTCTTGGCGTCAGCCTGTGGGGCGCGCTTGCGGGCGGTGCATTGTTACTGGTTGTCATGCAAAAAGGTCGTGAGCGTACCGGAGCCTTGGCAGTGCTAGCAGTGCTGGCGGTCGGAGTCGCCCTGTCGCGGATCCCGGTGTTTGTGCAAGCCGTTGGCGAGCCCATTGAGGTTGCCGTTATCCAGAACAACATATCACTTAAGGACAAGTGGCAAAGCGGCCAGGCCCATACAATAGCCACCCGATACTTTGAGGCCAGCCGTCCACTGGCAGGAGTGGATCTGATTGTCTGGCCGGAGGGCGCACTGCCGGCTTATCTGGATCAGATCTCGACAGGTTTTCTAGTTGCACTGCGCCAACACCCGTCCGACTTTCTAATCGGTCTGCTGGAGCGCTCAGATCGGGTTGCCGGGTCGGATCACTACAACGCAGCGCTGGGTATCGGTGAGCAGCGCTCGCTGTATCGCAAGCACCAGCTGGTGCCTTTTGGTGAATACCTGCCCCTCGCACCCCTACTCGGGTGGCTACTGGATTACCTCAACATCCCGATGTCTGATTTTTCAGCGGGTCCTGGTCAACAAGCGCCGCTGCCGCTTGCCGGACAGCAAATCGGCGTCAGCATCTGCTATGAAGATGCTTTTGCAACCCGGATCAACACTGCTCTGCCGGATGCAACGATATTGGCGAATCTCAGCGAAGACGCGTGGTTTGGTGATTCTCTCGCGCCACACCAGCGCTTGCAGATGGCCCGTGCCCGGGCCCTGGAAACCGGGCGTTCCATGATCCGCTCTAGCAACAACGGCTTGTCATCGCTGATTGGGCCTGACGGGGCGGTTAATGCGCTGGCGCCGCAGTTCGAAACTGCTGTTGTGCGCGGGACGGTGCAGCCCATGACAGGGGTAACGCCGGCCGTGCGTTATGGCAACCTCCCGGCAGGATTGGGGTGCCTTTTCCTGCTCGGCATAGGTCTTTGGCGACGCAAAGCCGCGGGCGGCCACGCCTAATCGCGGTGCTAGACTGTGGCCATGGACCTCAAGCAAAAATCTCCGCTGGTCGTGGCGATCTCGTCGCGCGCACTGTTCGATCTTGAAAGCGGGCACAGGGTTTATATGGAAAAGGGTGTCGAGGCCTATTGTCGATACCAGGTTGAACGAGAAGACGAAAGGCTTGAGCCTGGCGTGGCTTTTCCGTTGGCTCAGAAACTGCTGGCGCTCAACGACCCGGCCGATGAGGCCCGGCGGGTCGAAGTGGTTCTGATATCACGAAACAGTGCCGATACTGGCTTGCGAATTTTCAATTCCATCGCCCATTACAACCTAGATATCACCCGCGCTGCTTTTTCGGGTGGCGAAAGCCCCTTTCGCTACGTTACCCCGTTCAGCGCCGATCTGTATCTGTCTGCAGACCCGGCCAACGTCCGCCAGGCACTGGACTCGCACATCGCTGCTGCCACCATCCTGCCTTCGCGCGCCCACCACGATAGCGATGGACAGTTGCGCATCGCCTTTGATGGCGACGCCGTTCTTTTTGCCGATGATTCCGAACGTATCTACCAGTCCGAGGGTCTGGCCGCTTTTGCCGCCGCGGAGAAAAAAATGGCCGGCACACCCATGACCGGCGGCCCTTTTAGAAAGTTTTTGCAATCGTTGCACGAGCTGCAGTCCCAGTGGCCACGGCACAAGGCCCCGATCCGCACGGCGCTTTTTACCGCCCGCAGCGCGCCAGCGCATGAGCGGGTGATCCGCACCTTGCGTGCCTGGGATATCTGGATTGACGAGGCAGTTTTTCTGGGGGGTCTGGACAAGGGCGAATTCCTGCGCACCTTTGGGGCCGATATTTTCTTTGATGATCAAAGCGGGCACTGCGAGTCGGCCCGCCAGTATGTCGCCACTGGCCACGTACCGCATGGGGTGAGCAACGACGCCGCTTAAGCCCACCCCGGCGTGTCGGGCATTGATATAATCCCCCCGCTTAAGGGGCGGTCACCGCTTTGTTTTTACGTTTTTTCATGCATAGGTTTGATATGAGACGAGTCCGATTCCTCCCCATGCTGTTGTGCTGTGTTTTGGGCGCAGCCGTGCCTGGCGCTTTTGCCGGCGCAGCTATTCCCACCGCGGTCGATGGCGAACCGCTCCCCAGTCTTGCGCCGATGCTGGAGCGGGTTTTGCCCTCAGTGGTGAATATCTATACCGAAGGACGGGTGCGCGAGAGCCAGG
>JAAZYQ010000104.1 GCA_014239575.1 Gammaproteobacteria bacterium
GCAAGCGGTCGATCAATGGACCCGCCAGCAGCATGGTCACAATTCCGACTCCAGCAAAGATTGTGTAAGTGCCAGTAATCCATTCGCCAGACCACCCTTTGACATGTGCAATATTGAGGTGGTGAAAGAAAAGCGCCGTCCCGATCAGAGAAGACGACAGAATCCCCGGGCTCATGAGGTAGAACCGTGGGTCACGCAGAACTTCAGCACGGGTCCACGAGACAGTCGCTTTTTCCCGGGAATCTGTTTTGGCAGATAGTTTGTCCAGGTGTCTCTGATGAAAGCGGTCGTGGCCGCCCAAGAGCCACAGGGTTGCCGGTATCAGTGTTATACCGGCGAGCACTGCAGCCCCGGCGTAGGTCCAGCGCCAGCCAAACGCCGCGATTGTGAGGACAGCAAGGAATGGCAGTGCAGCTTCACCAACGGTGTAGCCCAGCGAGGCGACTGCAATCGCCCGACCTCGGTCCCGATCAAAATAACGAGCCATACTGGTGATGGAAACGTGCGAGGCCAGCCCCTGTCCCGAATGGCGTAGCAAAAAGATACCCAGTACCAACGCGACGGGACCTGGTACCAAAGCCATATAGGCACAGGCACCCACCAGCAGTACGCAGACAGTCAACGCGTAGCGAGACAGGCGAAAGCGGTCGATCAACCCGCCGGTAAATGGCATCATCAGGGCGCTCGCCAGTGTCCCGGCCATGTAGATGCTGCCCCACGCGGTATGACTGAGACCGAACTCACTTTGGATCTGTGGGCCGAATACGCCAATAAAGTAGGTCTGGCCGAAACTCGAGTACAACGCCATTAAAAAGCTGAAAACCACCAGGCGGCTATTGGTATGAAAGAGTTGTTGGTAGGCGAAGATCGGCATCGGTTGAGTCAACTTATATGTCAGAAAGGGAGAACCGTTTGTTTTTGTACTTGCAATGATGGGCCAAGATTATTCAGTCGTACAATCATGACGAAAGACTCCTCACGCAAGCGGGCGATAGTACAGGGTCTATCCAAGAAAGAAAGGCGTAACCTCGAACGATCACTGATTGTTTATCGCAGAATCCTGGTTTAGGGCATGAAATTCGTTTGGCGATCCGTTATCGCTGTGATTGCATGAATCACCCCCTGGCCAATCCAGCGGATAGCGACATCAGGCGGTCACCCCTCTATAATGCGCCACCGCACCGATCGGTGCGTATTTCTTCAGGAAACTCTAGATGCATCCTTCGATTGATACCTTGCGTAATATTGCCATCATTGCCCATGTTGACCATGGCAAGACCACGCTGGTAGATCAACTGCTTCGCCAGTCGGGCACTTTGGTCTCGCATGGTGAGATTACTGATCGGGTGATGGATTCAAATGAACTCGAACGCGAGCGGGGTATCACTATCCTGGCGAAAAATACGGCTATCACCTGGCAGGGTTGGCGTATCAATATTGTGGATACTCCCGGCCATGCCGATTTTGGTGGTGAGGTCGAGCGGGTATTATCGATGGTCGATTCGGTATTACTATTGGTCGATGCAGTAGAGGGCCCCATGCCGCAGACGCGCTTTGTTACACAGAAAGCCCTGAGTCACGGACTTCGGCCGATTGTCGTGATCAATAAGGTTGATCGCCCAGGGAGCCGTCCTGACTGGGCGGTAGATCAGACATTTGAACTGTTCGATCGGCTGGGCGCGTCGGATGAACAGCTCGACTTTCCGGTGATTTATGCCTCGGCACTGCAGGGTTGGTCAGCAAAAGAGCCTGATCCGGGCACGGCCGATGATATGCAGGTCTTGTTCGAGGCGATTGTGACGTATGCTCCGGTCCCTCCCGTGAACTCCGACGGTCCCTTCCAGATGCAAATAAGTGCTCTGGATTATTCTCCCTACGTAGGCGTAATTGGTATCGGACGCATCCAGCGCGGTCAGATTTCCCGTAACGGGGCTGTGTCTATCGCCACACCCGATGGTGAGACTCGCAAGGGGCGGGTATTGCAGATTCTGAGCTTTCAAGGGCTTGAGAGAGTGGAGTCGGAAAACGCACTGGCGGGCGATATTATTGCAGTCACTGGCCTTGATTCACTGGATATCTCAGACACGCTGTGTGATCCGAATATGGTTGAACCGCTGCCCGCGTTGAGTGTGGACCGGCCAACACTCAGCATGACATTTCAGGTGAATGACTCACCTTTCGCTGGCCGCGAGGGCAAGTTTGTCACCAGTCGAAATCTCAAGGACCGTCTTGAGCGGGAGTTGATTCACAACGTCGCTTTGCAGGTAGAGCCCATGGAGGATCCTGACAAGTTTCGGGTTTCTGGCCGGGGTGAATTGCACTTGTCGATTCTGATAGAAAATATGCGTCGCGAGGGGTACGAGCTTGCCATCTCGCGTCCTGAGGTGATCATGCGCGAGGAAGAGGGCAAAGTGCACGAACCTTTTGAAACCCTCGCGGTGGATGTCGAGGAGGATTACCAGGGTCGCGTTATGGAGCGCCTCGGAGAACGCCGCGCCGAACTGCGTGATATTGTTCCCGATGGGCGTGGCCGAGTGCGGATTGACTACTTTGTGCCCAGCCGCGGACTGATTGGCTTTCGCTCGGAATTTTTGACTGTCAGCTCAGGCACGGGCCTGATGTACCACGCCTTTGATCACTATGCACCCAGAATTCAGGGCAACCTCGGTGAGCGCAACAACGGTGTACTGGTATCGATGTCTAAGGGCAAGGCGCTTGCCTATGCGTTATTCAACCTTCAGGAAAGAGGGCGGCTGTTTATTGGCCACGGGACCGAGGTATACGAGGGTATGGTGATCGGCATCCACTCCCGCGACAACGACCTGGTCGTAAACCCCCTCAAAGCCAAGCAGTTAACCAACATCCGCGCTGCTGGCACTGACGAGAACATTCTGCTGACCACGCCGGTTGCCACCACTTTGGAATATGCACTGGAGTTCATTAATGAAGATGAGTTGGTCGAGGTCACGCCCAAGTCCATCCGCATCCGCAAGAAATGGCTGCGAGAGCACGAAAGAAAGCGTGCCAGCCGAGCCGCCTGAGTGGTTTTGTCTTAGCGGGCTTTGCTCAATTTTTCCTGGCTTAAGTAGATAGGATCACTGGCAGATGAACGCGCCAACCGTGGGTTTTGTAAGCCTGGGCTGCGCCAAGGCAACGGTAGATTCTGAGCGAATCCTGACCCAGTTAAAAGCCGAGGGCTATGGTTTTTCAGCTAATTATGAGCATGCCGATCTCGTTGTAGTGAACACCTGTGGTTTTATTGAGTCGGCTGTTGATGAGTCACTGGACGTAATTTCCCAAGCGCTGGGCGCGAATGGCCGAGTCATTGTGACTGGCTGCCTTGGGGCAAAAGCCGACCTACTGAAAAAGAAATTTCCAAATCTACTGGCGATCACCGGGCCGCAGGATTGTGATGCCGTCATGGCTGCAGTCCATGCGGAGGCTCCACCGGTGCACGAGCCTTTTTATCATCTATTGCCGCCCGGCGGGGTTAAGTTGACTCCGCGTCATTATGCTTACCTGAAGATTTCCGAGGGCTGCAATCACAAGTGTACCTTCTGTATCATTCCATCAATGCGTGGTCGACTGGCCAGTCGAGCACCCAGCGAAGTGCTGGGCGAAGCCAAAAGCCTGGTAGATGCCGGCGTGCGAGAGCTCCTGGTCGTCTCGCAGGACACCAGCGCATACGGAGTGGATCAACGTGGGCGCGCAGATCTGGCGACCGGGCGGGCCTTGCGCCCACACATCACCGATCTTGCCCAGGCTCTGGGTGAGCTTGGGGTTTGGATTCGCCTGCATTATGTTTATCCCTATCCCCACGTGAACGAACTAGTGGAGTTGATGGCATCGGGCATTATCCTGCCTTACCTTGATGTGCCGTTCCAGCATGCCAGCCCGAGGATCTTGCGTTTAATGAAACGCCCGGCTAGCGGAGAAGACAATCTTGAGCGGGTTCATGCCTGGCGCGAACGTTGTCCATCGCTGGCAATCCGCAGCACGTTTATCGTCGGCTTTCCCGGGGAAACGGAATCCGATTTTCAGGAGCTTTTAAACTTTTTACGCCAGGCCCAGCTCGACCGGGTCGGGTGTTTTATTTATTCACCCGTTACCGGCGCCCGGGCCAATGATTTGCCGGAGCCGGTGGAATCAGGGGTGGCCCAGGCCCGGTTCGATGAGTTGATGGCGGTGCAGGCTGAGATTTCCCATACCCGGCTAACCCAGCGAGTGGGTCGTAAATGCAAGGTGTTGATTGATGAGGTTACCGAAGCGGGCGCAGTTGGCCGAAGCGCGAGCGAATCTCCGGACGTAGATGGCGTAATCCACCTGCCTGGTGCAACGGGGATACAGCCGGGTGATCTAGTTAACGTTGAGATTACCGCATGCGACACGCATGACCTTATAGCCAGTTTGATTGAGGCCTAGCTTTTGCACGATATTGGGTCATGAGAGTCGCTCATCTTGGACATGTGGTTTTTTATGTCGAAAGCCTTGAACGGTCACTGGCTTTTTATCGTGACTTGCTGGGGATGAGCGAGATTGGTGCCACGGACTCGACTGGTTGTGCAGCGGCTTTGACCAGCGGGCGCACCCATCACGAACTGTTGCTGATCGAGGTCGGCAGTCTCCCTGGCCCGACACCGGGCCCACACCGGGGCTTCTACCATGCGGGCTTTTGTATCGGTCAAGATATCCAGGCCCTGCGTGATGCGCGAGACGAACTGATTGACGCCGGTGTCACCATCAAGGGCGCTTCTGACCATGGGATTACCCAGAGTCTCTATCTGCTTGATCCCGATGGCAATGAGATCGAGATATACGTCGATGATCCCAGTGTGGACTGGCGAGCCGACCCCGCCACTATTATGGCGCCAATCCGGCCCCTTGACCTGTAACCGAATAACCCAGGAATCCACCCGGGCGCCGGGTAGCGCATTAACTAAGCCTTCGATCTGATTGTCGCAGGGGTGATGTGAAAATACCTAACTCTTTCAGTGTGTTATTTAGTTGCTTTAATTACCATTGTATTCCATTATCTGCCTGTTTATCGTAAAAAAGACATTAATATGCAGGAAATACAACATTCTCTCCAGCTAGCTTTTGTCATGATTGGGAGCTTTGATCCTGATCTGGTCGAGATCGTGATGCTATCGTTGGCGGTCAGTTTGACGGCCGTGGTGATTTCGCTGATTCTTGGCCTGCCCTTAGGAGCCGCAATCGCGATGAGCCATTTTCGGGGTCGGGGCGCTCTAATCGTGCTTAGCAATGCCCTGATGGGGCTACCTCCGGTGGTGGTCGGCCTGCTGGTATATCTCGCATTGTCACGCTCAGGTCCTTTGGGCGTATTTAACCTTCTGTATACCCCTTGGGCGATGATCATTGCCCAGGCTGTTTTAGTCACACCCCTTGTGATCGCTTTGACTCGTGAAATCATCGAGCAGTTGGATAGTGAGTACGCCGAGTATCTTAGCTCGCTGGCTATCAGCGCTTCGGGACGGCTACGCACATTATTATGGGATGGGCGTTTTAACCTGGCGACAGTCAGTCTTGCTGGGTTCGGCCGCGCGATCGCTGAGGTCGGCGCCGTCATGGTGGTAGGCGGGAATATTGACCATCTCACCCGGGTAATGACCACAGCGATTGCACTTGAGACCTCCAAAGGCAATCTTGAGCTGGCCCTGGCTCTGGGTGTTGTTCTGATGTTGCTGGCGCTCGGGGTTAACTTAGTGATTGCCCTGGTCCGCCCGGTCGATACAGCGAGGCAACGCCGGCCAATCTTTCGCTGACAGCGGTACCGGCATTAACCGTTTTGGTGATCAGCGTTATCGGATGAGTTAGAGGATACCGATGAGAACAGTATTGAGACACAGCTGCTGGTACCTGTGGATGACTCTAGTATGGTCAGTCAGTGCCATGGCAGAGCAAGCGAGCATTATTGTCCAATCGACGACATCAACCGCTAATTCTGGCCTGTACGATCATTTGCTCCCCCGGTTCGAGGCGGATAGCGGGGTTCGAGTTAATGTGGTGGCTGTAGGGACGGGCCAGGCGATCCGTAATGCGGTCAATGGCGATGCTGATGTCCTGCTAGTGCATGCCAAGTCGGCGGAGGAGAAATTTGTAACCGATGGCTATGGTGTGGAGCGTTTTGACTTGATGTACAACGATTTTGTCTTTGTTGGTCCGCCGACTGATCCGGCTGGCCTGTCGGGGGCCAGTAGTGCTACTGACGCCTTGGCAAGAATAGTATCGAGTGGCGCGATTTTCGCCTCACGTGGCGATGACTCAGGCACTCATAAAAAAGAACTGTCACTGTGGCGCCTCGCCTCCATTGAGCCCTTCGCCGCCAGTGGCACTTGGTACCTTGAGACGGGTTCTGGAATGGGCGCAACCTTGAACGTGGCTGTCGGTATGGATGCTTATTTGATCACGGATCGCGCCACTTGGCTTAGCTTTGCGAACAAGCGCGAATTTCAAATTCTGTTTGAAGGCGACCCGTTGCTATTAAATCAGTACGGCATTATTTTGGTTAATCCATTAAAGCATCCGCATGTAAAGGCCAAGGCAGGCCAAGTGTTTGTCGATTGGATGATCGGTGACCAAGGGCAACAGGCAATTGCCGCCTATCGTCGGGATGGTAAGCAATTGTTTTTTCCTAACGCCCGATAAAACCCCGGTGGGGCTGCTCATCGGTAGGAGGCGGGAGCTCAACCGTTGAAGTGTACCGTGCCGAAACCTTGCACCTCGTAGCCAGGCAGGCTGGCTGCTTGATCGGAAAATGCCGGTGAGCCACAGAACTGGATCAGTTTTTGCAATGGGGGTTCGAAGCAGGCACGTCGATCAATCAATAGGT
>JAAZYQ010000105.1 GCA_014239575.1 Gammaproteobacteria bacterium
GCGTTGAACTTACACTCGGATTCACGTGCGCACTGATCATTTCTGCTATTACAGGTATTCTTGCAGGACGCTTGATCGATAGGGGTCACGGCCGAGTTCTGATGACACTGAGCGCTTTCGCCGGGGGTTTGTTGATTGCGATGCTACCCCTGCTCGAGCACCTCTGGCAGTTCTATCTCATCTGGGTGCTGATCGGATTTACTATGGCGGGTTGCCTGTACGAGCCCTGCTTCGCCTTTCTGACTCGCGTCTATTATCCCAAGTCCAAAAGGCCCATTATTATGGTGACTCTGGTCGCCGGCTTTGCAGGGACCTTGTGCTTTCCACTGTCCAATGTGATCGCCAACAACCTACATTGGCAGGCAGCCGTGTGGGTTTTCTCACTCCTGGTTTGCGGACTCGCGGCTCCGTTGTTCTGGTACGGTGCGACTATAAAGCGCGCTCAGAACGACGCTCTACCAGTTGCCCGTCAGCCGCCCCTACGGACAATTATCACCCCGTTAGTGCGATCTCCGATGTTCTGGTGCTTGGTTGTCGCATTTGCTTGCTTTTCGTTGAATCACAGTATGATCATCAGTCACATATTGCCCCTGCTGGAAAGCCGTGGTGTATCGACAAACCATGCAGTCATCGCGGCGTCATCAATTGGTGCGGCCCAGGTACTGGGTCGACTTTCGCTTCTCATGGTCGAACACCGCCTATCTATGCTGTTCATTTCCATGTGTTCTTTTATCGGTTTGTCGCTTGCCAGCATTCATCTGGCTTTCGCCGGCACAGCAACAATCATTCTTTGCCTGTTTGTGTGCCTCCAAGGGGGGTCTGCCGGAATCGGTAGTATTGCAAAACCGACGGTAACCGCGGGCCTATTCGGCAACACAAACTTTGGCACAATCTCGGCCATGGTGTCCATCGCGCACATGCTTGGTTTTGCGTTTGGACCGGGCATCTCTGGTCTAATCTGGAGTGTCGCCGGTTACGGGGCTGTGATTAAGGTTACCGGGGCGCTGGGCTTGATCGGCTTAACTGGTCTATTCATTGCACAGAAACGGTCGAGAGATTGACCCAATAGCACACCCATTGGAAACCCGGTTCGATCAGAGGATGACTTACAGACAGTCTCAGAAAGATCAGGCCATGCATCAACAACAACCACTCAGCGGTTTACAGGCATAACCTGACCTAAGTAACACCGTTGAAAGTCTTCGATAAAAATTAACGAATCAAGGAATTAAAGGAGAAAACAAGCCCAAATCGAAAAATAATATCGGAGGAAAGTTGTACAATAACCGGCAATAAATGTTGCGCTTAAAGGGACAGCGACCACCGTAGGGTGCCCGACTTCGAACCAGATGGTCGGGAGTCCGAATCTTGCCGGGCGCGCCATATTTTTCAATGACTTAACCTACTCCCACCAACTTGAACTGCCCCACAAAAAAAGAAGATCAAGGTGATAATCGATAGTTGGGGAGCCATCTGATGAACTCCTGGCCCAATACTGAACTGACCGACCGTCTAGGCATTCGCTATCCGATTATTCAGGCACCGATGGCAGGGTCGTCAACTCCGGCGCTCGCCATCGCCGTCTCGACCGCTGGCGGACTGGGCTCGCTTGGGCTTGCCATGCATAGCCAAGAATCCCTGCGCACCGACTGTGCCACGGTATCCAATGCCACCGATGCGCCCTATAACGCAAACTTCTTTGTTCACAGTGAGCCTGTGGATGACCTAGAGCGCGTTGACGATGCCCGCTCAATGCTCGCACCCTACTATCGTGAACTGGGGCTCGGCAAAGTACCTGAGGCGATCACGCCAATCCCCTCTTTCAATGAAATCCACCTGCGGGCCTTGCTTGATCTACGTCCGCCCGTGGTGAGCTTTCACTTTGGCCTACCCAGTGATGATGCGCTCAAGGCGATTAAAGCCGCTGGGCTATTCACCCTATCCTCGGCAACCAACGTGGCCGAAGCCCGTGAACTTGAAGCGCGCGGTGTCGATGCCGTTATCGCGCAGGGCTTTGAAGCCGGCGGGCATCGCGGGACTTTTTTGCAGCCCTATGAAAGGGGTCACGTAGGCACTTTGGCACTGGTACCGCAGGTCGTCGACGCGGTATCCATACCTGTCATTGCGGCAGGCGGCATCGGCGACGGCCGCGGTATCGCTGCAGCACTCGCCCTTGGCGCAAGTGCTGTTCAGCTTGGCACGGCATTTCTAAGCTGCCCTGAATCAGCCGCACATCCACTTTACCGCCGAGCCCTCAACGAGGCGCGCGACGATCAAACACGGATCACACACGCTTTCTCCGGTCGGCCAGCTCGAGGCCTGGAAAACCGTTACCTACTGGAGATGGCAGGCCATGAAGCTCGCTATCCTGATTTTCCGATTCTCAATACTCTGACAGGACCACTGCGTAAAGCCAGTGCCAAAGAAAACAACCCGGATTTTCTATCTTTATGGTCCGGTCAAAGTGCCGCGATGTCGAAAAATCTGCCTGCCTGCGAACTGATTCAATGGCTGGTTAAAGAAACAGAATCTGTCCTAGAGGGTCTGACAACGAAACGTTAATTGCGCCGGATCACTGACGCTGGCAGTACTTCAGGTGTCCTGACGAATAAAGTGCATCGCCTGACTGATTTGATCCAACCTTGAGTCATGATGTGATCGTTAGTGCTGGAATTGACTATTACGGGTATATCAACTTGCCAGGTATGGCACACCATGGCGTTGTTCACACGGGGGTCCGTTCAGACTTGTCTTCGTCGTGTACTCATAAAAACACAAACCCTTCGGCCACCATCTCCTCACGCTTTCTTGGGCCTTGCGCGTGCGCTAAACGGATTCTTTGCGCGAATCCTGCATCACACTAACACCTGACCCTATTAGGTAATAACGCCTGAACTAACGAGACTTCCCTACCTTGGTCGGAAGCGTTTTTTATCATTCGTTGTGCCGAAAATATCAGCATACTGACATCGCCAACAAATCCTTGCCTGGAACTAGGCTGCAACACACCAATGCTCATGGCATATTAATCAGAATTTGACCACAACGCACTATTAAAAAGTTCTGTGTCATTTATCTTAGTCGCAACCGCGTGGGTCAGCTGGATTGAGCATCCGTCTTCGAGCCGGATGGTCGGGAATCTAAGCCTCTTAGAATACGTCATCAATTCACACCCCTGAAACGATTTTGTATAGGCAATTGGGGATTGAAGATTCGGCCTTTGCACGTAAACCCTTTTTTTAAAGCAGCACCCACTATGGTGAAACCGGATAAATAACGAACAAATGTGATGGCCCGGATGTTTTCCAGTGGGTAGGTGGGTTATCCTTGGGCTTACTGATCATACTGAATAACGAGGAGAAAGCGATGAACGATCAAAAAGTCGACAACGGCGTGAATGTCGAAGCCCTGCTTGGGGCGCGGGAGGCATTCACTGGCGCACCTGAGGCTGCCCAATTTACCTGGCGCGCCAAATGTGACTGGGTGCATGGTACCTACAGCCAAACTACGGTTGAGGGATTTTTCGGTCTTGGAGAAGAACAACAGCATAAGACCACATACAGCTTCGACGCAGATCATCCTGAAGTCTTTGCCTCGGAAGACAGAGGCGCGACGCCTGTTGAGATCGTACTCGCTGGGCTTGCCAGTTGCCTTACTGCCGGTGTCGCCGCTGTTGCGCAGCACCGGGAAATTCAACTGAACTCGGTATCGGCGGTACTCGAAGGCGGAATGGATGTCCAGGGCATCCTGGGCATGGACAGCGATATTCGAAATGGTTTTGACGGCATCACGGTGACCTACAACATTGATGCCGATGCGTCCAAGGAAGACATCGAGGCCCTTGTGGCGCAGTCGCAAAAACGGTCTGCGGTCTACGACATTATTACCAATCCCACCAATGTCACAGTACAGGTCAACTAAACTTATTAGTTAAAAAGCTGTGACGCAACAAGGCCCGGTGCAGATCGACACCGTAATCATCGGTGCCGGTCATGCCGGGCTGGCTATGAGCCGCTGCCTCAGTGATCGAGACATCGATCACGTAGTGCTGGAGCGAGCGGATGTCGCTAATTCCTGGCGCACCGAGCGCTGGGATTCGTTACGCTTGCTCACGCCTAACTGGCAGAGCAAGTTACCTGGATTTTCCTATCAGGGGGACGATCCCGATGGCTTTATGGCTGTCCCGGAAATTATCAGCTTTGTGCAGGGCTATGCCGATGCAATCTCAGCGCCAATCGAAAACCAAACCACAGTCACATCTGTGCGTGCTGCGGGCGATGGCTATCAAGTCGATACTGATCGGGGCTCGTGGAGAAGCCGTACCGTCGTTATTGCAACCGGGGCATGCAACATAGCCAGTGTACCCGCGATCTCAGCATCTGCACCCTCCACCATTGATATGGTTACGTCGATGGATTACCGCAATCCGGGGCAGTTGAAAGAGGGCGGCGTACTGGTTGTCGGTGCTTCAGCCACGGGCCTTCAACTTGCCGATGAAATCCATCACTCCGGTAGACCCGTTACGCTGTCGGTTGGGGAGCATGTGCGGATGCCTCGCGTTTACCGTGGCCGGGACATTTTTGGGTGGATGGATGCAGCTGGAGTACTTGACGAACGCTACGATGAAGTTGATGACATTAACCGTGCGCGCAATGTGCCCTCTCCACAACTGGTTGGCTCA
Source organism: Gammaproteobacteria bacterium (assembly GCA_014239575.1). GTDB lineage: Bacteria > Pseudomonadota > Gammaproteobacteria > Arenicellales > UBA868 > UBA868. Next base: position 4,682 of record JAAZYQ010000105.1, read on the forward strand.
CCAGGGCGGCTGACGCTAGATCTGAATTCACTCACTGGGGCCGGTATCAATATCATTGGCCGCCTTGCGGGTGTAAACGATGGCAAGGCGCAGTTCTCCGGGTCACTGCGTAACAATTGCGCACTGGCTGATCTCAAGATGAACAGATTGCTCAACACGATCGACGAGTGGGTGTCCGAAAACAATCTCGATAATGAAGTAGAGCCCCCGCATCGCTTTGCGCCAACCACCGTGGAAGACTCGCCCCCACTGGGACTCGATCTCCACAACGGACAAATCAAAACCATAGTTTGGGCGACTGGTTTTCACCCCGACTATTCATGGCTGGATGTGCCAGTAGTCGATCGAAAGGGGAAAATCCGCCACGACGGCGGAGTGGTGGACTCACCTGGCATGTACTTGATGGGCATGACGTTTCTCCGCCGACGTAAGTCGAGTTTTATTCACGGCGCAGGGGATGACGCCAGTGATCTCAGTGATCACCTAGCAACATACCTGGCAAACAGTGCTTCTTTGCCCAAGTCCTGAACCCGATAATCTATAACCATTGCGGGCTTTCTGATCGGGCGATCGTTGACCTTGTTGGGCGTCGGTGTGGCCTTTTGATCAGCACCCTTCTAGGCGGCCGCTTTGGCAAGCTTCTTGTTTAGAGTGTCAGGTACGATGGGGCTTGCCACCTTGGCAAGGAGCGTCTGCTGTTATTCGTTGTTTGGGGAATAGCTCAAAACGAACACCGACGACAACGAAATAACGTAGGCTCAGACTTCAACAAAAGGATGCCCACGGGCTGTTAATTGGCCGGTCAATATAATCATCGCCTGCCCTATACGCTGCGATCTGGGGAATCTTCTCAAACGACTCAAGGAAACGGTGCAGCGTCGGGCGGTTAGTGACTGTAATGGATCCGGCCACCATTAGTCGTACCTGCCAGATAAGCTCATAGAGAATAAAGTCGACTAAGGAAATACGGCTTCCAACAAAGCAGTTCTGAAGCTTACGATTTGATAGGTGATATTCAAAGCCATCGAGATATCTTGGCACCGAAGTGGATTTGAATTCGGCGAAAGTCTTCTCGTATTCGGGGCCCAGCGTGTAAGCAGTCTCAATAATTGAATTACGAAAATCATATGCTTCATCCTGTAATAGATCTATCCATGTTTGTTCTATGGCTGTGTCGCCATAATAATCAAACCGTCTTGCAAGAAACCGCATGATGGCGTTGCTTTGTGTCATTCGAACCTCATTAGGGAGCTCTAAATCAATCAGGTAGGGAAGATTCGCAAACGGCAACGACAGTGCGTCTTTATGATCCTGCCAATCTGGCGACTCATCCTCAATCAGGCTGCCATCCTGATTGATGCCAAAGCGTACTTCCGAGATTTCAACCTCGGCATGAGCCAGAAGAAAGCGTATCGGCTGGGCCAGCCCTCTTATAGCCCAATACCCAAGCTCAAACCTCGCATTTGTATTTTCGATTCGCTGCACTATGAAAGATCTCCACCAAAAGAATTATTACAGGGTCATTTCTTAATCTGCGAGGCCAACCCCAAGTTATTGATTTTCGATTAAGTTAACAAATCACTTGACTGAATAGCTGATCAAAAAACACAATATCATGTCTTTAAAAGGAGGGTATATGAGTAACACCTATTACAAGTCGTTGTCAGAAGCGCTACCCGATATTAAGCGGGTCAAGGAAGAAAAGAGCCGCCTTGAGTCCTGTGGCGTCAAATATATTCTTTCATGCTGGATTGATATGTTCGGCGTGCCCAAAACAAAACCCGTGCCGATCAGTGATTTTGAACTGCTGTGCATGGGTAAAGGCCCGCAGTTCGCGGTTCATTCGATCTCATTCGTTCCAGAACTTGGTCCAGCTGACTCTGATCAGATCCCACTGCCTGACCTGGATAGCATTGTTGTGTGCCCCTGGGACAAGACCCTCGCCTGGGTTTTCGCAGATCTATGGTGGGAGGGCAAGCCCTATAACCTATGCCCGCGCCAGGCCTTAAAACGAGCGATTCATGACGCCAAGGCTCAAGGCTACGAGATGTATGCCGGCATAGAACCTGAATTTATCGCGATGAAGTGGGATGAAAACGGTTTACCCGTTAAAGCCTTTGATAACGACCCCACTGGCGCTGTGCGTCCCCGGCGCCAGGCCTTCGGA
>JAAZYQ010000106.1 GCA_014239575.1 Gammaproteobacteria bacterium
TGGGGTGATCAACCCGCATTGATCTGCGAGCATGTCGATTGGGCGCGTAGCTGTGGTTTTGAAGTCACCGCTGCCGGTAAGGGTACTCGCTACCTGCCAGATTATCATTCGCTCACCCCCGATACGGTCTGGGCCGTGCTCCAGCAATATCTGGACATCGATAACCCGGAAAGTATCAATCTGCAGATGTTTAACTCTTTTCTCGATGGCAGCAAATCGGCAATTGAAATGACTGCTGTGTGTAATGCAACCGGCCTGATACCCCAGGACGCCGGTCTGCAATTTCCCAGCGCGTCAAGGTTTGAACTCGCCGACATCTGCAAGCCCAGCAGTAGCGGCGGCGTGCTGACGCGCTCGGGCACGACCGAAGTGGTATCGTCACTGACGCGCGCCGGCGAGACGGTTGCCCATCACCTCGCCATGGGTACTTTTGTCGTGATACAGGCAGGCAGTGACTATGCCCGCCAGTGCCTGCGTGAATACCATATGCTGCCCGATAAGACCGGGCAATACGGAGCGCTGTACCGGCCAACACACATGATTGGACTGGAACTTGGCGTCTCGATCGCCTCAGTCGCCTTGCGCGGTGAGCCGACTGGTCAACCCATGTGTTTTTCGTCAGATGTAGTCGCCATGGCTAAACGGGATTTGAAGATCGGAGAATTACTGGATGGCGAGGGAGGACACTGCGTCTTTGGCCGACAGATGCCGGCGGCAAAATCCCTGTCTGCCCGGACGGTCCCACTGGGCCTATCCGCCGGGATGCGCCTGATTCGCAACGTGGCCAGTGGTCAAATGCTGTGTCAGGATGACGTAGATGTGGGCACACCTGACGAAGCGACACTTGCACGTGACGAGATGGTCAGTGCATTTGCGCCGCCCAAGATTCCCCACACCACCCGGCAATAACTTTATCTGGTGACTATGGATCACAATGTACTGATTACCGGTGCTAACCGGGGCATTGGGCTTGCACTGGTCCGTCAGTATCTTGCTGGGGGCAGTCGGGTGGTCGCCACCGCCCGCAATACCGGGGGAGATGATCTGCTTGCGTTGCAACAGCAATACCGTGATCAGATCGAACTGCTGACACTGGATGTAACCAGCGCACAGGCAATCGCACTGATACCCAAAACCCTGGACAAACAACCACTGCATTTACTCATTAATAACGCTGGACTCTATACCTCAGGCGACGACAGCATGGACACGCTGGATAGTGACACCTGGCTCAATGAGATACGGGTTAATACCATCGCGCCCTTTATGGTCACCCGGGCGCTGCGGCCAAACCTCGCCGCGACCGGTCACGCTACTGTTGCGATGATCTCCAGCAAGATGGGCAGCCTGTCGGAAAACCGTTCCGGCGGCGCCTACCGTTATCGCTCCAGCAAAGCTGCCCTCAATGCGGTCACACGAAGTCTGGCTCATGATCTGGCGTGCGACAGTATTTCTGTGGTCGCCCTGCATCCGGGGTGGGTACGCACCGATATGGGCGGACCCAAAGCGCCGCTAGACACAACAGTCAGTGCCAGTGGCCTGAAAACGGTGCTGGATAAGGTTGGGCCGGATGACAATGGCAAATTCTTTGATTACACCGGGGCGCAGGTTCCATGGTAAACCCTGAGTATCGGTGTACTGTTCGCGAGTCGACAGATAGAATCGTTCCCCGATCGCACTCAGTGCTGACCGGCCCGCTACTGGCCATCCTGATAACTGGACTGGCAATGACCGCGACCGAGGCAGGCACCGTGAGCCAGATTTATCCCCTGATCGAAGATGAGGACGATGTTTTGATCTGCGATGACCTTGACGAGGATGGAATACTCGATGCACTCGACAATTGCGCCGGATACTTCAACCCGGAACAGTCTGACCGGAATCACAACGGCATCGGTGATGCCTGCGAATAACCCGTAACAAGACCAAGGGCCACAAGCCCCCGATAACATGACAACACATAAAATTGCTCTGCTGGCCGGTGACGGCATAGGTCCCGAGATCATGGCTGAGGCAGTCAAGATCCTGAAACTCATCGAACAGCGTAACAAGGTTAATTTTGATCTTAGGCCTGCTCTGTTTGGCGCCTGCGCCTGGTTCGAGACCGGAAAGTCTTTTCCTGATGAATCGATCGCTGTTTGCGACGAGGCTGATGCGATTCTGAAGGGAACGATCGGCTTGAATCACGAGGAATCAAAGAAGATTCCCATCGATGAGCAGCCCGAGCGCGGCGCGTTACTGCCGATGCGCCGGCGCTACCAGACTTATGCCAACTTTCGCCCGGTCACCCTGCCGCCGAGCCTTGCCCACTTTTCGCCGTTACGCCCAGAGATCATCGGTGACGGTATCGACCTGGTCATTATCCGTGAACTGGTGGGAGGCCTGTATTTCGGCTCGAAGACGACTGGTGTCAATGATTCTGGGCGGCGCTACGTCCACGAGATGCTCGAGTACGACGAAGACCAGATCCGCCAGGTACTCGAGGTGGCTTTCAAGTTGTCGTCGCAGCGCAAGAAGGTACTCCACAATGTGCACAAGAGTAATGTACTGAAATCCAGCGTACTGTGGAACGAGATCCTTGAAGAAGTTCGCGTGGATTACCCGGATGTACAGGTTGAACATGTGCTGGTCGATGCAGCTGCCACTTACCTGTGCCTTGACCCGACTCGTTTCGATGTCATGGTAATGGAGAATATGTTCGGTGACATTCTCAGCGACCAATGCGGTGGAATCCTCGGGTCGCTCGGCTTAATGCCTTCGGCCTGTGTCGGCCCGGAAAAATCCTACTACGAGCCCTCGCACGGTTCCGCACCCGATATCGCCGGGCAAGGCATCGCCAATCCCTACTCAATGCTGGGTTCGGTGGCGATGATGCTGCAAATGAGTTTTGGCATGGAAGCCGAGGCCCGCAACCTGTGGCAGGCCATGCAAAGCGTTTTCACCGATGGCTATACCACCCCGGATCTGGCACGTCGTGGTAATGCGGAAAAACAGATCAGCACCAGCGAATTTGGTGATCGGGTGGTCGCAGCGCTGGAATCAATGCCCAACACCGGCTAACCCGTTTTACTCCGGTGTATCCAGCGGTTGTGATTCTCCGCCGGGTACGTCCGGGTGCATTTTCATATTGAGCATTCGTAGGGCCGCATTGACACTGGCAAAAACCTGATTCGCGTGCACACCGCGTGTCTTGAACTCGCGGCCATTGTCATCCCAACTAATAAAACATTCGGTAAGAGCGCTGGTGTGGCCGCCCTTTGGAATGCGGATCTCGAAATCCGTCAATTTTGGGAGCACAAAGCCATCCGGCTCAAGCACCTGTTTCATCGCCTTGATAAAGGCGTCAAAACCGCCGTTACCCGAATTCGATGACTTGTGAATCTGATCACCAATACGCACTCGTATGCTGGCAGTCGACTCGATCTCGTAACCGCTGGTAATAGAACAGTTCAGCAGTTCGACATGCCGGTAGTCGCCACTTTCCAGAATATCAGCAATGATAAAGGGCAGATCTTCGATGGTAATGGTTGCCTTGGTGTCGGCGATTTCCACGATCTTTTGTAGCACCTTACGCTGATTGTCTTCGGACAATTCAATGCCAAGTTCCTCCAGGTTCTTGGTCAGCGATGCCTTGCCGCTCATCTTGCCCAGCGCATAGCTGTGCTGACGATCAAAGCGGTTCGGGCTGAGTTCGGTCTGGTAGAGCTTGCCCTTACGGTCACCATCCGCATGGATCCCGCTGGTCTGGGTGAACACATCGCTGCCAATAATGGGCGAGTTCGCAGCAACCCGCTTGCCGGAGAAATTCTCGACCATCTGGCTGAGATCGTGAATTTTGGATTCGTCTATCGCAACACTCACCCCGAGCTTATCCTTAAGGACGACAGCCACTTCAGCCAGTGAGACGTTGCCGGCCCGTTCACCTAAGCAATTCAGCGTTACGTGAATGGATGCGGCACCGGACTGCACGGCGGCCATGGCATTGGCAGTGGCGAGTCCGTAATCATTGTGCGGATGAAAATCAAAATTCTGCTCGGGGAAACGATGACACATATCGCCAACGGCAGTGGTCACTTCTTGCGGGCTCATCACACCGAGCGTATCGGGCAGCATCAGGTAACCCATGTTCATGGCCACCAGGCCTTCCACCATCCGGTACACGTAATCGCGACTGTCGCGATACCCATTGGACCAGTCTTCCAGATAAACATTAACCAACAGATTCTGGTCGTGCGCATAAGCCACCGTACGCCCAATATCGTCCAGATGCTGATCAAGGGTCTTGCGTAACTGCTCAGTGCAATGCTTCTCGCTGCCCTTGGTCAGCAGGTTAAGCACCCGGCCACCGGTGCTCATCAGCCAATCGACACTGCGCCGGTGATCTGTGAAGCCCAGCACTTCGACCCGGTCCAGGCATCCGTTAGTTGCGGCCCAGTCATGAATACGAGTCACAGCCTCTTTTTCGCCGTATGAGACTCCAGCGGAAGCCACTTCAATACGATCCACTTTGAGGTTATGCAGTAGTGCACGCGCAATGCTAACCTTCTCGTCCGGTGCGAACGAGACCCCCTGGGTCTGCTCCCCGTCCCGCAAAGTCGTATCCATCAACAACACATGTTCTCGCATCGAGCATCTCCCGCCGGGCGGGTTAATCTATCAAAGAACGCGATATTCTATAGGTAAATGGTTGTTTAATTGAACGTGTTTGCCGACATCTGCCTATCAGGCGAACCCCCGGGGGGGTCGCAGCGCGATCTGAACCCCAAGGAGATCGTCAGGCCGCAAGTGATCTGATCATGGCCAGCTTGCCACGTTGATCCTGACGATAAAAACGGCGCAACTCCCGGGTCAGCCCCGGCCCATCGTGGTTTCTCAGGTATCGGCGATCCAACTGGCCGCAATAGTGACTGGCATAAAAGTTAGCCGCCTGATAGCGAGTCCGCGCCTCGCAGTCCAACCCGCTTTCGAAGGTCGCGTTTTCAAAAAGCCAGGAGTGTAGTGACGCTGCATCGGGGGAGTGTCGGCCTCCAGCCAGAACCAGCAAACCGATGAACTTATCTATCTCTGCCTGCAGTTCCAACTCGAGTTGTGTCAGTGTGCGATCAAAACCGGCGCGCCAAACCAGATAAAGAAAGTGGCTGACACCTTCGACGGCATAACAAAACACCTGCGCATCACGGGCGTTGGCGACAGCGTTACCGGTCGCGAGGCCGGTGATGACCTCAGGTGCCAGGTAAAGTGAAATACCCAAATTTTCAGGGGTCTGCTGCAAAAACAGCTTTTCCGGACAATCCGGTCGACTGTTATCTCCCTGCAAAGCACAAGCCACCGTCTGATCTGTCACAAGAAAGTCCATTACGTCGTAATCGACGTTGATCTCGTACACGGTCTGCAGCCAGTGCTGCAGCCGACTCAGGGAACGCATTCAGTGTGTCCGACGGGAAGCTACCCCAAGGTTGATGCCAACTTGCTGTAATTGTCTGGCATAACGCGCGCTACCAGTCCGGCGCCAGCGCTCATAAACTTCGAGTAGGTCCGTATCACTCTCTACACCTTGCTCAAAAGTGCGTGTCAGCACTTCGGCCAGAAGCGCGAACTTGGTTCCCAATTCCGAAAAAACCGCGCCAGCACCCTGGCCGGTACGATTGCAGGCGAGTGACAGGTGCTCGTAAGCATTCCCGCCCATGGCAATGTAATAGTCCACCCCGACTGGCTTGCGACTGAAACTGTGCCGAAACACCCCCGCCACAAACAGTGCCACATCGCCGACGCGGCGCAGCGCAACAGCACGCTCAGTGGCTGTCTTGGCTGAGAGTGCCTCGCCGTAAACGAGCGCGAGGGGGCGCAGATCCAGTCCTCGGGCCGTGTGCTCAAAAAAATGATCTGTACGTGAGTAAAAGGTCAACAGGTTGACCAAGTACGCCCGTGTATCTTCCATTACGCTGACACTTTCTTCATCGATCGCATCGGTCACCTTCTGCCTGAAGTAATCTTTTACCGAGGTGCAGTTAACCAAGGTATACGAACCTGTCGTGCTTGACATACACTTTCTCCAGTTGGGTTACGGACTTGCCAAGAACCCATTCTTGCCGAGCATCGGACTTTCACAAAGTCAGCACTCCAAGGCGGTGGCTGCTGATCGCTGACTGGAATCGCCATCCACCCCGTTGAGCATCTGCCATGGGCGAAACTAGAGAAAAAACTGAACGAGTGCTGATGGCGGTGCTACATGGGGATATCGTCGAATTTTCCCGCCTGACCTGGCAGGATGAAGAAGCCACCTTCCACGCGCTGCAAGAGGGCTTTGCCCAAGCCCGCATCGCTATTGCCAACAACAGTGGACAACTGGTCAACACAGCCGGTGATAGCCTGCTGGCCGTATTCCCTACCGCCAGCGCTGCGGCAATAACCGCCATTGCCCTGCACAAGCAACTGGCCATCGCGGGCGAAAACGTACCCGAACGCCAGCGCTTGCGGGCCCGCATTGGAATCAACCTGGGAGAAGTGATCGTGGACGGTGATCAAGCTTTCGGCAACGGCGTAAACATCGCTGCCCGACTGCAGGAGATCGCCCCGCCTGGCGGCATCTGTATCTCACAATCAGCGCGCGAGGTCATAGGCGACTCTATGGATGTCCGTTTCGAATCCATCGGCGATCAATCGCTTCGCAACATTGCCGTACCAGTCCACGCCCACCTGTTGCACACAGATTATGAGACGGCACAGCGCAAAGCTGACAACACCACCGACACCCGACTTGCCATCCTGGTGCTGCCGTTCTCCAGTCTTGACCACAATCTGCCCCTGGACAACATGGGTGAAGCACTTAC
>JAAZYQ010000107.1 GCA_014239575.1 Gammaproteobacteria bacterium
GTAGTCGCTTCGCGAACCGTATCACCGGCTAATCGTTTCTTGCCTGCTTCCAGGAACTCCTTGCTCCAGCGGTAATACACATTGGAATTAGTCCCTTCTTTACGGCACAGCTCTGCAATACTGTCTTCGCCTCGAAGGCCTTCCAGAACAATACGGATCTTGTCTTTCGCTGAATAATGGCGGCAGGTGCGTCTGCGGATATCCCGGACGGTTTTCTCAGCACTGTCTTTATACGGGTTACTCTTTGTCATCATCGTTTCCTCTTGAGGTGAACGATGAACTAAAACTTTCTCTTAGGCAATCAGGCTAGTTGGTCCACATTATGCTGACGGGGTACAACAGACAACGGTCTGTGTGAGCCACACCTTCCTTTAATTTAGTTGATCTATCCAATAAAGAAAACGCCAGCGTTGCTGGCGTTTCTATCTAAACCCTAACCAAACGAACGATACCCAAAGCCCTAGAACAACCCCTCGATTTCACCGCCCTGGTTAACGAAGATGCTGTTGGCCGCCGGGGTTCGCGGCAATCCGGGCATTGTCATGATCTCGCCGCAAATCGCCACTATAAATTCTGCCCCCGCCGACAAACGCAACTCTCTAATGGGGACCACGTGGCCACTCGGAGCGCCGAGTAGATTTGGATCTGTCGAAAAACTGTATTGTGTTTTGGCCATACAGATCGGGAAATGGCTGTATTTCTCCTCGAACTCGTCAAATTGGCCTCGAACCTTTTTGTCCGCGATGATGTCATCAGCACCGTAAATGTTACGAGCCACAGTGCGAGCCTTTTCCCATAAGGACAGGTGATCCGGGTAAAGTGGGCGAAACTGTGAACTGCCCGAATCCGCGAGGTCGGCAACATGCTGAGCCAATCCTTCGGTACCCGCTCCACCATCGGCCCAGTGATTGCATTCAAACACCTCGACCCCGAACTCCCTGCAGTAGTCCCGGATCGCTTCAATTTCAGCGGAAGTGTCTGCCGTGAACTTATTGATGGCGACCACCGAGGGAACACCAAATTGTCCAATATTACGAAGATGGCGGCCCAGGTTTTCAAGACCGTCTACCAAGGCACCGACGTTCTCAGAGCCAAGATCAGCCTTGGCGACCCCACCGTGCATCTTAAGCGCTCGAGCGGTTGCCACCAGCACGACTGCATCCGGTTTCAGGCCCGCTTTACGGCACTTGATGTCAAAGAATTTTTCTGCACCAAGGTCCGCACCGAATCCAGCCTCAGTCACCACATACTTCGCAAGTTTGAGCGCAGTCTTGGTCGCTCGAACCGAGTTACATCCATGAGCAATATTGGCAAACGGCCCTCCATGAATAATGGCGGGGTTGTTTTCCAGCGTCTGAACCAGGTTTGGCATAAATGCATCGCGCAACAGGGCGGTCATGGGCCCTTGGGCCTTGAGGTCTCGAGCATGAACCGGCTCGCGATCGCGGGTGTAGCCAACAATAATATTAGCCAACCGCCTTTGTAGGTCAGCCAAATCTTCAGCCAAGCAAAATATTGCCATAATCTCTGAGGCAACAGTAATGTCAAAGCCACCTTCACGGGGGAAGCCATTGGCAACCCCACCCAGCGCCACCGTGATCTGACGGAGTGCGCGGTCATTCATGTCGACAACCCTTCTCCAGGTTACCCGTCGCTGATCAATGCCGAGTTCGTTACTCCAGTAGATATGATTTTCAATCAATGCCGACAACAAGTTGTGAGCCGCACCGATGGCATGAAAATCACCGGTAAAATGCAGATTGATATCTTCCATGGGGACGACCTGGGCATAGCCACCGCCCGCCGCGCCGCCTTTCATACCAAAACAGGGCCCTAGTGACGGTTCCCGCAAACAGATCAACGCATCTTTTCCAATCCGGTTCAGGCCATCGCCCAGACCCACAGTCGTTGTGGTTTTGCCCTCGCCTGCCGGAGTCGGCGATATCGCCGTTACCAATATCAGCTTGCCATCAGGGCGATCACTCAAAGATCCAATAAACTCATTACTGATCTTGGCCTTGGTAGGGCCATAGTTGAGTAATGAGTCAACCGGAATGCCAAGCTTGTCACCGATTTCCCTGATCGGACGGGTTTTCGCCTGGCGGGCAATATCAATATCACTGGGAACACTGGCCATAGGATTTCCTTTTAAATGTTTAGTTAAAGAGCTAAAGATGGTTACTTAAGCGCTCGGTATACGAGCTTTTTAATCGCCGGGCGGCGATTAGTGTATTACGCATGAGAACAGCCACCGTAACGGGTCCGACACCACCAGGTACGGGTGTAATCCAGCCTGCTACCCGGCGACAAGCATCGTAATCACAGTCTCCAACAACCTGAACGTTGCCGTTGGCATCTTCAATCTGGTTAATGCCTATATCCACCACCACAGCACCGGGCTTGAGCATTTCGCCTTTCACCAGCCCAGGTTTTCCGACTGCCACAAATACTGCATCGGCCCGGCGAGTATGGATGGCCACCTCGCGGGTGAGGTGGTGACAAACGGTTACAGTCACCCCTTCAGCCATCAACAAAAAAGCAATAGGCTTGCCTACAATCTCAGAATGCCCGATAACGGTTGCCTCCAAACCCTCTAGCGATACTCCCGTCTGCCTAAGCAACTCCACAGCTGCCATCGCAGTGCATGGGCCGAGTTCCAGATTTCGGTACACAATGTTACCAATGGAGGCAGGATGCATGCCCTCGACATCCTTTAATGGATGAATGGCTGATTGAAGCTCTTGGATTGGCAGTCCGTCGGGAATCGGGCGTTGCAGGATGATCCCGGTCACCTGCGGGTCAGCGTTTAAATTTAAAATGGCCGCATGCACTTCGCCTGCTGATATACCTTCTGGAAAGTGTTTCTGCTCAAACTCGACCCCAACCTTTTGAGCACTTCGTTGCTGATTGCGGATATAAAGATTGACTGCTGAGTCATCACCGATCCGGATGGAAACCAGTCGCGGCTGCCAGTTTGCTACGACCAAATCCTGAACTCCTGCAGCAACCTCTGCGAGCATAGTTGCTGCCACCGCTTTGCCATCGATATCACGGTAATCCATTGCCATCGTCTGATGATCTCTGCCGCCGTTGGACGGCCGAAGCTTAAAAGATTCCCTGCACCAGCATCACCAGAGAAACCCAACTGGACGCTATCCAGGCCCCCATAAACGGGATAAATGCAAATATCAGTGTAGTCGAGGGAAGGCAACTGATATTGGTATACCCTGAGGATGTCTCCCTCTACGCGCCGTCTATCTTTCAGTTTAAACCCACGGGCGCGACTGTCAAAAAGGTGGCTCTTATTGCATCATAGCCACTCACCCGCAATCAGGACATTATCACGCCGGCGGTACCAGATTGACGCTGGCCCACCAACGTATTGGACAACTAGAACTTAGCGTAAGCCTTTCTCAGATCGACCATCGGATGACGCGAGGACATCTGGAATTTGACCAGGAGTTCCCGGGCAATCATATCCCTATCTTGCTGATTATCTGGGAGTTCCATCTCGGGAGGTACCGTCACCCAACCGTTAATATTGCGATCAAATACCGCCGCGCGACTTTCTTCGTAGCCCATATGCACATCTTCGAGCCAATTGAGATCTTTCCATCCCATTGTTTCGATATAGGACTTCAAAAACGGCGTCAGTCTATCGTAGTCCGGAACCAGATTGACGTCGTAGCGATACCCGATGTGCTGCCCTATGGTTTGCTCACGCTCGGAATCAAGTCCATCACCCTTGATGAAATGATCAATATCTTTTTCGTATGCCATCACGCTCTCCTTAAAACCGGGTCATATCGGGACGACCGACTGTGTGCTGCGAGCCGGCCAGCGGGACCTGAGCCAGAGCCGAAGCCTCCATCGTAAGAGCGGCCAGATCTTCAGGCTCTAATGAATGCACATTGGTCTTGCCGCAGGCTCGCGCCAGCATCTGACACTCAATAGTCAGAGTGTGCAGGAAGTTATACACCCGCTCGGCGGCATCATCGGGATTCAACCTTTTGCGCAACTCAGGATCCTGTGTGGCGACGCCGACCGGGCAACGGCCGGTGTGGCAGTGATAGCAATAACCCGCCTCCACGCCCATTTCTTTTTCGTAATCGGCTTCTGGGATATCTTTGTTACAGTTCAGCGCCATCATGGCCGAATGCCCGATTGCGATGGCATCCGCCCCAAGGGCTAAGGCCTTTGCCACATCTCCACCATTGCGGATACCGCCGGCGTAGACCAGCGAGATCTCCCCCGACTTTCCGACATCGTCAAGCGCTTGCCTGGCCTGGCGGATCGCGGCTATACCAGGCACGCCGGTCTCTTCGGTTGCCAGATGCGGTCCGGCACCAGTTCCCCCTTCCATACCATCCATATAGATAGAATCCGGATCAGTCTTGGCTGCCATACGCACATCGTCATAAACCCGCGCTGCGCCTAATTTCAACTGGATCGGAATTTCCCAGTTGGTGGCTTCTCGAATTTCCTGAATCTTAAGCGACAGATCGTCCGGGCCCAGCCAGTCTGGGTGGCGAGCCGGTGATCTCTGATCTATTCCGGCCGGGAGCGAGCGCATCTCTGCCACCTGATCTGTGACTTTTTGCCCCATCAGATGGCCACCCAAACCGACTTTACAACCCTGGCCTATAAAAAATTCGCATCCATCAGCCAAACGAAGATGGTGCGGATTAAACCCGTAACGGGACTGAATACACTGGTAGAACCATTTCTCGGAATAGCGCCGTTCATCAGGGATCATGCCGCCCTCTCCTGAACAAGTCGCCGTACCCGCCATGGTGGCGCCACGGGCCAGTGCGGTTTTTGCCTCATAGGATAAGGCGCCGAAACTCATACCGGTAATGTAGATGGGAATATCCAACTCCAATGGCCGCTTGGCACGAGGTCCAATAATGGTTTTCGTCAGGCATTTTTCCCGGTAGCCCTCGATCACAAAACGAGTCAGAGTGCCAGGCAAAAAGGTCAAGTCATCCCAACTGGGAATCTTCTTGAATAGCGAAAATCCCCGCATCCGGTAACGACCAAGCTCCGCTTTGACGTGGATATCATCCATCACCTCCGGCGGAAACATGAAACTGTGGCCGATCAGATCCCTATTTCTTTTAGACGTCATAATCTTTCCTCGTGCTGCAATTTACAGAACCAATTTTTTCTCAGTCGGCTCAAGGTTGTCGTAGTTCCATAATTGTTTGCCTGAAACAATCTTGGTCATGTTTTCTACTCCGTTCGCCGCCTCCAGGCCATACTGACCCAGTTTGCGCGAAAGCCAGTGGCAATCGAGGTCGGTCATTTCACCCTCGACCGCGTCAACGCCAAGATCAGCAATCTTTCCGCCAACAAAGATTGTGCCGTCATACATGGAATCGCCAAGATTCTTACCCGCGTCGCCCAACACGACCATACGACCCCGTTGCATCATGAAGCCCGAAAACGCACCGGTCCGGCCGCCTACAATAATAGTCCCGCCTTTTTGGTCAATGCCGGTTCGACTGCCCACATCCCCCTTGCAGACCAGGTCACCGCCGCGGATGGCGGCGCCAAATGTCGACCCCGCATTCTTTTCAATAACGACCTGGCCCGCCATCATGTTCTCAGCACAAGACCACCCGACACGGCCACTGATCGTCACGTTGGGGCCATCCAGAAGTCCGCAGCCAAAATAACCCAGGCTGCCCTCAAAATGAAGATTCAACCGACTGAGGATGCCGACTCCCAGAGAATGCTTTGCGCCCGGATTGATCACTGTGATCGTGCCGTAACCCTCGGACATCAGTCGACGTATTTCCTGGTTGACCTGGCGCTGATCGAGCGGTTCGGCGTCAATCTCAGCAGTCCGTGAGAAGTCGACCTCAGAGGCCCAAGGGTAGACCAGGTTATCGGACTCCTCGGCCGAAAAGACCGTCTGCTGAGTGCGCCCAGTTAACTCCTCGGTGTGCATCCCCAACTCATGGGACTCGTGTGTGCGGTCTAGCTCTGCCATACCATCACCTCTCCTTCATAAGGGTCATAAGTATCAATTTCGTGTGGAAAGACGCTACGGATTGCGACTTCCTCCGAGGCTAAGGCAACGAATTCGTCGCTTTCGTAAAGCACCATTGGCTTGGCGGCCATCACATCCTTTGCCATGCCCAATGTGTCTGCGGTCGCCACTACGTAAGTAAATACACCGTCAAGTTCACCCACGGAGCGATTCATGGCAGCTTCAAGATCATCGCCACAGTTCATGCGATCAGCGATGTAAACAGCGATCAACTCGGAGTCGCAATTGGACATGAAACGGTGGCCACCGCGTTCGAGCTTGCGCCGGAAGGCCCAGTAATTCGTTAACTGGCCATTGTGGACCACGGCGATGTCATTGAACGGATATGCCCAATAGGGGTGGGCCGATCGAATATCGACATCAGACTCGGTTGCCATACGAGTGTGACCAATCGCATGGGTGCCCTGGAAGGTGCCCAAGTCATACTGACCCGAAACGGTAGTGGCATCGCCGAGATCTTTGACCAACTCCAACGCATTACCTATGGACAGAATTTCCGCGCCCTCTATGTCCTCAACATAATCCGCCAGCTTTTTCATATCGTCATCGTAAGAGATCAAGTAGCGGTAGGCATACTCGGTAGCATCATCTTCTTGTATCTTACGCGCCCCCAACTCACCCAGTCGACGGTCTACCTCAGCTTTACGCTCCTTGACCTGATCATGAATCTGGAAGCCTTTACGCATATCTTCCTGCTCAGCGACCTTGAAACGCAAAACATATTCGCCATCGTGGGGATTGCCATACAGTGCAAATCCCGTTGAGTCTGGAC
>JAAZYQ010000108.1 GCA_014239575.1 Gammaproteobacteria bacterium
TACTTCTCTGAATCTGATTCTGCGCAAGCGCAGGCCAGCGCACTTCGTGAAGACGGCGCCATTGTCGTCACTGATCTTGCCTCTGCCCAATTGGTCGCTGAAGTGGCTGATGAACTGCAGCCGCACTTCGATACGATCGGCAAGCAGTTTGAAGATGACTTCAACGGGCATGCAACACATCGTCTCGCCAGCACCCTCGCCTTCTCGATGCGCGCAGCCGATCTCATCGCAAAGCCGCATGTGCTCTCGCTGCTGGATGCGATACTGCTGCCACACTGTACCAACTACCGCATTGGTAGCAGTACCGGCATTGAAATTCTTCCCGGAGAAGACGCCCAGGTACTGCATCAGGATGACGTTATCTATCCGATGCGCATTGATGGCGTCGAATGGCAGGTCAGCGTGATGTGGGCACTGACCGACTTTACTGCCGAGAACGGTGCGACCCATGTTGTCCCCGGAAGCCACCGCAAGGACTATACCAAGGGCGGAGACGGCGCCACGGTGCAAGCCGCAATGCAAAAAGGCAGTGCACTTTTTTATCTGGGTTCCACCTGGCATGGCGGCGGCGCCAACCACTCTGCACAACCGCGGGTCGGCATCGTCACCACCTACGCACTCGGCTGGCTACGCCAGGAGGTCAATCACTATCTGACAGTGCCTCGAAAACGTGCCGAGCAATTCCCGCGTACCGTCCAGAACCTGATGGGCTACCGGGGTCACGGGCCCTACCTTGGCCGCTTTGCTGAGGACCCGGACGGCTTCTGGCGCGACAAGCACTGAAACCAGCGGCAACGAGATGCCCGACACCACCGGCGCCGAGTTTGCGTTACCTCATGAGTTAGCCGAGGAGAAAAAGGCAAAATGGCAAGTGCAGCGCGAACGTCTGGCGGCTTCTTCTTTTTATAGGCAGCATCATGTTGATGCACCGCTGCAGCTGCCGGCCACCCTCGAGGGCATCGGCGAACTGCCCTTCACAGACAAAGAAGACCTACGCAGGGACCAGGCGACACATCCGCCCTTTGGCAGTTATCTTGCCGGGGGTCTCGAGAGCGTAAGCCGGCTGCACCGAACCTCCGGCACCACCGGCCAGGCCATGAACATCGCGCTTTCGGCACATGATGCCAGACTGCAGGCCGAGGTCGCCGGCCGGGCGCAGTCTGCCGCAGGACTCGGACCGGGCGACACCGTGGTGCACTGCCTCAATTACCAGTTGTGGATGGGCGGGTTAACGGATCACCTTGGTCTAGAGGCCACCGGCGCAATGGTGGTCCCTTTTGGAACGGGTGCCACGGAACTGCTGATCCGGACCATCCGCGAACTTGGGATCAACGCCATCTCATGTACGCCCTCTTACCCGGCGCGTCTGGCCGAGGTACTCGACGAGCACTTTCCCGATATCGAGCCGAAGTCTCTGGGGCTTCGTAAGGCCTTTATGGGCGGTGAGCCCGGTCTGGATGATCCCGTATTTCGTGGGCGTCTTTATGACGTCTGGGGCATGCGGGCGATGAATTCCAACTACGGGGTGTCTGACTTCCTATGCAACTTTGCCGGCCAATGTACCGAACAGAACGATCTGCACTTTATGGCCACCGATGTTGCACAGGCGGAACTCGTAGTGCCTGGCGAAGACACCGTCGTCCCGTGGGAAGCGGGTAGCGAGGGCGAGCTTGTGCTGACCCACCTCGATCGCGAGTGCCAGCCTCTGCTGCGCTTTCGTACCGGGGACCTGGTCCGCCTGACCGCGACTGAACGCTGCACATGCGGCCGCGGAGCGCCGCGCTTCAGAGTCATCGGGCGCACCGATGAGATGATCGTGGTCCGGGGCGTTAACGCCTTTCCGTCGGTGGTGGCCGCCGCAGTCAATGCCTGCCCCGAACTCAATGGCGAATATCGCATCCGCCTTTCTCACCCACCGCCCTACGACCGGCTGCCGCTTGAGGTGGAACTCGCGCAGGGTCATGAAGCGAGCGACACGTTGTGTGATGCCCTCAATAAGCGCCTTGGCGACACGCTTCGCCTTGGTCTTGCCCTCACGGTACTCGCATCGGGTACTCTTGTGCGTACCGAGGGCAAGACCCGCCGGCTGATCAAGGAGTACGCCTGATGACCGATACCGTGCTGTATGACGCGAGTGATGCCATCGCTACTGTGACACTGAACCGCCCTGAGCGGCTCAACGCCATTAATCCCGAACTGCTGGCGGACCTCCTCCAGGCTTTGCGTAAAGCCAACGCCGATCCAACAGTGCATGTGATCGTGCTGGGGGGTGCCGGCCGGGCGTTTTGCGCCGGCGACGACCTCAAGGAATTCGACAGCCAAGTGGGCACCCCGGCTGAAACCCGGGCTTACATTGAACGGATCCAGAATGTCACCCGGGCGCTCTGCCTTAACCGCAAGATGGTGGTCGGCGCCATTCATGGCTGGGCGGTTGGCGGTGGTCTTGAATGGACCATCAACTGCGATTTTGTGCTGATGGCAAACGATGCACAGTTTTTCTTTCCCGAGGTCTCGCTCGGCATTTTTGTTACCGGGGGTGTGACGCGCCTTCTGTCTCAGCAGATCGGTACGGCAAGAGCCCGGCGGATGATCCTGCTGGGAGAACGTTACGCGGCGAAAGATGTCCCGACGCTCGGTTTCGACTGGCAGGTTGTGGCGCCCGATGAAGTCGCCGCACAGGCGCGTGCACTCGCCTTGCGGATCGCCGCTCTGCCCCAAGGCCCGGTTCGGGATCTCAAGCAAGCGCTTCGCGAATCCGCCGGCTCTGATCTGGAAGGCGCGATGGCGATTGAGACCGAGGCCACGCTGCGGGGTTTTCTGGATCCCGAATCGACCAAGCGGGTACGCGGGCGCCTGGCCTGAAGATCAGCTCTGTGGCCGCGTCACCCGACGCAGACGCAGCAGCAAGAGCATCAGTGCGATCACCGCGTAACTGACCGGCCAGGCCCACTCGCTTCGAATCATCAGCAGGTAGTGCACGCTCGCAAACGCGAGCGCAAAGTACACCCCTGTGTGCAGGCGTTTCCAGTTTCGCCCAAGCCAGCGTATCGCTCGGCGAGTTGAAGTCGTCGCCAACAGCATAAGCACCAGCCACGCTGCAAAACCCAACAACACATACGGGCGCTCTGCGATCTCTTCGGCCAGACGCGCAACATCCCAGCCAAGATAAAAAGACAAAAAGAAAGTGAAATGGGCCGTGGCATAGGCGAAGACCCAGAGTCCGATGGCACGCCGATACCGCAGCAACTGGGGCCACCCAGCCCAACGCGCTGCGGGCGGCAACACCAGCACCAACAGCAGTAGGTTGAAAGTCCAAATTCCGCTTTCGAGAATCAGAGTTTTCTGTGGATCAACCCCGAGCGCCTGGCGCTGCCACGCGAGACCCAAAACGAAAGGCGGAACGGCCAGCGCCAGATGCACCAGCGTACGGATCAACGGTACTGCTGGCGGTCACCCGGATAAAGGTGCGCCACCTCATTGGCGTAACCGTTGTAGGGCCGCGAGGGAATACGTTCGATCTCACCCTCGCTCCAGATCCGCCGCTCGGTTGCCTGACTCCAGCGCGGATGTGAAATGTCGGGATAAACGTTGCTGTACCAGCCGTACTCGCGCGGGTTTTCCAGATGCCAAGTGGCCTTGGGGCGGGTTTCTGTGAAGGTCATGCGCACGACGAACTTGGGCGACTTGAAACCGTACTTCCAGGGCACCGTGACTCGAAACGGCATGCCGTTCTGGGGCAGGGTCTGATCGCCGTACACCCCGAAGGTAGCGAAGGTCAGTGGATGCATCGCTTCTTCGATAGTCAGCGCTTCAACGTAAGGCCAATCCAGTGTACTGAATGCCGATGCCTGGCCCGGCATCTGTTCGGGCCGCAGCACGCTGGTGAACGCAACATAGCGGGCCGAGCCGAGCGGCTCGACGACCTGAAGGATGTCACGTAAGGAACGGCCGTTATAAGGGATAGCCATCGACCACGCCTCAACGCAGCGAAAATCATAAACCCGCTCTTCGAGATGACTGAATGGCATCCCCATGAGATCATCAAGATCAAAGGTGCCCGGTTTTGCACACAGGCCATCAAAAGTGACCTGCCAAGGCTTCAGTTCAAAGGCGCCGGACTTCTGATAAGGGTCGGTCTTGTCCCACCCGAATTCGTAGGCATTGTTGTAGTGGGTGGCCGCGTGCTTAGTGGTCAGGCGCGCTCCCGTGTCCTCAAAGAGAAGGATGTCGCCGTCGTTTTTAGCCGTCAAGTCCTGATCGGTTTCGTTGGCAACGGATACGCTGTCGCCATAACGCAGCGCTGAAAACGCGCTGAACGCGCCCAACCCTAGAGCGCCTGCAATAAAGCGCCGGCGCCGGTAACTGCTTTGATCGGTAACGCGGGTCATTAATTTTTCTTCAAACCGGTATTCCATTATCCCTAAAGAACCTGGATTCGGCGTGAATTGCAGACCTGATCCGCCTCGAAAGCACTGAAATCTTCCAAAAAGTCCATTTGTGGCTAAAAATATTAATTGATTTATGGTTTTTACTCGGTTACTGTTCGCCCTCAGGGCCTTTGGCCCGAAAACTGAATGGCAACAGACGGTTGCCTGTAAATCTGCAGAACGCCCGCAAAGACGTAATCTAGCCGCTTCGACTTCCGTTTTAATTCCATTCATTCCTTACTCGCAACATGCCGATCTAATCCGGTACTGCCAGCGATCTATTAATCACACGAGAATTTTATGAATATCTATGTTGGGAACCTTTCCTACAACGTTACCGAGGAAGACCTTCGCGCACTGTTCACAGAGTTTGGCGATGTCAGCAGCGCCAAACTGATCATGGACCGTGATACGGGTCAATCAAAAGGTTTTGGTTTTGTCGAGATGTCGGGTAACGATGCTGGGCAAAAAGCCATCGACGAACTTAATGACCGAGAAATCAGTGGCCGGGCCCTTCGAGTCAACGAAGCGCGGCCGCGCGAAGATAGACCCCGTCGTGGTGGCGGTGGCGGTGGAGGCGGCCGATACTGAAATCTGAGCCGCTGTTAAGTTTTTACATCTAAACCGCCCGCCGGAATCATCGATGCCGGCGGGCGGCGCTTGAGTCTATGCCGGCACTAACGCTGCCGGGCTGTTATTCTATTCAGTCAACATCACTGAACTCTCCCCAATGCTTCCCGATCGTAACCGGCTAGCCTCGCTGATGCGCTGGCTGGGTGCTAATTCGCATAGCGTATCAGCCAAAGAACAGGCTATCGCTACCCTTGGCAGTCTGGTCGCCATGGCCGCCGTGCTCACCGTAAGTTATGCGATGCCGGGCGGTGATAACCTGTTGATCCTTGCCTCTTCTGGGGCTTCAGCCGTTCTGATTTTTGTGGTGCCTCACGGGAGGTTGTCACAACCGTGGCCGGTATTGATGGGTCATATCCTCTGCGCAGTTATCGGGGTCAGTTGTGCCAAGTGGATTGGCACGGGACCCATAACCGCCATTCTGACTGTGAGCCTTTGCATTCTCGCGATGAGTCTTACCCGAAGTATTCACCCACCCGCTGGCGCTACCGCACTCACCGCTGTGCTGGGAGGCACCGCCATTACCGATCTTGGCTACAGCTTCGTTGCCGCACCGGTCGCAGTCAACATGCTGGCACTGGTGGGAGCGGCTTTTCTGATCAACCTTCCCTTCCGCGGCCGACGCTATCCAGCGGCATTCCAGTGGCAGCGCCGCGCCGCACTACCGCCGAATGTCGCTCGCTCGGACGTTCGCTTCGCTCTCTCTGAAATGAACACCTTCATGGATATCAACGAAGATGACCTGATGCGGATCTACGAACTGGCCCGGCGCCATGCCGACGGATCGGGGGGGATCACGCCGACCGATCTCCAGATAGGCTGTTTTTTCAGCAATGGCGAGTTTGGCAACGCGTGGGAAGTTCGGGAAATCCTGCCTGCTGCAGGTCATGATCAGGTCCGGTACCGAATCTCTGTCGGTCCACTCGGCGGGGAAATCGGGGAAAGCACGGTGAGTCAGTTTATTGACTGGGTTGCCTACCCGGTGACCAAAGATGCCGACTCGTGGAAACGGATGACTTCAACGAACTGATCGCGCATGCGGCGTTTATGTTGCGCAACTCAGGCTGCTTTTTACAGCGAACTCGGCTCCTGGCAGAAGTCTTCCTTCCTTGGTTCTATATGAGTTCTAGATACTCTATCTGAAGAAAGGCCGTCGACAGTAGCCGCCACCACAGGATTGATTATTGCGCAATCATGCCAACCGGCGTTGGCATCAGGTCCTCTTCGTAATCGACATCCCGCAGGACCGCATCGTTTGCCATAGGCACTTCGACAACGGCTGAGGCAAGATGATCAAAAAGGCATCGCGCGAGATCGTCTCCCGTTAAGGCAAGCAGTTTTTCAAACCAAGCGCGGGGAAAGAGCGCTGGGTGTCCCCGGCGCTTACCAAAGCAGGCAACGCGGACCGCATCCGGACGGAAGCCATCGATCAAGCGGTTGATCTGTCGGTCGCTCACCCACGGCATGTCGCCAAGACAGAGCACCATACCATCGAGTTGATCGGGCAACTCAGTCACACCCGCGTTGATGGAAGTGCTGATGCCACTTTGGTATTTCGGATTGTGGATCCAGTTTACCTCCCGCCCCTGCAGCACCTCCTGCAGGGGAGCAGGGTCGTGGCCCGTCACCACATGAACGGTGCTGACCCGCGAGGCCAGCGCGGCATCGACGGCGTGCGCAACAACAGCTTTATCCTGCCAGGGGAGTAAAAGTTTATTGGGGCCTCCTGCTCGAAGCGAGCGCCCCGCGGCGAGTACCAGA
>JAAZYQ010000109.1 GCA_014239575.1 Gammaproteobacteria bacterium
CCAGGCCGTGATGTGCAAGCCACTGTTGCAGGCCGGACTGATGCGCCCGTACTTCCAAATTGGCTTCGACGTGGATGTTACGTGTGGAGGTGGATAAGAAAACCGTGCCTCCCTGCATCAAGAACTGGTCTATAGCGAAAACCTGTCTTTCGTTAAGTTGATACGGAGCGACGACTATCAAGAGATCTACGTCTTCTGGTACCCGCCCGCCCCTCAGGTCCGTATTGGTCACTCGGTTGTTTTCCATCAAAGCATTGCCGAGGTATTGGTATCCGACCGGAGTTGGGCCGGTGGGCGGCTCAAATAACGCGACGGTCTTGAGAAAACCAGGCGCCAAACGTTTTAGACTGGCAACCAGCGTACGTCGAATGGCTTCTTGGCCTAAGTTTTCTGGCATCGGTACCTGAATGGCTTCCCCCCCTCGCTCCATCAACATCGAAAACCAAAATGGCGATTGATCGAAGAGATCAGCGCGCTGGGGGCGAAAGCCATAACGCTCACTGATTTGCCGGGCTAGGGCGCCTCCCTTTGCTTCGGGGTCGGAGACAATTATGTTGAATTTGCCATCTGATTCGTTCTGTAGCTCGGTCAGTACCGCCTCCAGGTCGTGGCGCAGCGTGGATAGTGAATCGGGAAGTTGATTCGCTGGTGAAATATACCCACGAAAGGTCACTTTTCCAGTGAGTGAATCAAACGGATTTCCGCCTGTGCGATAACTGGTCAATGCTTTTTTGATGCTGCTGGTAATGGAGTACTCTGGGTTTTTCAGTGCCACCTCCAAGCCTTCACCACTGCCCGCCTTGAACTCAGTGAGTTCTTCGAAATCCAGCGTTTCAGTCTGATCCGCATACGAGACGACGATGTGAAAGTAGGAATTGACGACTCCGGATTGGTGCCGGTTCGCTATCTGGAACGGTATCGGCCTAATGCCGTACTTGCTTGCGGCCTCTTCTTCCAACGCTTGATTGGTGTGTGGATCAACAAATTCGACTCGCACCTTACCCCGGCCCAGCTCGGCATATTCCTCCAATAGATCGTGAATTCTAGGAACCAGTGGGGCCAGTAACGGATGAGTCTTGGCTGAGAAATATCCACGGATCAGTAGCGGCTCTTGTAGCTGACTTAAGTACCGTTCCGTGGCTTCCGAGAGTGAATACATTTGGTCCCGGGTGATGTCCACGCGGGCCGAACTAATTGGCTGAAGCCAGAAGTTGGCAGCAACCAGATTGGCGAGAGTGAGCACGATCGCGCACCACCAGCGGATATGATGACGACGCCTGGGGTTTCCCGCCCAACAGATCCTCTCCAGCGAAAACAGGTTGAGTGTCAGGAAAACGCCGATAATAGAGGCATAAAAATACAGATCGCGTAAGTCGAGAACGCCGCGGGTCACCGAATCAAATCGAGAGCCCGTGCCAAGCAGCATTAGGAACCCACCAATGTGATATCCGAATAAACCGGTAATCATGGGTGATCCGATCAAGTAAAAAGCAGCGCAGACTACTGTCGTCAAGATCCAGGCGACGATCGGATTATCGGTTTGGACGCTCATGTAAACGCCAATCGACAGGTAGGCGCCCGCCAAAAATAGTGCGGCCAGATAGCCGCCAATGACCGGGCCCCAATCCATAGGCCCTAATAGCGAAACCGTGACCGGTAATGGAATCGTAAGCGCCAGTGCCACCGCCACAAGCATTAGACCCGAGAGAAACTTGCCCAGTACCAGATGCAGTCGGTTGACTGGACTGGTTAACAGATTCTCGATCGTGCCCGAGCGCCGTTCTTCAGACCAGGTTCGCATGGTCAGGGTTGCTGCCAGAAAAATCAGTAGCACCGGCAACCACTTGAACAACGGCCGCGCATCGGCGATGTTTCTGGCGAAGAAAGTTTCGATCCAGAAAAACAGGAACAGCATTGCCGCGAGGAAAGCGCCCAGGAATAGCACCGCCGCCGGCGAGGCGAAAAACTCGGTAAATTCCTTTCGTATGATTCTGGCAGTTTCTGACATCTTAGGACTTCGGTTCAGGCTGGGGTTCATTGACAGCCGCAAAAACACTCTCCAGGGTTTGTCGTTCGGGCTGCAGAAGGTGCAGTTTTAAGCCCGCTGCATGAATCGCCTGTGCAATATCCGATGCACAATCGCGCGATACGTCCACCACATAGTGGACGAGACTATCGTTTGTGGCCCGCTGCGTTATGCTTTCGACCCCCCGGATACCGTCCAACACGCTTTTCCCATCGGCACCGACAACGATGAGCAAGCGCTGATTTTGCTCCAGATCTTCGATCCTTGAATCGAGCGCAAGCCGTCCCGCGCGCAGGATCAAGACCCGCTCACAGACCGCTTGCACTTCCTGCAGGATATGAGTCGAAATGAGGATGGTTGAGTGTTTGGCCAGATCTTTGATGAGTGAGCGCATCTCAAGAATCTGGGTGGGATCGAGTCCATTGGTTGGTTCATCCAAGATCACGATTTGCCGCTCGTGGAGAATGGCCTGGGCAACGCCCAGTCGCTGACGGTACCCTCGGGACAAAGTTCGGATCATTTCGGTTGCTCGATCTTTTAGGCCCGTACGCTGTATTGCGCGAACGACCGCGCGGTCGCGTTCCGAAGGGCCAAGACCGTGCAGGCAGGCCTGATAATCGAGGTAGTCCGCCACATGCATATCGGGCCAGACCGGACAATTCTCAGGCAGGTATCCAATGCATGCCTGGGCTGAACGAGTTTGCTCACCAATGTCCAAGCCGTTTAGGGTGATCTGCCCAGCCGTCGGCTCAAGAAAACCGGTTAACATCTTCATGATGGTGGTTTTGCCCGACCCATTGTGGCCGAGCAAGCCGACGACCTCACCTTGAGCAATCTCGAAACTAACGTCATCTACGGCGATCGTGCTGCCGTAACGTCGGACCAGATTCTGGGCAACGATCATCATGCGTTCGACTTGATAGCGTCTTGATAAGAGAGATCGACGTGATTCATCAGCTTGATCATTTCCGACGGGTTACTGGAGTACTGTACGGTTGATGACCATTTCCGCCGCCAGTGTTCCGTCAAATGCAGCCAGCACATTCTGGGCTGCGATCTGTGCCACGCGAACGCTCGACTCGCGTGTTACCCCGGCACAATGGGGGCTCAGTACGATGTTATCCAGTCCGAGCAATGGATGATCCAGTTTGGGAGGTTCTTCCTCAAACACATCAATGCCAGCGCCTGCAATGTTACCCGAAGAAAGTGCTTGGTAGAGATCGGCCTCGTTGATGATGCCGCCCCTCGCTGTGTTGATGAGTATGGCTGATGGCTTCATGGCGTCGAGTTCTTCTCGCCCAATCAGGTCTAGCGTTTCGGTGGTTTTGGGACAATGAATGGTAACAACGTCCATTTGTGGCAAAATGGCTCGAAGATCGGTGACGACCGTGCCACCCGCTCGGCGGATAATGTCCGGGTCAATGTACGGATCAATAGCATGAAGATCCATATCGAACGCCCCCGCCCGTGCAGCAACCCGACTGCCGGCTCGGCCAAAGCCGATGATCAGAAGCGATTTTCCTTCAAGGCAGGAGGCTGCCGGTTGCTCTCGAAAGTCGAATCGACCTTCCCGCGTGGCCCGGTCGTAGCGAAACCCCTGTTTGGTGAGCGCTAGAATGAGATGCATTGTTTGCTCGGCGACCGATACCGCATTGCCGCCTACGGCCAGTGCCAGCGGAATTCCTCTGGCGGTGAGCGATTTAACGTCGACATTGTCGTAGCCCACGCCGTGGCGGGAGACCACTTCAAGTTCTTGGGCCGCAGCAATAACCCGTGGTGTGATAGCCGCAGTGCGCACCAGCAAGCCATGGGCTTTTTGCACGGCTTGGCACAGATTGTCTTCTGAGACATCACGGATAATCTCGCACTCAACGTCTGAGCGAGCTTCGAGGATCGAAATGCCTGCCGAATGAACAGCACCGATGACAACGACCTTACGAGGGTTCACGTTCTTTCCTGTCGGAGACTTTCAATGGCTACACTCACCCCCGCTTACCCTAGTATCGCTTCGGCTTCAATTTCTACCTTGAGTTGCGGCGTGATGAGTGCGGATACTTCAACCAGCGTCGATGCAGGGCGGTGCTTTCCAAAGTAATCCTGGCGCAGTGGGTTAATTTTGGCCCGGTCGTTGATGTCGGTCAGAAAGACCTGTACCTTCACGATATGTTCGGGACGCCCGCCCGCTGCCCGCAGGGCACGATCTACCCAATCCATGGCAACCTGAAACTGGCCCACGACATCCTCGGGAATCGACCCGTCTTTGCGAATTCCCACCATGCCGGATACCCAGACTCGATCACCAGCACGAACCACATGACAGTAATGGCTGACGGGCGCTGGCAGGTCGTCCAACAGCAGTCTTTCAATTTCGGGCATATTCGATCTGTAACGTGGTGGGTCAGAATTACGGGCGAGGCCAAGACGGTAGCATGATCATGGCGCGCGCACCAGATGTCGAGGGACGATATGAAACTCTCACAGAAGCGCTGTACCCAAGATAGCCTCATTGTACTAGCATGATCTTATGAGAGCCCGCTCAGTACAAGCAAAACGCCTCGCGGGTCGTTGGGCGTTGTTCCAAAATCCAGAGTTCTTGCGCCTGTGGGGTATCGGTGCCGTATCCAGCACGATCAGGTGGCTCGAGATGCTGGCGGTCGGCGTGTTTGTCTTTGACTTGACAGGCTCGCCTTCTCAGGTGGCATTAATGTTGATTTTGCGCATGGCCCCGCTGGCCTGTTTTGGCATTCTGGCGGCCGCTATCGTAGAGCGCCTTGGTCATCGGCGCATGCTGATGTCTGGAATCATCGCCATGATCGGCGTGTCAGCATTACTCGCATTTCTCAGCACAACGGGACAGATTCAGCTTTGGCACATTGGTCTGGGCACGTTTGTGAGCGGAATGTTCTGGGTGCTGGACTTTCCGGTTCGAAAAACATTGCTGGGTGGGGCGGTGGATGCGGGCTCGATAGGGCATGCCATGAGCCTGGACACCGTGACCAATAACGGAACCCGGATGCTGGGCCCCATTCTGGGGGGCGTGTTCCTGCAATGGGTGGGGTTAACCGGTGTGTATGGGTTTGCTGCGATGGCCTATGTGTTGGCGCTGCTGTGGACTGCATCGCTTCGCCCCAAAACCCGTTCGCCTCGGCACAGTGGCCATGGAGCGTTCTCCGCCATTACCCAAAGCTTGTCGCTGCTGAGAAGCCGTCCGCCACTGGCGGGGGTCTTGATGGTTACCGTGGTGTTCAACTTATGGGGTTTCCCATTCGTTTCCATGATTCCAGTGATCGGCAAGGAAATTCTCGGATTGAACTCGTTTCATGTGGGTTTGCTGATGAGCGCCGAGGGCTTTGGCGCTCTGGTGGGGGCGTTGCTGATTGTCGGCGTGGGTCAAGTGCGACACTACCGCAGGCTGTACGTATCCGGGATCAGTTTGTATCTCGTGGCTGCCGTGATTTTCTCCCAGTTGACCTTTTCCGCGGGCTCTGCAGTATGCCTGTTGCTGGTTGGCTTGGGTGTTGCCGCCTTTGCGGCAATGCAGAGCACGCTCATTTTGTTGAAAGCGCCGGAGGAGGCTCGCAGCCTGATGATGGGCCTTCTGTCTGTCTGCGTTGGTATGGCGCCCATTGGATTTCTTCACATCGGTTGGTTGGCGGATTGGCTCGGAGCCCGCGCTGCCATCGCCATTTTGGCCAGTGAAGGTATCGTGGCACTTTACTGGGTGGTGCACAAATGGCCCTCGCTCTTGGATTTGGAGTATCTTTCGAACAAACAGGGGTGAATTCGACACCCCAGGAAGTCTTTATGCCCATAGTAGAAGTACACACGGATCAGTATCGCGTGCCGCTGGAGACACCACTATCTGATTCCACCCACGGGGAGATGTCTGATTTCGGGCTGGTTGTGGTTCGACTGGTAGACGAGCGTGGGCAGATCGGCCTGGGCTACACCTATACCGTGAACAACATCGGAACCGGTGCCATCTGGAATATCATCGACTCGGATCTAACACCTCTTTTGCAGGGGGCAGACCCGGGTGCTATCGATACACTCTGGAAACAGATGTGGTGGCGGCTGCATTTTGTGGGCCGCGGCGGCATGGCCTCATTTGCCATGGCTGCAGTGGATATTGCACTGTGGGACTTGCGCGGTAAGCGCGAGTCGCTGCCACTGTGGCAATTGTTGGGAGGAGATTCTGCCGAAGTACCTGCCTATGCCGGCGGGATTGATCTTGATCTTCCGGTGAAAGGCCTCTGTGCCCAGGCCGAGGGGTTTTTGGCCGAGGGATTCCGTGCCATCAAGATGAAGGTTGGCAGGGCTCGACTATCGGAGGATGTCGAGCGGGTAAGCGCCATGCGAGAACTTCTTGGCCCCCACTTTCCGCTGATGGCAGACGCGAACATGCGATGGAGCATTGATCAGGCGATTGCTGCAGCCGATGCGCTGGAGAAATTCGACCTCTTTTGGCTGGAAGAGCCCATTGTCCCTGAGGACCTCGCGGGACACGCGAGACTCAAACGGGAAACCAGGATTCCTATTGCCACCGGTGAGAACCTGCATAGCGTTCACGAATTTGAGCACCTCATGGCTTACGGGCATGTCGATTTTCCAGAACCGGACGCGGCAACGCTCGGCGGTATTACGCCGTGGATAGAGGTGGCCAAAATCGCGCAAGATAGAGGCCTGCCGGTGACATCCCACGGGATTCACGATATACACGTTCACCTGCTCGCCGGAGTGCCTAATGCATCCTATCTCGAGGTACATGGATTCGGCCTGGGCACAG
>JAAZYQ010000010.1 GCA_014239575.1 Gammaproteobacteria bacterium
ACCGTGATGGTGTGCGTAATAAAATGTCTGGAACATCCCGTGATGCTTGATGATCCAGTAGGTTTTTTCAGTGACAAACGGACGTAATACGGCTGCCGCCATCTCGCTGTGCGACAGCGGGGCAAGCATATCACCGATATCGTGCAGCAGCGCCGCCACAACCATCTCTTCGGTCTCTCCGGCACGGTGTGCCCGGGTCGCCGACTGTAGTGAGTGCGCTAATCGGCTGACGCGATATCCTGAAATCGACTGATCCAGCGACCGCAGCTGTACAAAAATTCGATCTGGCAACCCATCAACGAACTCTCGCTCCATTTTGTCTAAAAACTCATACTCCTCGCGGGATCCGTTAGCCATTTGGGTAAAATCTACAACCTTCATCACTTCCCTCCCGGGGTCGCGCCCCGATTAGCTTTTGTAAAAGTATGGCTGAGATCACCGGCGATTGGTAGTATCACTACTCAGTATTCCGCCATATGGGAAGTTAACGCCGTAAATGACCACCAAAGCAATATATCCAGGCACATTTGATCCCATTACAAAGGGCCATATAGATCTTGCCGAGCGTGCGAGCCAGCTGTTTGACGAAGTGGTCATCGCGATTGCGGCCAGCCCCTCAAAACAGCCGTTGTTTGACGTTAACGAACGGCTGGAAATGGCGCAGATCTCACTATCGCATATCGACAACATAAGCGTAGTGGGATTCAATGGACTGCTGATCGAGTGTGTCCGCACAGCCCAGGCGCAGGTGGTGCTGCGTGGCTTACGGGCGGTATCGGATTTTGAGTACGAGTTTCAGCTGGCCGCTATGAACCGTCGACTCGATCCAACGGTAGAGACCATGTTTTTGACTCCCTCAGAGAATTACACCTTTTTGTCGGCCTCTATGGTCAAGGAAATCGCTTCGCTAGGTGGTGATGTCTCTCAGTTTCTCCATCCCCAGGTTAACCAGCGACTCGCTGACCGACTGGGTCGATAACAAAGCACTTCACGCAGGAGTGCACACGACCACGAATTATGGCGCTTTTGATTACTGACGAATGTATTAACTGTGATGTATGCGAGCCCGAATGCCCTAACGATGCCATTTCCCAGGGTGAAGAGATCTACCAGATTGAACCGGGCAGATGCACTGAATGTGTCGGACACTTCGAGACATCACAGTGTGTTGAAGTTTGCCCCGTCGAATGTATTCTGGTCGACCCCGACTACAAAGAAGGCCGCGACACCTTGATGGAACGCTATCGTCTATTAACGGGTCTTGAGGCCTGTTAATCAGGCCGTTGGCAGTTCGATATCCAAACACCGCCATAGATACCAGGTCGCAACGGATCGATAGGGTTGCCAACGCCTGCCGGCCCGTGCCAATCGTGAGGGTTTTGGCAATGTCGCCAGTCGGCGCATTTTCTGGTAGCCCTTGAGTACGCCCAGGTCCCGGGTTGGAAGCACATCCGCGCGACCCAGATAAAAAATAAGCAGCATCTGCACCGTCCATTCGCCCACACCACGCACCTCGCTCAGGCGCTCGATAATCAACTCATCACTCATCGTGTGCAAAGCCCGAGTATCCGGTAACTGACCAGCGGCACCGCGGCCGGCCAAGTCTAAAAGGGCAATACATTTAGACCGCGAAAGCCCTGCCGCCCGCAACCGTTCGACGGGCATGGCCAGTAACTGTCCCGGAGCGACCCGCCGACCCGGAAACAGGTCCAGCAATCGCCCATGGATGGTAGATGCGGCTTTGCCGCTCAGTTGCTGATAGACGATAGAGCGACACAAATACTCGAAGACTGACCGATTGCGACGCACCTCGAGTTGCAAGTCACCCACTCCAGCCATGATTCGAGCCAAACCCTTATCGCGCTGGGCCAGGTAGGCGCAAGCGACCGCTGGATCAAATTGTTGAAGGCGGCTCATCAGATGCTATCCGTAATCGGCCGGTGGAGCACTTGCGATCCAAATCCCACAGATCGATCTCATCGTTGTCTTGGCGAAACGAATTCAGGCATTCCCGAGTAAAGCAGTGACTCAGTTGGGCTTTGATTGCCATGTTGACCCCCTGGTGACCAACCAGCAGTATATCGCCGACGCTGTCATCCAAGTTAGCCGCAAAGTCCTTAATCCGACAAGCGACATCACGGATCCCCTCCCCCCCGGGCGGAGGTTTAAGATAGCATCCTTGGCGCCAGTCATCATAGGCATCGCTGTCACCGGCCCGAATCTCTGATTCGAGGCGACCTTCGTAATCCCCCAGATCAAGTTCAACCAGGGCGGACTCAACCGCAACATCGAGTCCCAGCGTTTGCCCGAGAATCGCCGCGGTTTCCCGCGCCCGCTCAAGCGGTGATGAAAACATCTGAATCGGGACGAATCCACGAGCCTTCAATAAATCGCCCAGTTTTTTAGCTTGCTGATAGCCCAGGGCATTCAAGGGGATATCACTTCGAGACTGCCAACGGTGGGCGACATTCCAATCAGTCTGTCCATGACGGGCAATTAACAGGGCCATTAGACACTCCGGCAATAAGGCTGAGGCAAGATTCTTGCCCAAGCCCATAGTTTTTGCTTGAATAAATTCCCAACCGTACTGGCAATGACCGCGCCCTTAACTGAGTCGATGAAAAAACGGGATAGTTTGTGATCCGATGTTGACATGTTTTAGGGGTCTGGGTATTATGTATACAGAATTTGTGCATTGCACGATTCTTTTCTCATATCCTCCTCCTTAGATTAATCCCGTCACACTCTTGTGACGGGATTTTTTTTCATAATATTTATAATAATTCTTTATTAACAGTCTGTTAATAGATATTCACTACTTAAATATTGGTTCATATCTTATATTTTTTAGGATTTGATAGGCATTCTCTATCATTAATAAATTAATATTAATTTGCTGCAGTGCACTATTTTAGATCGAATACACTGTTATCTTAGATCATCAACCCAAGCCGACAACATATCGTTTTCTCAGGCCAGCCCTACCCTTTAAAGACTCTCCTACTCAATTTAGGTGTGGATCTCCAACACCTGTTCGCCGCTTGCGCACCAGTACAAGCCGTTGAGGCAGACGATACAATCGGCTCGCCCTGCACCGCGTAGCGCCTATCCTAAAAAGTGAGATTTCATGGCAACTTCCCCAATCCTTTTTGTTTTTCCGGGTCAAGGATCACAATATCCAGGCATCGGTAAAGATCTATTTGACGCATTCGAGTCGGTACGGCAACTCTATGGCGAGGCCAGCGAGGTCCTAGGTTACGACCTTGCGCAACTATCCTTTGAAGACCCTGAAGGGAAAATCAACCTGACCCGCTATACCCAGCCGGTCTTGTTGACACACTCTCTTTCCTGTCTTCAGGCATTCCAGGAAATGACCAACGGCAAAGTTAGCCCAGGTCTAACCGCCGGCCATAGCCTGGGAGAGTATTCCGCGCTGGTTGCAGCTGGCGCTTTGGATTTTCCTTCTGCTCTTCAATTAGTAAAAACCAGAGGTCAACTTATGGGAGATCTGGGAGATGGCGAGATGGAGGCCCTGCCATTACCCATTGAAAGCGCTCAGGAGTTGGCTGAACAGCATTACTGTGCCGTAGCAGCATGCAACCTGCCCGACCAAACCGTTGTTGGGGGGCGCGCCGAGGATTTGGATGCTCTGGTCAATGACCTCCAGGAGCGCTACCCCGGAAAACGCACCGCGCGACTCAAAACCGAAGGTGCGTTTCACACTTTCTACATGATCGAGGCCGCCCTACAATTCCGCGAAGCTCTGAGTGGTACACCTTTTTCCTCGCCGGCCATCGAAGTACTCTCCAACAGCTCCGGCGTCTTTCACCGCAAAGACTCAAACAGTATCCGGGCAGGGCTTTTTTCGCAGCTCTTTAACCCGGTGCAGTGGCATGGGAATCTCATGCACGCCGCGACCCAAGGTTGCGACACCATTATTGAGTTCGGTGGCGGCATCGGCAAAGGTGAAACAGCCGCCGAGAAAAAACCCAATCTCGCCAGCATCATCAAGAAGTCGTTTCGCCGCCAGCCAAACCCGCCGCGCTACCTAAGTGTGATCAACCAGGAAACTCTGTCAGAAGCTGCATCAGTCTTTCGGCCGTAGACGCTACCATCAGGTTACGGTAGTGCAATCTACGCGATTCAACGTCAGCGGTCGCGACGGGAGAGACCGTTGAACACAGCGTCACTGTACCTTGTGACTGTGCTGATCTGGGGCTCAAGCTGGCTGGCTATCCGGTACCAGATTGGAATCGTAGCGCCAGAGATTTCCCTGGTATACCGATTTGCACTGGCCACCGTGGTGCTGGTGCTGTGGTGCACAGCGCGCGGAATTTCGCTCCGTTTTCGGTTACGAGATCATCTATATCTGGCCTTACTGGGGCTTTGCCTTTTCTCAATGAACTACCTGTTGTTCTACCACGCCGCTTTCAATCTCACGACAGGGCTATTGGCTGTGATCTTCTCAACGATGACGGTAATGAATATCGTCAACAGTGCTGTATTACTGGGCCGAAAAACTGAAAAACAGACTATTCTGGGCGCGTGCCTTGGTCTTACTGGAATGGCGTTAGTCTTTTGGCCACAAATTCAGCAAACCGGGACAACGGCATTTGCGGCAGTCGTTATCAGTGTCATTGCAACCTACCTCGCATCAATCGGTAATATCCTATCGGCCCGCAACCAGATGCATGGCTTGCCTGTGGTCTCGGCAAATGCAATCGGTATGGCCTACGGTACCTGCTTTTTGTTGCTCTACAGTTTGTGGTCTGGCGCTCCCTTTACGTTCGATACAGCCGGCTCCTATATCGGCTCACTCGCCTTTCTCGCACTTTTTGCCTCGGCGATCGCCTTTGGCTGCTATCTCACTCTAGTCGGCCGGATCGGTCCAGAAAAAGCAGCCTATGCCACAGTGTTGTTCCCAATCGTGGCTCTTGCGTTATCCACGTGGGTCGAAAACTTTCAGTGGCAAGATCGGACCATAGCGGGAGTCAGCCTGGTCCTGTGCGGCAACGTCATCGTGCTCCTGGGACAAACACACTTCGACGCCCTGATCAGGCGGCTGCGCCGGTAAAACTCAAGGACTTGAAGAATTAATCGGTTTGTCTGCGCCGGCCCAGCCACAAAACCGACCCCAGAGCCAACAGCACCGCAGGAAGTACCGAGTAATTCAGCGCTCGCCAACCCAGCCACTCGTGCAAAACGCCGGAGCTGAGCGCGGTCAGTGCAACCATGCCAAATACCAGTAGATCGTTAAGACCCTGGGCCTTGGCCTTTTCCGGCGCGGTATATGTCTCGGTGAGAAGCGTAGTCCCGCCTATGAAGAGGAAGTTCCAACCCAATCCCAATAACACCAGTTCAAAAAGAAAATGGAACACACTAGTCCCGCTAAGACCAATCAAAATACTGGCGAACAGCAATATGGCTCCCACGCTCATGACGCGGGTTACGCCGAATCGAACAATTAGATTTCCGGTAAAAAACGATGGCGCAAACATGGCGAGCACATGCCACTGGATGACGAGTGCCGTATCAGAAAATTCGTGATCGTGACTGGCCATTGCCATCGGTGTCGACGTCATTACCAGATTCATTACGCCGTACGCGATCATGGCGCCGATCACCGCTACCAGGTATTTGGGTTGCCTGGCAATCTGCGCCAAAGGCCGCTGCTCGCCCGAACGCTCGCGCTCTCCCGGTACCGCTATCTGGATCTGTGAAACCAAGAGTATCGATAACCCATACAAAATCAACAGACTGGCATAACTTCCAACAAAAGGAATTCCCATGAATATATCCCGGGAATAGCTGGCAAGATTAGGCCCGATAAACGCCGCCATGATTCCCCCGGCCAGCACCCAGGAAATCACCCGGCCACGATACGCTTCACCACTGATATCCGCTGCTGCGAAACGGTAATACTGGCCAAAGCCGTTCAGGATCCCGATCAAAAAGGACCCGGCTGCAAAGGCAACAAAATTGTGGTTCACAATAGCCCACGTGGCGACCATGGCGCCCGCAAACCCGACCATGAGGCCGATCATAAAACCGGCACGTCGCCCTATCCGTTTCATCAAAACCGAAGCGGGAAAAGTCACCATGAGTGTTCCGATAAACATGCACGCCACCGGTAACGTCGCGAAGGTCGCCTCCTTCGACAGCGCCAGTCCAACCAATGCCGAAGTCGTGATAATGAGGGCACTGCCAGACATCATCAGCGCCTGACAGACAGCGAGAATCAGTACATTGCGCCGTAGCGCCCCTACAAAAGGCATAGTGCTATCTTGTCCGTTCGTCCTAAGACTTGGCTTACTGATCCAGCACGCCTATGCCCGTCAGAACATGTAAAGGTGGTGGGTGCGGCAGGCCTCGGGAACTCACATGCCGCGGCGATATTTTCCACCCACTTGAAAAAACGTGTCAGTCAGTTGGCCGAGGGAACAGCACCGAGCCGCCTCCATAAGTGGGTAAAAAACATTCTCTCCATGCAAAACAGCGTATTTGACGGCGTCAAGTGCCGGGCCGGTCTGGTTTTCATGACGGTGCTTAAAATCGGCAAGTCGGTCCAGCTGGCCCTGTTTTTCCGTTTCGGTGCCTCGAGCCAACTCGACATCGGCTGATGTGCCAACCGCATCCCTGACAAAAGAGTTAACACCGATAATCGGGTAACTGCCGTCATGTTTGCGGGTTTCATAATACAAAGACTCTTCTTGTATCTTGCCTCGCTGGTAGCCGGTTTCCATCGCTCCTAAGACCCCGCCGCGCTCTGCCAGACGATCGAACTCTGCGAGTACCGCCTGCTCAACCAGATCGGTAAGCTCCTCGATGATGAAACTGCCCTGATGGGGGTTTTCGTTGCGTGCCAGCCCCCATTCACGATTGATGATCAACTGTATAGCCATCGCCCTTCGCACTGAATCTTCGCTAGGCGTTGTGACTGCCTCATCATGGGCATTGGTATGCAAACTGTTGCAATTGTCGTAAACCGCGATCAAAGCCTGAAGTGTGGTACGAATATCATTGAAACCCATCTCTTGTGCATGCAAAGAACGACCCGAAGTCTGGATATGGTATTTCAGTCTCTGGCTGCGGGCATTCGCACCATAGCGCTCCCGCATGGCAACCGCCCAGACCCGTCGCGCGACGCGCCCCATCACGGTGTACTCGGGGTCCATGCCATTGGAAAAAAAGAAAGACAGGTTTGGTGCAAAATCATCGATCTCCATACCACGGGCCAGGTAGGATTCCACATAGGTAAAGCCGTTTGCCAGGGTGAGTGCGAGCTGGGTGATCGGATTAGCACCTGCCTCGGCAATGTGATAGCCGGAGATGGAGACCGAGTAGAACTTACGGACCCGGTTATCAATGAAGTACTGCTGAATATCACCCATCATGCTCAAACTGAAATCAGTGGAAAAAAGACAGGTGTTTTGCCCCTGGTCTTCCTTGAGGATATCGGCCTGGACCGTGCCACGGACATTTTCCAGCGTCCACGACCGAATTTTGGATAGCGCCTTTGCGTCCGGATCCCGGCCGTGCTCCTCACAAAATCGCTCGACCTGTTGATCAATGGCCGTGTTGAGAAAAAATGCCAGGACAGTCGGTGCCGGACCGTTAATGGTCATGGATACCGATGTGGTCGGGCTGCAAAGGTCAAAACCCTGATAGAGCGTCCGCATGTCCTCCACGGTCGCGATAGAAACACCAGAGGTGCCGACCTTGCCGTAGATATCCGGGCGTAGTGCCGGGTCGGATCCATACAGGGTCACTGAATCAAAA
This sequence comes from Gammaproteobacteria bacterium, assembly GCA_014239575.1. Classification (GTDB taxonomy): domain Bacteria; phylum Pseudomonadota; class Gammaproteobacteria; order Arenicellales; family UBA868; genus UBA868. The sequence goes on from JAAZYQ010000010.1 coordinate 7,780, forward strand.
GCCGTAGATAGGCGTTTGGCCTCGGAATTAGCAGACAAAAGCTTGAAACGACGATTGGTGCGCGAGGCGTCACCCTCCCCGGCAAACATACGGGTCGGATCTTCGTTCTCGCGTTTGAAAGGGAATACCCCTGCGGTAAATGGAAATTCTCCCGGCACGTTTTCCAGCAACTGCCAGATCAAACGATCCCCAGCGTCGGTATATCGAGGCAGGCTGACACGGGGAATCCGAGTGCCAGACAAAGAGGTATAACTGAGTGTCTGCTCCCGCACTTTACCGCCCACGCGAATACTCAGGCTATCCTGACAGTAGCGTTCAATCAAAGAATCGAATCCATTGATCTGTTCCAGCATTTCTTCGCCCAGCTTCTCCGCCACATCCTCAGCCAGCGCCTGAAGTGTCTCGGTCGGCTCTTCTGCCGCTGCAAGCAGATCGATACAACTGTTCAGATGCTGGTATCGACGCGCCAAAACCGCCTGACTTTCCACCGCCTCGTGGTAGAGGCGAACAGCATTGGATATCTCAGACAGATAACGCTCACGACCAACGGGCACTACATCGGCCTGCTTCAAATTCAGCTGTGGGTCAGGCAGCAACCCAAGGCTCGGGGTCAGTCCATACGCCACCAGAGCGGTATTAAGGGCCCGATACAGTGCGGTGACACCCTGGTCATTAAAATGCGATGCCGTGGTTGTGTATACCGGCATAGCCGTGGGCTCCACACTGAAGTCACCCCGGTTCCGCTGTACCTGCTTACGGACGTCTCGCAAAGCGTCCTCGGCACCTTTGCGATCACACTTGTTGATTGCGATGAAATCCGCATGATCCAGCATTTCGATCTTCTCAAGCTGTGACGGGGCGCCAAATTCCGGTGTCATGACATACAGTGCACAATCCACCTGAGAGACGATGCCGGCGTCACCCTGGCCGATGCCAGGGGTCTCTATGATGATCAGGTCAAAGCCAGCACACTGGCAGGCAGCGAGGATATCCCCGATCTGCGGCGGTATCTCGGCGCTCGCACCGCGGGTCGCCAGGGAACGAAAAAATACGGCGTCTCCGTCAATCGCATTCATGCGGATACGATCTCCAAGCAAAGCGCCGCCGGTCTTGCGTCGAGTTGGGTCCACGGCAAGTACTGCCAGGCGCAGGCGATCACCATAATCCATACGCCAGCGCAGAATCAGCTCATCGGTCAATGAAGATTTACCCGAGCCGCCAGTGCCAGTGATCCCCAAAATCGGTACCCGGCACTCTTCACGAGCCGCACCCGCGCGGACCTGACGCAGAATAAGTTCACTGGCAGTCCCATTTTCGATCTCGGTAATCAGCCGAGCCAGTGGCCCGCCATCATACCCATCCAGTCCGTCCAGATTCTCTTTACCCTGATCGCCAGGATAAAAATCGGCTTGCGTCATCATGTCATCGATCATGCCCTGTAAGCCAAGGCGCTGGCCATCCTCTGGCGAATAGATACGACAGACCCCGTAATCGTGCAGTGCACGGACCTCTTCGGGAACGATCACCCCGCCGCCGCCGCCGAAGACGCGTATATCTCCCCGGCCGCGTTGGCGCAGCATATCGACCATGTAGGAGAAGAACTCACTGTGGCCGCCCTGGTAGGAACTAACCGCAATGCCCTGCACATCTTCTTCGATAGCCGCATCCACAATTTCCTGGACACTGCGATTGTGGCCAAGGTGAATGACCTCTGCACCAGAGGCTTGTAGCAAGCGGCGGATGATGTTGATGGAAGCATCATGTCCGTCGAACAAGCTCGCCGCCGTAACAAAACGGATTCGGTAGCCCGGATCCGGGTCGGATCGGGTTTCTGGACTGAACAGGGGGGGTGCACTCTGACTCATCGCTACCATTTTCGTCGTTAGATCGGGCGAAACATTTTAGTTTCCGTTTACGTAAACGTCAATTGAAGTTATACTGACATTATGGCCATGATGATGCAAACCAACCCTTCCAGTGACGCTCACAATACTGCCTACTCGATCTCGGATCTGGCCCGAGAATTCGGGGTGACCACTCGGGCGATTCGGTTTTACGAAGACGAAGGGCTGCTACGGCCTGGGCGATCCGGCCGACAGCGGGTTTATCGTACACGCGATCGTGTGCGCCTGAAACTGATTCTACGTGGCAAACGCCTGGGCTTTTCGCTAAACGAGGTGGGCGAGATTATCAATATGTATGACTCCAATCCTGGAGAGGCGGGCCAATTGCGTTATTTCCTGGAGCAAATCCGTCAGCGCCGCGAGACCTTAAAGCAACAGCACCACGATATTGACGTAACTCTGCAAGAGCTAGATACCATAGAAGCTCAGTGCCAGGACCGTCTGACCACCCTCAGCTGACCTCTCCCAGGGTATCATCCTCTTTGGTCTTATTTCGCAAAGCGAACCGTACGTGCTGACAACTCAAAATTCCAGTACTGGAACCCAGGTACTCCTGGTGCTTGCCTGCTTGGTGATCGTGATCGCCGGCCTGAAAGCGGCCAGCAGCATCGTAATCCCCCTATTGATGGCTATTTTTCTAGCCATTATTGCCTCAGCCCCCTTACAGTGGTTACGCCGGCGTGGATTACCCACCTGGGCCGCCCTGACCCTGATCCTGCTACTGCTGGGCAGTGTACTCATCAGTATCGGATCACTAATTAGCGCTTCTATTGATCAAGTCAGTAATACCCTACCGCGTTACGAAACCCAACTGCGCACTCTGATCGACAACGTAACGCTATGGGCCAGCGGCCTTGGCTTCACGCTGCCACCGAGCGGTCTTGAAGAGTTGATCGATCCGGCGGCAGCGGCCCAGTTGTTCGGGCGTCTGGTCAGTGGATTCGGCGGCCTGCTGGCTAACAGCATGCTGATCATCTTCACCGTGCTGTTTTTGATGGTGGAATCAGCCACGATTCCCGACAAGCTGCGTGCGATTTCAGCGGACCCCGAAAAAACCATCGGTAACCTATCTGCGTTTATGGAGTCGGTGAACAGTTACCTTGTCATCAAGGCGTTGATGAGTTTTATCACTGCGCTGGCAATCACAGTCTACCTGCTGGTACTGGGTGTGGACTTCGCGGTCCTTTGGGGCGCCATCGCCTTTTTCATGAATTTCGTACCCTATATTGGCTCGATTATCGCTGCCGCTCCGGCGGTGACCCTGTCATTGATTGATGCTGGACCGGCGATCGCATTAGCAGTTGGGGCCGGCTTCCTCGTGGCAAACATCGTCGTCGGGAGCCTTCTCGAGCCGCGCTACATGGGGCGGGGGCTCGGGCTTTCGACTCTAGTGGTATTCGTTTCCTTGCTGTTCTGGGGTTGGGTCTTCGGGCCGGTCGGCATGTTCCTGTCGACCCCGCTAACCATGCTGGTGAAGATTGCTTTGGAAAGCGACCCGCGCAGCCGCTGGATCAGTGTACTACTCAGCGCTCAGGCACCAACCAAATCCTCGAACCCCTCCTGAACCGCAACCCATTATCTTTCCTTACAACGATAAGGTAAGCGGGTTGCCCCCGGAAACGGCCCCGAGCCAAGGGGGTTGAAATGAAATTCGACGCCCTGCGATCACCACGCTACCGACGTTTCTGGCTTGGATCCATCGGCTCCACTGGAGCGACACAGTTGTATTTTGTCGGCATGGCGTGGCTGGTTTTCGAACTCAGCGGGTCTGCGCTGGATCTTGGCCTGCTGGGGGGTGCCATGGCCGTTCCCACCATTATCGCCACACTCGCAGGTGGGTTAGTTGCCGACCGCGGCAACCGCCGTAAAGTGCTGCTGATTACCTCCACGCTTGCCGGCGTAGCGCTGGCCATCCTCGCGCTACTGGATGCGTCCGGATCGGTTGCCGTATGGCATGTACTGGTAATTGCGGCCGTACTCGGCCTGATCTCCGGCTTTGACATGCCAGCCCGGGTCTCGTTCTTTCCTGCCCTGATTGAGCCAGAGCAGATGATGAGCGCGGTGGCGCTGAATTCAATCCTCTGGCAAGGCACACGAATGATATTACCGGCTATCGGTGGAATCCTGATCGCCGTTAGCGATACTTCGATCATCTTTGCCCTATGTACTGTTGGCTTTGCAGTCATGGCATTCATCCTCGTCAGACTCCAGGTAAACCCGACCACTGGCGTACCGGCCGAAGGGGGCCGGGGGCTTATGCCAGCCTTGCGCTTTATTCGGCAGGAACGCTTGTTCGCCGTTCTGATCACGCTAACCTGGATCCTAATGTTCTTTGGGACATCGTACGTTCAGATCATGCCGGTATTCTCAGAACTGTTGGGCGGAGGCGAAAAAGGCTATGGCCTGCTGATCTCCGCAACCGGTGTCGGCTCAGTAACAGGCACACTATTGGTCGGGCGATTACAACGATCCGCGAAACTGGGGCGCATCATGTTGGGTGGCGCTCTGGTTTTCGCCTTGGCCCTGATCTGTTTTGCCCTCGTCACCCAAAACGCCAATAACCTGCAATGGGCTTTCGTTGGGGCATGCCTTTTTGCCACACTGGCGAGCATTGGCGCATCATTCTTCCTCATCAGTTCAATGACAGTCATGCAGCTTGCAGTACCGGATGCCCTGCGAGGCCGGGTCATGGGCATCCACAGCATCACCTTCAGTCTGATTGCGCTCGGTGGTCTGGTACTGGGCCCCTTGGCAGAACTTTATTCACCACCAACCGCCGTGATCTGTGGCGCATTGGTAGTCGGCGTGAGTGTTGCTGCAGTTTCAGCCAGCTTTTCGCACATCTGGCACCTGGATGGGGGCAAACTCGAGACATCCTCTTGAGTCGGATCATCAGTTTAAGCCCGAGTTTTGCCTTTACGGGCCTTCTCAAAACAGATGCGTTTCATAGTCCGGCCAGAATAGCTCAGTGCATGCTAAAATTCGATTTGCCTTTTTCGCTCATCCGCACCCTTTCTTGAGCATTCCTGACCCCCATCCCCTAACGACCCTGACCGCGCTCTCGCCAGTCGATGGCCGCTACGAATCTAAAGTATCCGCTTTGCGGCCTTTTTTTAGTGAATTCGCACTAATACGCTACCGTTTGATAGTTGAAGTCCGTTGGCTTGAAGCGCTTGGCGCCTGTCACGATATTCCCGAGGTCTCACCACTTTCAGCCTCGTCTACAGCCCTTCTAGAGGCAACTTTGGACAATTTCTCTATAGAGGATGCCAGGCAGGTCAAGGAAATCGAGCGCACCACTAATCACGATGTGAAAGCGATCGAGTATTTCCTCAAGCAAAGAATAGAGGGTGAAAAGGGGCTACAGGAAATCTCCGAATTTATCCATTTTGGCTGTACCTCAGAGGATATCAATAATCTGGCTTACGCCCTGATGCTGCTCAATGCCCGCAAAGCGGTCATCCTGCCCGCCATCGACCGCCTGATCACCACCTTGTGTCGATTGGCTATACCGCTCACCCAAGAGCCCATGCTGGCTCGCACTCACGGGCAACCGGCAAGTCCTACGACCCTGGGCAAGGAGTTGGCCAATGTAATCGCACGGCTCGAGCATGCACGCTCCCAGGTTGCCAATGCAGCGATCCGTGGAAAATTCAACGGTGCCGTTGGCAATTTCAACGCCCACCTTGCAGCCTATCCCGACCTCGACTGGGCAACCATATCCTGTCGCTTCGTAGAGAAACTGGGTCTCGATTGGCAACCGATGACCACACAGATCGAGCCTCACGACGACATCGCGACACTTTGCCACGCACTGATGCGCACTAACAGTATTGTGATCGACCTCGACCGGGATATCTGGGGCTATATTGCTCTTGGGTATTTCCGCCAGAGCACCGTTGCCGGTGAAGTCGGCTCGAGTACCATGCCGCACAAAGTCAACCCGATCGATTTTGAGAACGCTGAGGGTAATGCGGGCATTGCTAACGCTCTACTGGGACACCTTGCAGACAAGCTGCCGATCAGTCGATGGCAACGCGATCTGTCTGATTCGACCGCTCTGCGTAATCTGGGACCGGCTTTTGCACACTGCCTGCTGGCGCTGGAATCAACCATCAAGGGCCTGGGCAAGCTTGAAGTCGACACCGGTCGGTTACAGGCTGATCTTGATACCTCCTGGGAAGTGTTGGCCGAAGCGATTCAAACCGTGATGCGCCGCTATCAGGTGCCAAAGCCTTACGAAAAGCTCAAAGCGCTCACCCGGGGACGCCAAGCCATGGATCCAACCACACTGCGAGGCTTTATCGAGCAACTGCCGATTCCAAAGGAGGCGTGTGAGCGCCTGGTACAGTTGACTCCCGCCACCTATACCGGCAACGCAGCTGAGGCTGCGGCTACTTTCCTGCAACGGCTGTCGGGCGATCACTGACTTTCCGGGCAAGCCTGCGTTAGCCGGGATCCGGCTGTCCAAATTGATGGCGCAGCAAGGTCTGTGCTCGCGGCGCGAGGCCGATCGGCTGATCGCCTCGGATCGCGTGCTGGTCGATGGCGTGGTGGTTAATCAACTGGGCACACGGGTAAACCCCGATGCCGATATTCGCCTTAGCGCTCAAGCGGCGCGGCAAAGGGAAACCTTGGCGACCATCTTGCTGAATAAACCGCCAGGGTACGTCTCCAACATGCCCGAGAAAGGCTACCCCGAAGCCGTCTCTTTGGTTCGACGTGAAAATCAACACAGAGCCAAGCCCGGCCACGGCAATGATTCTGTACCCGCAGCGTCGACGTTGAACGTCGCGGGACGATTAGATATCGATTCCAGCGGCCTGCTCGTTTTGACACAAAACGGCAGTATAGCCAGGCGGCTGATTTCTCCCGACAGTCGGGTTGAAAAGGAGTATCGGGTACGAGTTTCCGGCACTTTGGATGCCCACACCATTGCCCAGCTTTGTCACGGCCTGTCGCTGGATGGCCGCGTACTGCGTCCCGCCCGCGTCACACAGCACGGGGCTCACCAACTCATGTTTATTCTGACCGAAGGGCGCAAACGCCAGATTCGACGCATGTGTGAGCTCGTTGGGCTTAAGGTCAGCAATCTGACCCGGACCCGAATCGGTGGCGTCGCCCTGGATCGCCTGCCTCGCGGGCAATGGCGCTACCTTGAGTCTGGAGAACAGTTCTGATGCTGGATTGGTATTCACCGCTACGCCGGATACTGTTCAATCTCGATCCTGAGACGGCTCACCGGATTGCGCTTGTTGCCATCGGCACGCTGGGACGATTGGTTCCACTGAACCAGCACATGACTGGCGCCCGGCGTGGCACCCTGCCCTCACACCCGGTTGAAGCGATGGGTTTGCACTTCCTTAACCCGCTCGGCCTCGCCGCAGGCCTGGACAAAAATGCTGTAGCCGTTGACGGACTGGAAACCCTGGGGTTTGGCTTTCTTGAACTGGGTACCGTGACACCTTTGCCTCAGTATGGAAATCCACGGCCGCGGATGTTCCGTCTAACCGGTGCGCAGGCGCTGATCAATCGAATGGGCTTTAACAGTGCTGGTCTGAACCAATTTCTGGCTAATCTGGCCCGCCACAGCCCGCAGGTGAGAATTGGAATCAATATCGGCAAGAACGCCACTACGCCTAACGAGCAGGCCCAACGTGACTACATCACTGGCCTACGCGCCGTTTATGCCGTGGCAGACTACGTCACCGTCAATATTTCCTCCCCCAACACGCCGGGTTTGCGTGACTTGCAGGAGCGCCAGGCCCTGAAACAACTGCTCTTCTCACTTAAAGATGAGCAGGCCAAACTTGCCGACCGCCATGGCCGCTATACCCCGATTGCGATCAAGATTGCACCAGATCTTGACGAGGAGGCCATCGCGCAGATCGCCGATGCGTTGCTCGTACAGGGTGTTGATGGCGTAGTCGCTACCAACACCACCACGACCCGACCACTGAACCCCATCCGTTACCCCCTATCATCCGAGGCGGGTGGCCTAAGCGGTGCGCCCTTGGCAGTACTTTCACAGCAGGTTGTTGCCAAACTCAAGAGTTATACCGGTAACGACCTGTCGATCATTGGTGTTGGTGGTATCACTGACGCGGCCTCAGCGCAGGCGATGCTTTTAGCAGGCGCATCCCTCATCCAGGTATACACCGGCCTGATCTACCAGGGTCCAAGGCTTATCCGGGAAATTCTTGAGGCCCTAGAGCAATAAAACCCAGCAAGGCTGACTTTAATCTTCGCAGCGGGTAAAGCACAGTGAACGATTGTTTGATGGCATTGGCAAATCCAAACACAAATCAAATGCGTTGGACACGGCCAGATCTCGTACCGTATCGAAATCACGCACACCGCTCAGGGCATCACGAGCGGTGAGCCAGCGGTCGAACTCCTCGTTACTAGCCTCAAATGGTCGATCAGCGTAACGGTAGGGGCCATAAAGGTACAGGATCTGCCCTGGTGAAAGACAATCCCGCGCCGCCTTGAAGAGATTCTGAACCCCAGCCCAAGCCACAATATGGACGGTATTGATACAGACGATGGCATCCGAGCGCGGCAAGGACAATGATGCGAGCAGTAGATCAATGGCGACTGGTGCCAGACACTTATCGCTGTTCGATTGATCGCACCACTGGGCTATTCCCGGCAATCGGGACGGTAAGTCACTGGGTAACCAATGTAGATGAGGCAGTGCAGCGGAAAAATAGGCAGCGTGTTGTCCGGTGCCACTGCCGATCTCCAGGACTTGTCCCCGTTCAGGAAGAACTCGGCGCAAAACCGCAAGGATCGGATCTCGGTTTCGGTCACACGCAGGCGCATAGGGCTTTGGCCCAGACTCATACCCTGATTTCACGGGCACCTGTAAAGTCGGCTCGCCTTGCACCCTTGGGATCCTGCTGCTCAGGCCATCATACCAGCCAGAATATGACGCAAGGCAAGCTGATAATGATCAACCAGCATCAGGGCAAAGAGCATAGCCAGATACTGAATCGAAAAACTGAAGGTTTGACGAGACAGGTCGTCGCTGTAGTTACGATAAAGCCGGACAACGTACCTCAAAAAAGTGCCGCCTAACACCAGCGCGCCGACAAGATACATCCATCCTGACATACCAGTGGCAAAGGGCAACATACTTACAGCAAGCAACAGCACGGTATAGAGCAGCATTTGCAATAAGGTGTGCTTCTCGCCGTGAGTGACCGGCAGCATCGGAATATTCGCAGCCGCATATTCTTCGCGGCGGTACAACGCAAGCGCCCAGAAATGAGGCGGTGTCCAACAAAAGATAATCAGAAACAGCACTAAAGCATCCGGCGCAATATTTCCAGTCACAGCTGACCAGCCAAGCATCGGCGGCATAGCGCCCGCCGCGCCGCCAATCACGATATTCTGAGGGGTCGCATGCTTCAGCCAAACGGTATAGACCACGGCATAACCGATCATGGAAGCAAAAGTCAGCGCCGCTGTCAGGGTGTTGATCTGCGTCACCAGTAACACCATTGATATCACAGCCAACGCACTGGCAAACATCACTGCGCGCGGACCATTAACCGTGCCACTAGGCAAAGGCCTTCGAGCCGTGCGGGCCATCACCTGGTCCGCACGGCGATCCAGCAAGTGATTAAAGGCAGCACCAGATGCTGCCGAAAGCCCAATACCCAAAGCACCAAAAATGAGGGTCGGCAAAGGCACCATACCGTCAACCGATAGAAACATACCTACGATCGCCGTAAATATAATCAACGCGACCACTCGCGGCTTGGTCAACTCGTAGTAGGCCAATAAGATCTGTGCCGGGGATGCCGGTGCGCGTGACTGGGACGAGACCTGGGCCTTCATAACAGTAATGAATTATTCGGGATCAAAGAAGTCTCTTAGCCAATACGTGATGCGTGCAACAACCGACTGATGCCTTTATCCAAATCCACCAACTCAGCATCTATGGGATAACTCATCATCGGATTGCCCGGAGGGTTCAGCAGATAAATCTGCAGCTCACCTGCCAAAGGGGGCTATGAGTCAAGGAAAACTGGCGCGAACACTATCATAGGACCGGCCGAATCATCAAGCATGATCCCCTTATTGGCTCCTCAAAATAGTATTCCCTGGCACTGGCAACTCGTCGGCTCCCAGGGCTTTGGACGGCAGGGGAGCCGCCCAAAGCCGAGATTCGCTTCAGGAAGGCTGGGGTATGGACACCTGAATACTGGAGCCATTACCACTCGAACCTGACTTGGCCCAGGCTATGGCATAAACCAGCTCGAAAGTCGCGCGTATCCTGCCCCCATCAGTCTGGCGAAAGGGATAGGCGCATTTAAAGGTATCCCAAAGATCCTTGCCGGTCAACGTACGCCGCCGGGTCGTCAGAGCATTGGTGCCACCTAGAGCACGTAGATCCCTGACCAGTCCCTGGATATCCGAAAAAGTCAGGCCAAGCATCTGCACATCCATCACCGGCTCCACAAAGCCATGGTGTATCAGAGCATCCCCCAGATCATGCATGTCAGTGAAATCATGCACGTGAGCAAAGGTATCGACATGATCCCAGGCGACTCGCGCCTCGCACAGGGTATCGGGGCCCAAAGTGGCGAACACCAATGCGCCACCCGGGCACAATACCCGGGCAACCTCACCCAACACGTTGTCGACATCACACCAGGGTAATAACAGGTTGGATACCACCAGATCAAAAACCCCATCCGGGTACGGCAAGTGGCCGGCATCACCCATGGTTGGTAAAAAGGATCGGCAAGGGCGGCCTTTAAATAACGGTGCACCACAGATATCAAGGCCCACAACCACAGCACCTGGATAGCATTGAGTCAACAGATCGGCTTCGACCCCTGCCCCGCACCCCAGATCAAGAATGATCCTGGGGGTTAATGTCAGCAGCGATAGTCGTTCGAGCAATTCCTTGCCGGTATGGCGAGCCAGTACGTTATCGGCAGGATCAAGATCGGCGGCGCGCTGTGTTGCCTGCTGTACAGCACTTTCTTCAAGATACGGAAAATCGTTTTTCAAAGGGAGTACACCTGACTGGGCCCAAGAGCCAATCTTTGGATGTTAACGCGCTGGCTGTGAAAAATGACACAGCCAGAGGCGTAATTCACAAGCATCATTGGAATCATGCCCGATCCATGTGCGACCCCAAACCGCCCGGCCTGGTTAATCGGGATCAAGTCAGTCCGAGCTACAGCCCTGTCACTGCTGGAATGGGTTGCGCCACCGTGCTGCCTTTTGTGTCGTTTAGGAGTCGAATACCGCCACGGCCTTTGCCAGGATTGCTGGGCCAAGTTACCCGTTAACCAGACTTATTGCGAGCGCTGCGCTTTACCCATGTCACATAAAAGCCTTTGCGGGCACTGCCAGCGCTGCCCGCCCGTCTTTGACAGCGTTATTGCGCCGCTGCGCTACCAGGATCCGATAGATCAGATGTTGTGTGCCCTGAAGTACCACCAACAGCTGTCTTTTGCCCGGACCGCGGCAGGGTTGATAGCCGACATGGTCAGTGAATCTGACAGGCCAAAACCTGATCTGCTGGTCGGGGTACCGATGACCCAGCGAGCGGTACGCAAAAGAGGACTCAATCAGGCCGTCTTTTTGGCGCGACTGATAGGCCGACAACTCGACATACCCGCCAAAAGCTCACTGATAAAAAAGCTACGGGAAACTGATCGTCAATCCACATTGAACGCATCTCAAAGACAACACAACCTCAAAGATGCCTTTCACTGTAAAGGGTCGCTCGAGGGCAAACATATTGCCCTGGTGGATGACATCCTCACCACCGGCGCCACTGCCAACGGGATCAGTAGAGTGCTAAAAGCTGCCGGTGCTAATCGTGTTGATATCTGGGTTTGTGCACGTACGCCTGAGTAAGCGCCAACTTGTTATGGTCACGAAGCCCATAGCGGCTGACCTATACTGCTTCCGATTGAATCCAGACGCTCAAAGTTGTGGCCAAAAAAATACCCTCCGAAGAGGGCATCTTTTTTAAAAGCCATTCGGTGCGCTAGCAATAATTCGCAGCACACCCGGTGCCTGTGGCCGCCCATGAAATAGGCGATGCCGCACCATTAGGAGTAAAGATATAGGTTAACCCCGCCAGTGCCGTTCCATCAGCGGCCCAAGTAATGGTGATTACGCCGTCGGCCACTGAGCTGCCATTTAAGAGGGCTGTTGCTACGATAGCGGCTGGAATCGAGCCTGCACCACTGTCTGCAGCAGTGAGGGCGGTTAAGCCATTAGTTTGAATGTAAGTGACCACATCAGTTTTCAAAGTCGAAGCCGCCAACACCGCCTCAGTGAATCTGGCTTTTTGCGTATAAGTTGTATAAGCCGGTATCGCAATCGCCGCCAGAATGCCGATGATCGCTACCACGATCATCAACTCGATTAAAGTAAAACCACCCTGTTTTCTATCAGTGCTGTCATTCGTTTGTTTCATTTAATTTCCCTTCCTTTGTTTATCTGGCACTTGCCGTAGTGTAACTGATATTCTATTCAACCCAGGGACGTCGTGAATGTGATGGCGGTCACGTTTAACCGTGCTTTTATCTAAGGCTGGACTTCTATCGCTGCACTTTGGTTAACATAATCTGTTACAGTTTCGTTTATATTTATAGTGCAAAGATCGCTTGGCGGCCTAGTCTAAAGGATTAACTCTACGAAACCTTCTCCTCTGGACGACACCACCAGATACTTGTTATGGAAAATAGCCAAGCCACGTACTCGATTGCCGTCAAGGGTGCCACTTTAAGTGGGCTGTCACGTCGCGTGGTGGAACGGCAATTGGTCACACGTGAGCGTTCACGTGAGATCCATGATGCCTCGCAAAAAAATCGCCACTCTTTTTTGCGTGAAGCCCTGGCCCAGCCAGAGATCGACCGTGGGCGATTACTGTGCTATGCCTCCGAGGAATCAGGTATGCCGCTCATGGATTTGGCGGCGTTCGATCTTAGCCAGCGACCCCTGGATTTAGTCGATACCGGTTTTCTGGAAACTCACGGGGTACTTCCACTTTTTCAACGTGACTCAAAGGTCTTTCTCGCCGTATCTGATCCTGCCGATATCACTGGACTCGATGCCTTTACCTTTCAGACCGGTTTTGGCGTAGAGGCCATCCTGGTTGATGCTGATCTGCTCAACAAGGTTATCCGTGACATTGTCAGCGGCATCAGTTCAGAACTGGCCGACCTCAATCAGGATGACAATCTCGACAGCATAGCTGGAGAAGATTCGAAAGTCCCGGGCGCTAAAGATGCCGAGGTCGATACCCCGGTGGTGCGCTTTGTAAACAAAATTTTCATGGATGCGATCCGCCAGAAAGCATCCGACATACACATCGAGCCGTATGAAGAAAAACTCCGAATTCGTTACCGACTCGATGGCGTACTCCACGAAATCGCAACCCCGCCACTATCTCTTAGCGCCAGAATCACAGCGCGTATCAAGATACTGTCACGCCTGGATATCGCTGAACGGCGGATGCCCCAGGACGGGCGGATGAAACTGCGGTTGTCCAAGGATCACCAGATCGATTTTCGCGTCAGTACGCTGCCCACCCAGTTTGGCGAAAAAGTTGTCATCCGCGTGCTCGACAGCAGCGGTAGCAATCTGGGGTTGGAAGCGTTGGGCCTGGAGCCCGAACAATTCAGCCTTTACGAAGCCGCAATCCGTAAACCCTACGGCATGATACTGGTCACCGGGCCTACCGGCAGTGGTAAGACAATATCGCTGTACTCAGCGCTGTCCACACTGAATTCACCAGTGGTCAACATCAGCAGTGTCGAGGACCCCATTGAAATCAACCTTCCGGGCATTAATCAGGTCAATATCAATGAAAGAGCTGGCCTGACCTTTGCCACAGCGCTGCGCTCCTTTTTACGCCAGGATCCCGATATCATTATGGTTGGTGAGATTCGCGATCTGGAAACCGCTGATATCGCAGTGAAAGCCTCGCAAACCGGGCACCTGGTGCTATCTACCCTGCACACCAACGATGCACCAGCCACCGTGGTTCGGCTATTGAATATGGGTGTCGAGCCTTTCAACGTCGCGTCTTCAGTCCACCTGATCATGGCACAACGACTGATCCGCCGACTGTGTAGTACTTGCCGTAAACTGACCAAATACCCAGAAGAGGTGCTGCTCAGCGCCGGGTTCTCACTGTCGGGAGATCACAAGAAACTAGAGTTGTTTGGGCCTAACGGCTGTGACGAATGCACTGGTGGTTACAAGGGCCGTACCGGAATTTTCCAGGTGATGCCTGTCAGTGAAGCCGTTACCAGCCTGATTATCCGTAACGCCGGCCAGGATGAAATAGAGCAACAAGCTGTAAGCGAGGGTGTAATGAACCTACGCCAGGCCGGGCTGGTCAAAGTGCGTTCGGGCATCACCAGTCTAGATGAAGTGCTGCGAGTCACCAGTACCTGAGCTCTTGGCCACTAAAGCCAAAAAAACACTGACAACCTTCACCTGGTCGGGCACCGACCGCCAGGGCAAGAAAGTCTCGGGTGAACTGGAAGCGCAGGGGCCCGCTTTTGTGCGTAGCACTCTGCGCCGTGAAGGCATCAGCGCCAAAACGATTCGCAAGAAACCCAAACCGCTTTTTAGTAAGAAGATCAAACCCAAAGATATTTCCATTGCCAGCCGACAGGTAGCCACCATGCTCGGTGCCGGCATTCCGATCGCCCAATCATACAAGGCCATCGCCGTTGGCACCGATCACCCGGGGATTCGGGATGTCTTTGACCGCATTCGTGCCGACGTAGAAAGTGGTACCAACCTGAGCGAAGCGTTGACAAAGTTTCCCCGCCAGTTCGACGAGCTTTATACCAGCCTTGTGGCTGTAGGTGAGCGCTCCGGCAACCTGGACGATCTGATGGACAAAGTCGCCACCTACATGGAAAACCTGGAGGAGATTAAATCCAAGGTTAAAGGCGCCATGTGGTACCCGACGGCCGTTATGGTGGTGGGCTTTGTCGTCACGGTACTGCTGCTGGTGTTTGTTATTCCCCAGTTTGAAGATCTATTCGCCGGGTTTGGTGCCAGCCTCCCTGGGCTGACTGCAGCGGTGATTGATCTATCCAGAAGCTTTCGGGATTACTGGATACAGGTATTTGTCGTTATCGTCGGCGCCTTCATGGCAATGTCTGTGGTCTATCGCCGTTCGGCAGCTATGCGCCATGGGGTCGATCGCCTGTCGTTGCGCTTGCCGGTTTTCGGCGGGATCCTGCGCAAGGCTGCGATTTCACGCTACGCACGCACGCTGGCCACTATGTTTGGCTCCGGCGTTCCCCTGGTCGAGGGGCTCCAATCGGTCGCTGGTGCCACCGGCAACCGTATCTACCATGATGCCTGCTTGGAGATCCGCGAGTCGGTCAGTACCGGCCAGGCCCTTTCTACCGCAATGGCGCAGACGGGTCTGTTCCCGGCCATGATTCTGCAGATGACCACAACCGGTGAGGAATCCGGTGAACTGGAGAAAATGCTCGATAAAGGGGCGGAGTTTTACGAGCGCGAAGTCCGCGAATCAGTGGATAACATGAGTAAACTGATTGAGCCCATCATGATCTCCGTGCTCGGCGTCATCGTCGGCACCCTGGTGGTTGCGATGTACCTGCCTATCTTTAAAATGGGATCGGTGGTCTAAAGCCAACCCACCTGACCGACTAAACAAAGGTGGGCACCGAACTGGCCTTGATGCTGGAACAGGATTTGATACTGTCGATCATCACGATAGTGTTTTCTCTACTCATAGGCAGTTTTCTCAATGTCGTGATCATACGCCTGCCAAGGAGAATGCACTGGCAGTGGGAAAAAGATGAGCAAGGTGCCACGCCGCCCCCTGGCATTGCCTGGCCACCCTCGCACTGCCCAAGTTGCGAGCATACGCTGAGCTGGTGGGAGAATCTGCCTCTGCTGAGTTACCTGCTACTACGCGGGCGCTGTCGCGCCTGTAGAGCGGGTATCTCTTTACGCTATCCTCTGGTCGAGGGGCTTACCGCCTTGTTGTCGCTGGTTGTGGTTCTGACATTAGGACCACAATGGTCCACTGTTGCCGCGCTGGGACTAACCTGGGCGTTGATCGCACTAGCCTTTATCGACCTTGAGCATTTTTTGCTGCCGGACCGGATTACCCTGCCGCTGCTGGCCGTGGGACTATTGGTTAACACGATCGGTGGTTTTACTGATCCACTGTCCGCACTGATTGGCGCGGTATCCGGCTACGGCATACTCTGGGCGGTATACCATGCTTACCGGGCGCTGACCGGGCGTGAAGGATTTGGCTACGGTGATTTCAAGTTATTGGGAGCCCTTGGCGCCTGGCTGGGCTGGCAACTATTGCCGCTGGTTATCCTGTTGAGTGCAGGCGTGGGCGCGGCTATCGGGATCACATTGATCCTGCTGCGCCGCCACCAACGCAGCGAACCTTTGCCTTTTGGGCCTTTCCTGGCGGGAGCAGGCTGGCTGGTTCTGTTGTGGGGGCAAAAATGGAATACGATTTATCTCAACATCGCTGGGCTCTAGCGTAGGCCGATGCTGAGGATCGCACTAACCGGCGGGATTGGCAGCGGTAAGACCGCCGTGACTCAACACCTGGCCGCCCTGGGTGTGCCGGTTCTCGATGCGGATGAGTTTTCTCACCAGGCTACCCGCGCCCAAGAACCCGCAGTCGCACAGATCGCTAAAGTTTTTGGCCCGGAGGTCCTCAGTGCTTCAGGCGATCTGGATCGGGCCGCCCTGCGACAGATGATCTTTGCCGACGAAGCTAAGCGCAAGCAACTTGAGGCAATTTTGCATCCTGAAATACGCAAACGCATGAATGAAGCCGCCAGCACCCTTGACGCGCCCTATGCCGTATTCTCGATCCCACTACTGATAGAAACCGGTCAGGCCGCCAACTTTGACCTCGTACTGGTTATTGAGGCTCCTGCAGCGCTACGCGCCCAGCGGGTCGGCGAGCGCAGCGGCCTTTCAGCAGAAGCTTTTCGAGGCATCACCGATGCACAGGCCAGTGACGCGCAACGACGCCAAGCGGCAGATGAGGTCATCATTAACGATGGATCACTGCAAGCCCTGCACGCCCAGGTGGAGGCACTGCACCGCAGGCTCCAGAGCCTCGCGCAATAGCCCGCTGAGCGGTACAACGCGGCAAAAACCTGGCCATTCAGACAAAGCCCGGCAGATGCCTCGCGCGTCTTCAGTTAACTCGCAAGCCCGGTGTCCGAAAAACACCCTCGCTCTACACGGATACAATCGTTATGCTCAAGGGTAACCAGATTCGGGGTAGTTGATCACCTTCATGCAAGATTTCTCACAGCTTAAACAACAAGTCCGTCAGAATATTGGCCGGCTAGATGAACTACCCAGTGAAACCGAAGGTCTGATCCGCGCGGCCGTCAGTATTGTGATCATACCTGTGCCAACAAATCACCAAGCAGCTATCCTGCTGACTCGGCGCTCAAAGAGTCTGCGACGACATGCTGGCCAGTATGCCCTGCCGGGTGGCCGTCTCGATGAAGGTGAATCGATTACCCAGGCAGCGCTTCGCGAATGCGAAGAAGAAATCGGTCTAACCCTGCACGACGATCAGGTGATCGGAGTGCTGGATGATTTTGTTACCCGATCGGGTTTTTGCATCACGCCGGTGGTGGTCTGTGCTGATGCGGGACTAACCCCGGTTCCCAATCCTGGCGAGGTTGAAAAAATCTTCTTTATCCCGGTTGATGAACTCGCTGGCGCAGAAGTGGATACCTCAGAACCCAAAAATGACGAATCGCTGCGTGATGGCTTCTCGATAATGCTGCCGACAATAGGGCATAAGATTTTCGCCCCGACGGCGGCAATGCTTTACCAGTTCCGCGAGGTCGCCTTGCTGGGCCGGGTCACCCGAGTTAAAGAACTGCGACAACCGCGCTTTGCCTGGCGCTGAAAGGCGGTATCCAGCTTAAACTCTGTCTAGCTGCTCACCAGTACGCAGATCCGCCCAAGCAGAGAACGATTGCCCTTAAGAAAATCAAGTGATCGCAAATCTCTCGGGCTAACCCACCGCAGTTCCTGGCCTTCCAGGCCTCTCGCCTCACCGCGAAAGTCGGTCACCTGCCAAAGGTGCAACTCGACCTTACGATCAGGATAGTTGTGCAAACAGGAAAAAAGTGGCCGAGCTGACAGGACTTCAAGACCCAGTTCTTCGCTAAATTCACGTACCAACGCCTGGTAATCCGTCTCACCAGGCTCGAGTTTGCCACCGGGGAATTCCCACTGGCCTGCATAGGCTTTGCCTACAGGCCGCTGGCCCACGAGCAGGCGTCCCGACGGATCAACCGCAACCCCTACCGCAACCCCTACCACCAGCGCCTCATCACGTACGATAGTCGGCATTAATCCGGATATATTCGTGGGTAAGGTCGCAAGTCCAGACCCGTGACCGAGCCCTGCCCACTCCCAGATCCACTGAAATCGATATATTTTCTCCCTTAAGGTGCCCAAAGACCTGTGTTTCGTCGTAATCCGCAGCGCGCTCTCCGTGATGTGCAATAAGGACTCCGCCCATGGCAACCGATAACCGGCTCTGATCAAGCCGCACGCCGGATTTACCAACCGCCATCACGACCCGACCCCAGTTGGCATCTTCTCCCGCAATGGCTGTCTTGACCAAAGGAGAATTGGCAATGGCCAACGCTGCCTTGTGTGCACTACCCGTTGAAGCGGCCCCAGTGACATCAACGGTAATGAATTTGCTTGCGCCCTCACCATCGCGCACAACCTGGATCGCCAGGTCGGTGAGTAGTTCATTTAGCGCGCGGCGAAAATCCTTCAACTCACTCGCCGCTAACGATTGAGGCGGTCGATTGCCTGCCTTGGCGGTAGCGGCGAGTACCATCGTATCGCTGGTCGAGGTATCGCTATCCACCGTAATGCAGTTAAACGATCTAGCCACTCCGTCCTGTAGTAGAGCCTGCAGCACAGGTGCGGGTAATTGGGCATCAGTAAATACAAAGGCCAGCATAGTGGCCATGTCCGGTGCAATCATGCCTGAGCCCTTGGCGATGCCGCACAGAGTGACGATTGTGTCACCGATGCGCGCCTCTCGCGTGCCGCCCTTGGGATAAGTATCCGTGGTGCCAATGGCGCGGGCGGCCTGCAGCCACGAGGCCTTTGTTGTCTGTCGACCCATTCGTGGTAGTGCCTGCTCGAAACGCGCAACCGGCAAGGGTTCACCAATCACGCCGGTAGATGAAATCAATACGTCGCGAGGTCGGCAACCGATAGTCTTGGCAGCCATGGCAGCGGTGGCCTTTACATCGGCCATACCCTGGGCCCCGGTAAAGGTATTCGCGTTACCGCTGTTGACTAACATCGCCCGGGCCCGCCCCGTCCCTGCCACCTGCCGGCTCCATTGCACGGGGGCAGAGGCTGTTGTTGAGCGGGTAAATACGCCAGCTACGGCCGTTCCACGATCGAATTCAACCAGCAGCAGGTCATCACGTCCTGCATATTTGATACCAGCACGGGCCGTGCGCAGGTGCAGACCTTTCACGGCTGGCAGCCGTGGAAAACGTGCGGGTGCGAGTGGGGAGCGTTTAATGGTCGACATACCCGCCAGGGTCAGTCCCGCTGGGCTACAACTTGCCGTGGCATTGCTTGTACTTTTTGCCCGAACCACATGGGCAAGGATCATTACGGCCGACCTTGGGCGTATCGCGAACGAACGGCTGAACCGCCCGCCCTGTGTGATCATTGGCGGTACGCGTATCGACTCCCTGCCCCGGGCCTGATGGGTCAGGAGAAGCGGGCTCCTCAGAATCAGGGTGTAGGAATTGTCGGCCTTCCTGACCCCTCTGGCGTTGTTGGTTCTCCATGTCCGTGACTTGATCTTCACTTTGCACCTGCACCTTTGCCAAAATGCCCACGACTTCGTGCTTGGCATGTTCCAGCATCGCTGAGAACATCTCAAAAGCCTCGCGCTTGTATTCCTGTTTGGGATTTTTTTGTGCATAACCACGCAAGCCAATGCCCTGACGTAGGTGATCCATCTGCGCAAGATGGTCTTTCCATTGTTCGTCCAGGGTTTTAAGCATGACCGCTTTTTCCAGGTGACGCATGACCGGCTCACCAATCGACTGCACCTTAGCCTCATAGGCGCTCGCGACATCAGCCGCGATACGCTCGCGTAGCGTCTCCTCATGGAGATTGTCATCTCCTGTCAGCCACTTTCCAACAGGCAGCGACTGGCCAAATTGGGATTCAAGTTCTTTTTCCAGACCCGGCACATCCCACTGCTCTTCAAGACTTTCCGGGGGAATATATCGGTCAATAATCTCGCTGATCACCTCATCACGGGCTATCCCTATAGTCTCGGAGATATCATCTACTGCCATCAGGGTATTTCGCTGATCATAAATAACTTTGCGCTGCTCATTGGCCACATCGTCATATTCCAACAACTGCTTGCGCATATCGAAATTACGACCCTCTACCTTCTTTTGAGAATTCTCGATCGCACGCGTTACCCAGGAATGTTCTATCGCCTCGCCTTCTTCCATCCCAAGTTTTTCCATCAGTCCCGCAACCCGGTCGGAACCAAAAATACGCAGTAGGTTGTCCTCAAGCGAGAGATAAAAGCGACTGGTACCGGGGTCGCCCTGGCGTCCGCAACGCCCCCGCAACTGGTTATCCACCCGCCTTGATTCGTTGCGCTCTGTACCCAGCAGGTAGAGCCCGCCGGATGCCACCACCAGGTCGTGCCTTGCCTGCCAGTCACGCTTGATAGTCTCGGTCTGATCCTGCTCGATTTCACCAAGCGCCGCCAACTCCATATCCATATTTCCACCCAATACGATATCGGTACCGCGACCCGCCATATTGGTGGCAATGGTTACGGCTCCGGGCTTGCCTGCCTGGGCAATAATGTGCGCCTCACGCTCATGCTGCTTGGCGTTCAGTACCTCGTGTGCGATATTTTCTTTACCCAGTAGATTAGAAAGATATTCAGAGGTCTCGATAGATGCTGTACCCACCAGCACCGGCTGCTCACGAGACCCACAAGATTTGATATCGACGATGATCGCATCGTATTTCTCTTTTTGCGTACGGTAGACCAGGTCAGAAAAATCATCCCGAACCATCGGCTGGTTCGTGGGGATAACGACCACCTCCAGACCATAGATTTGCTGAAACTCCGCCGCTTCAGTATCTGCGGTACCCGTCATGCCAGACAATTTGCCATACAGGCGGAACAGGTTCTGAAAGGTTATCGACGCGAGGGTCTGGTTTTCCTGTTGAATCGCAACCCCTTCTTTTGCTTCAACCGCCTGATGCAACCCCTCTGACCAGCGCCTGCCTGGCATCATGCGTCCAGAAAATTCATCGATGATTACGATCTGATCGTTGCTGACAATGTAATCAACATCACGCTGAAATAACGTGTGCGCCCGCAAGGCGGCGTAGAGGTGGTGCAACAGACTAATATTGGTGACGTCATAAAGGCTGGATTCAGCATCCAACAGACCGGACTCAGACAGCAACCGCTCAGCGTTTTCATGTCCCGCCTCAGTCAGGGATACCTGGCGGTTTTTCTCATCCACACTGAAGTCTCCCGGACCCTCCTCTTCGTCCTCGGCCTCACTGGGTTCACCCTCGATCGGAGATTGGCGCTCAAGTGAGGGAATGATTTTGTCTATCCGGGCATACAGATCGCTACTGTCCTCGGACGGTCCGGAAATGATCAAAGGAGTACGAGCTTCGTCAATCAGGATCGAGTCCACCTCGTCAACGATGGCAAAATCAAGCGAACTCTGCGCCCGGTCTTCGGCGCTGAACGCCATGTTGTCGCGCAGATAATCAAAACCGTACTCGTTATTTGTCCCGTAGACAATATCGCAGGCATAGGCCTCACGCTTGGTCGTGCCATCCTGCCCTGAGACCACTACGCCGACCGTTAGTCCCAAAAAACGATAAATCCTACCCATCCAGTCGGCATCGCGCCGGGCTAGATAATCGTTCACGGTGATCACATGAACCGTATTGCCACAGATCGCATTAAGGTACGCTGGCAAGGTCGCCACCAGGGTCTTGCCCTCACCCGTTCGCATTTCCGCGATCTTGCCGTCATGGAGCACCATGCCGCCAATCAACTGCACATCGAAATGTCGCATCTTCAATACGCGTTGGGAGGTTTCGCGAACCACGGCGAATGCCTCGACCAGCATGGACTGTGCGTCCTCACCGTTAGCCGCTCGCTCTCGAAACTCGGCAGTCTTAGCCGCAAGCGCTTCGTCGGAAAGGGTCTGGAGCTCGGGCTCAAGCTCGTTGATCTCCTTGACCTGCTTGCTCATCTTGCGCAAAAGGCGCTGATTACGACTACCGAAAACTTTGGTGGCTACCTTACTAAACATCAAATAGATCTACCAAGAATAGGGTTAAAAGACAGGCTATACCCCTGTTACTGGGTACGCCGCGGGGCTACACTGTGTTAGACAGCAACGATGATGAATGGGCGCAACCGAATAATTTTATCATGGCTGAAGACACCTTCACCCGACTAGGCCAATTAATCGGCAAAATCCAGGGCCTGCCCAATGGAGTCCATACCCAGGACCTCAGCGGCGAAAAACGCGCCTGGCGCTTGGCGGCTGGCGACGAGATTGCCAACCACACCGCGGTGCAACCCACGGCTGATGACTGGGTGATCATCGCTGATGGGCCGGTATGGGGCCATGCCGTCATCCAGCGCCAACAAGAAATCCTGACCGCTCTCGCCCAAACCGACCACCATCCACAAGCTCTGAAAGTCAAGGTGCGACCGCGATCAACCCCCTTCGATGTCGGCGAATCGCGACAAGCCAGCCCGGTCAAGCCATTAGACTCCCAAAGCGCGGACCTTCTTGTCGAAACCGCTGATAGCCTGAAATCCGACAGCCTGGCACAGGCGCTCAGACGGCTCAGTCGCCATCGACCAAAAGAGTCTAGCTGAGCACTATCTACCCTTAACGCCCTTCCCGATCCATTTTTTCCAGATGCGTTTGCGCCAACACAGCGGCCGGATGTCCGGGAAAATCCTGCAGCAGTACATTCAAAATCTGGTGCGCCTTGGCATCGTCACCCAACTCGTAATAAATATAACCAACCTTGAGCCGCGCTGAAGGTTGCCGGGGGCTCTTGGGAAAATATTGCAGCACGGTACTCATAGCGGCCAACGCATCATTGAACTCGCCCATGATGTAGCGCGATTGGCCAAGCCAATACCAGGCATCATCAGCCAACGGGCTTTGTGGATAACGGCGTAAAAAGGCTACAAAGGCGTAAGTCGAATCCAGAGTACGGCTACGCCTGAAAAGGTCAAAGGCTGCATCGTAAGCCGCCTTTTCACCAAGGCCTCTCGGTTCGGCCTGACTGGGGGTGGCGAGCTCGACTGAGACAACAGTAACCGTCTCGCTGGTGCCAGAACCGTCGCCTACGACGATCGATGTGACTGGGCTTTGAAGTTTGACGGCTACGTCGGCCAACTTGGAGTCAGATGCCTCAAGGGATGTTGTATTCACCCCGTTCTGGACAAAGCGGGGAGCCGTTGTGGTCCACTCCAGATAACGGCAGCCGTCTAGTTGCTGATACAACCCCTGTTGAGGGTGTTTCAGTTTCTTTACTTTAGAGGGTTGACTATCGGGATAACTGTCTAAATGATTGATTTCACGGTTCAAACTCATTAATTCGCGCTCGCCCGAACAAGGTAATCCAAAGGCGGGGGCAAAAACGACTGAGGCATCGAAGAGATCTTCAATTGACGCCGGAGCCGATGAGTGTACCAGCGTCGTGGTCTGACTATCCGCCTCGGCGGGAACCGGGCCGCCGCAAACACAAGCCAGAACTAAGGCGCATACCGCGTGGTAACCGGTATACGCCCGTGAGCCCATCAGACTCCCTTAAATCGAGTGACGACCAGTGAGAGCAGTGAGATGCCAACCGCGCTGGCTTGGATCCTATGCCGTCAGTAAAGAATCTCTACGCGACGATTCAAAGACCAGGCACTCTCGTCCTGGCCCATCGAAACCGGTCGCTCTTCGCCATAGGAGATCGTGCGGATGGCATCGGGCGCAACACCCAGACTTTGGAGAATTTCGTTGACTGTATTGGCACGATGCTCACCGAGTGCCAGGTTGTATTCGCGGGTGCCACGCTCATCAGCATGACCTTCTAACACCACTGCCATACCCGGATTGCCTGCCAGGTACTGTGCATGTGCTTCGACTACCCGCTGTGCCTCGGGAGTGAGATTAGAGCTATCGAAATCAAAGTAGATCACCCGCTGTCCCAATGGATCATCCAGCTCAGTACTATCTTCGCTGATCGCAATAATTTGCCCTGCGGTCGCGTCTTCTGCGCTGATTGCCGATGATGCTGCATCAGTCGAGACAGCGTCGGTGGTATCGGAAATTGTCGCGTCTTCCACTTCGACTCCCCCGCTTTTTTTCTTGGTCGCTGCGCAACCCGCCAGTGCCACGCCCAAAAAGAGCACTAGGAAAACCGTTCCAAATCTACGCATCATCAATCTCCTGTAATTCAAAAACTTTTACTGGCTACTACCGGCTTGCTGCCCAGGCCGGTTCTCGCACTTCTCCATCATGCATTTTCAGTATCTGTCGTACACGGCCGTCGGCCGACACTGCGGCAAGAACGCCATCCCTGCCCAAACGGGTAGCATACAGAATCATCGCACCGTTTGGCGAAAAAGTTGGTGATTCATCGAGCGTGCCATCAGTCAGCAATTCCATCTCGCCACTAGCCAGAGAGAATACACCAATCTGGTATCCCGCGCCTGCACCGCGGTTGGTCACCATCACCAGCTTTTTGCCACTGGGATTGTATGATGCCCGAGCGTTTTCCTTCCCCTCCCGTGTCAGCCGTTCGACCTCGCCACCGTTGCGGCCAATACGGTAGATCTGTGGCCGGCCGCTACGATCAGAGGTAAAAACCAAGTGCCGGCCGTCAGGGGACCAGGCAGGCTCGGTGTCGATGGCCGGGTGACGCGTCAATTGCCGAATGCCGCCGGACGCTACCTGGAGCACGTAAATATCCGTGTTGCCCTTGGCCGAAATCGTCAGTGCCAACCACTTGCCGTCCGGGGACCAGGCCGGCGCACTCGCCGTCCCTTCGACCTGCGCAATCGTCCGGCGATTGCCAGAGTTGATATCCTGCAGCCAGATGTTGGCGCCAGAAGTGGCATTGGAGAACGACACGTAGGCCAACCATTCACCATTGGGCGACCAAGCCGGTGACAATACCGGCAAATTGGTTGTCTGTAGAATCTGTTGGGGGTCGTGGCCATCCGAATCGGCCACCATTAACCGATACAGGCGGTCGCTGTTATCCTGCTGATTCATGGTCACATAGGCAATACGGGTATCGAAAGACCCGCGAATGCCCGTCATCTCATAAAAGATCCGGTCGCTGATCTGGTGCGCTACCTGGCGAAGTTGCGCCGCACTGGCAGAAAAGCGCAGGCCAAACTTGATTTTTTCACGGTAAACATCCAGCAACTGAAAGCTGACCTCAAACTGATCGGGCCCTTTTTCTATCACCCGGCCAATCACCAATGCTTCCGCTTTGATCAGACGCCAATCCTTGTAGCGAACCTCAGTGATCTCGCTGGGCTTAGAGAGAAAATCAGCCGTTGGCAATAAATCGAAACGACCTGAGCGGTGCAGGTCTGCCGCAATGATTGCGCGAATATCTTCAGGTGGCTCGCCGTCACCATGCCAACGAAATGGGACTGCAGCAATCGGGGTGCCTGAAGCCTCGCCCTGGGTAATTTCAATAGTAAGGGCTGCGAACACAGAGGTAGGAAACAACACCACGCACCCGGCCGACAACGCCAGCAACATTCTCGCAACAAGCCTTCTCATCGTGGTTATTTTCCTAAGGGTCAGGGTTTAAAGACAAAATTAAATTCTTTCAGGTACTCGTAATAACGTGGCTCAGTGGGAAATGGCAAAGGAGAGGCCTTGAAAATAGCATTTTCGGCCGATTCATCCAGACGTGCGTCCCCACTTTCTTTAGTAATAGTCAC
>JAAZYQ010000110.1 GCA_014239575.1 Gammaproteobacteria bacterium
ATTAGCGAGCAGTTACCTGCTCTGCAGGTGGTGGTGCCACTGATTGCGGCTGCGTTCTGTCTTGTCCTCGCCCGCCCACTTGGAGCATGGCTCATCACCTTCGCCGCCAGCGCGGCCTCCATGGCGATGTCCTTCCTGATGCTGAATACCGTCATGGACTCAGGCGTGATTGACTACACCTTCGGTGGCTGGGCTGCACCCTTTGGTATCGCCTACCGGGTCGATCTGGTTAATGCCTATGTACTGATGATCGTTTCAACCATTAGTACTGTCGTTTCGGTATTCGCCCGGGCCAGTGTCACAAGCGAAATCGAAACACACAACCAGGGTTTCTTCTATACCGCGTGGCTGCTGTGCCTGACGGGGCTCCTGGGTATCACGATTACCGGCGACGCGTTCAACCTGTTCGTCTTTCTTGAGATTTCATCTCTTTCCAGTTACGCGCTTATTGCGATGGGCGCTGACCGCAGGGCGCTGACCGCAGCCTACCAATACCTCATCATGGGGACCATCGGCGCCACGTTTATCCTGATCGGTGTTGGCCTGCTGTACGCGCTGACCGGGACGCTCAATATGCTTGATCTCGCGCAGCGGCTGCCGGACGTGGCCAACACCCGGACGGCACGCACCGGTTTCGCCTTCTTGACCGTAGGCCTCGGGCTCAAGATTGCGCTCTTCCCGTTGCACCTGTGGCTACCCAATGCCTACGCCTACGCTCCCTCCGCCGTCAGTGCATTTCTGGCCGCCACCGCCACCAAGGTTGCCGTATACGTATTGCTGAGGTTCGTGTTTTCCGTCTTCGGCGTGGAATTTGCGCTGGGTGCGATGCCGCTTGCGCTCGGTCTCGCGATACTGGGATCCATCGCGGTGCTCTCCGCTTCCACAGTCGCGATCTTCCAGCAAAACCTCAAACGCATGCTGGCTTATTCCAGCGTGGCACAGATAGGCTATCTTGCGCTCGGGGTCAGCTTGGCAACACCTGCGGGGCTCACGGCTACCTTGCTGCATCTTTTCAATCATGCTTTGATGAAAGGGGCGCTTTTTGTCGCGCTGGGCTGCATCGCCTGGCGGATCGGGAGCAGCCGTCTGCAGGACTTCGCCGGGCTCGGCTACCGCATGCCCTGGACCATGGGGGTCTTTGTGGTCGGTGGGCTCAGCCTGATTGGCATTCCCCTGACCGCAGGCTTTATCAGCAAATGGTATCTGATACTGGCGGCCTTGGAGAAAGGGTGGTGGCCAATTACTGTCGTGATCATTGCAGGCTCCCTGCTGGCGGTCATTTACATCTGGCGGGTGGTGGAAAGAGCGTATCTGGCAAAACCGCCTGCAGAAACGTCAAGAGCGGAAGCGCCGGCCTCAATGCTGATTCCCGCCTGGCTGTTAGCCATCGCTAACCTGTACTTCGGGTTGCATACGGATCTTAGTGTGGGTATCGCGTCGCGGGCAGCCGCCAGCCTGTTCGGGGTGGTACCGTGACGGAATCCGCTCTGGTCTGGATCGTGCTCACCCCATTGGTGGGGGCCCTGGCGGTCCTGTTGACCGGTCGTTGGCCGAACCTGCGCGAGGCCGTGAGTCTTATTACCGGTGGCGGGCTGATCGCACAGGTCATGACGCTGATTTCCCCAGTGCTCGCAGGCGAATCCCCTAGCATCCTGCTGGTCACCCCCGTGCCAGGCGTGCCGCTGGCCCTTCAGATCGAGCCGCTGGGACTGCTCTTCGCACTCATTGCAGCCGTGCTGTGGGTCGCAACGACCGTGTACGCTATTGGCTACATGCGCGGCCACGGTGAACAACACCAGACCCGCTTCTATGCGTTCTTCGCCATCGCGATCAGTGCAACGATGGGTGTTGCCCTAGCACAGAACCTTTTCACACTGTTCCTGTTCTACGAACTGCTAACGCTATCGACATACCCCCTGGTTACCCACGCCGGAACGGATGAGGCAAAACGCGGCGGCCGGGTCTACCTCGGCATCTTGATGGGAACGTCCATGGGATTTCTACTGCTGGCTGTGATCTGGACTTGGCATCTCGCCGGGACAACCGGATTTCACCCTGGCGGCATCCTGGCAGGTAAGACTTCCCCGCTGGTATTGGGCGTGCTTTACGCCCTTTTTGCATTTGGCATCGGCAAGGCTGCACTGATGCCTTTCCACCGCTGGCTACCGGCGGCCATGGTTGCGCCGACGCCGGTGAGCGCTTTACTGCACGCTGTCGCTGTCGTCAAAGCCGGTGTCTTCGCGATTCTCAAAATCACGATTTATATATTCGGCTTAGACCTGCTGTCAGGTACCGGCGCCACCACCCCGATCCTTTGGGTTGCAGCTATCACTATCATCGGCGCGTCGCTGATCGCCCTGCACCAGGACAATCTCAAACGGCGGCTGGCCTACTCGACCATCAGCCAACTCTCTTATGTGGTGCTCGGTGCGGTCTTGGCTAACGCCGCAGGTATCGCGGGGGCAGCAGTTCACATCGCGACCCATGCCGTTGGGAAGATCACCCTGTTCTTCTGTGCCGGAGCGATTCTGGTCGCTGCCCACAAAACGCGGGTTAGCGAACTTGACGGTCTCGGCCGCCAGATGCCCATCACCATGGGGGCGTTTCTGATTGCCAGCCTCAGCATCGCCGGCCTGCCGCCGACGGCAGGCCTTTGGGGCAAGTGGTATCTGTCGCTCGGGGCATTGGACGCAGGCTATGGTGTGTTGGCCGGTGTTCTGATGCTGAGCACCCTGCTGAATATCGCTTACCTGTTGCCTATCCCACTGCGGGCATTCTTTGCGCGAGGCACCGATCAGGGCGAGCAATGGCACGAGGCGCCGTTGCCTTGCCTAGTGGCCATCTGTTTCACAACGATCGCCTGTGTAGCGCTCTTTTTCTTCCCCGAACCGGTTTACCAACTGGCCAGCATGCTCGTGAGATGAGGTGATCATGCAGGAAAAACGTCATATCTTCGATAGCAAAAAAAACGTGAAGCGGGTGCTGAAGGCGTTGGTAGTCGCCTGCGTGCTGACAGCCGGGGCTGACATCGTCTACCACCGACATGTCGTGCACCCCTTTGAGGCGTTGTGGGGCTTTTACGCCATCTTCGGTTTTGTTGCGTGTGTAGTGCTGGTTCTGCTGGCGAAAGAGATGCGCAAAATCCTGATGCGAGACGAAGACTACTACGACCATGATGATTGAGTTTCCACCTTTTGCCTTTTTCTATCTGGCAGCACTTGCGGCTGCCGTGCTGCCCCGTGTGCCCCGGCAGGCGCTCATGCTCGCCGTACCGGTGGCGAGCTGTGCCGCCCTGCTGCAGTTACCGAGTGACCTGTTGGTCAGTATGTCAATTCTGGATCTGCAACTTGAGCCATTGCGTGTCGACCGGCTCAGCCGGCTCTTTGGAATTCTCTTTCACATCGGCGCTTTTATCGGTATCGTTTTTTCACTTCACACCCGTGATCGCACCCAGCACGTTGCGGCACTGGCCTATGCCGGCAGCGCACTCGGCGCCGTGTTCGCGGGGGATTTGCTGACACTCTTTGTGTTCTGGGAGCTTCTCGCAGTCAGTTCGGTTTTCCTGATTTTCGCCAGCCGGACCGAACGATCATTCGGTGCCGGCATGCGCTACCTGGTCATCCAGGTTATCTCCGGTGTGCTGCTCCTCGCCGGTGCCCTTATCCTTTACGGGCAGAGCGGATCGCTGCGCTTTGAACACATCGGCCTAACCGGTGCCGGCAGCATGTTGATTTTTATCGCCTTCGGTATCAAGTGCGCTTTCCCGCTTTTGCATAACTGGCTGACGGACGCCTACCCTGAAGCCACACCTACCGGCACCGTCTTCTTGAGCGCCTTTACGACCAAAGTGGCGGTATATGCACTAGCACGTGGTTTCGCCGGAACCGAGGTGCTGGTTTACATCGGGGCGGTCATGACGTGCTTTCCGATCTTCTATGCCGTCATCGAGAACGATCTTCGGCGGGTACTGGCGTACAGCATGATCAACCAGATCGGCTTCATGGTCGTGGGCATTGGCCTGGGTACCGCATTGGCCATCAACGGTGCGATCGCCCACGCTTTTAACGACGTGATATTCAAGGGACTGCTGATGATGTCGATGGGGGCGGTGCTGCACATGACCGGACGCATAAACGGCTCAGACCTTGGCGGTCTTTACAAGAGCATGCCGGTCACAACGACCTTTTGTATTGTTGGTGCGGCATCGATCTCAGCCTTCCCGCTCTTCAGCGGCTTCGTCAGCAAGTCGATGGTGATGGTGGCCGTACTGGAAGAGGGACACCCCGTTGTCTGGCTGGCCTTGCTTTTCGCTTCTGCGGGCGTCTTCCATCATGCAGGTATCAAGATACCGTTCTTTGCCTTCTTTGCGCATGACAGCGGTATCCGCACCCAGGAGGCGCCCACGAATATGTTGATCGCGATGGGTATCGCTGCGGCGCTCTGCATCGGCATCGGTGTCTGGCCTTGGGTGCTCTACGATCTGCTGCCCTTTGCCGTCGACTACACACCCTTTGATGGCAGCCACATCCTGGCCCAAATTCAGTTGCTGGTCTTCTCCGCGGCTGCGTTTGCCTGGCTTAAGGTTGCAGGGATTTATCCCCCCGAACTGCACTCGACCAATATCGATGTCGAGTGGCTCTACCGACGGCTCGCGCCGCGGTGGGTGCAACAAACTACAGCCGCATCGCGGCGCGCGGTTGACGCGACCTCCCGGGCCGGGGAGGGCCTTGGCCGGAACCTCATGCGGCTGGTGCTGCATCACTACGGTCCCGAGGGGACGCTGGCACGTGCCTGGCCCACCGGCTCCATGGTGCTCTGGGTTGCGGTGCTGCTCGGCGCCAGTCTTGTGCTGTATTACCTCTAGTACAACCAAAACGCCTTACTATGAGTTCCTCGAACGCCTCTCCTCCAGTCGAATACCAAAATCTCGTCGATGCAGCAATCACTTCGCGTCGGTCGGTGCGCGCTTTTTTGCCAACGACAGTACCGAACGAAGAGATCCGGCAGATCCTCAGTACCGCCGCGCGGGCGCCGTCCGGTACCAATATCCAGCCCTGGCGGGTGTACGTGCTGACCGGCAGCCGCTTGAAGCAGTTAAGCGGCGCGATCCTGTCCGCGTACAACGATCCCGAGATCGCCAAAACGCATGCTGAAGAGTATCCGTACTACCCGAAAGAATGGGTATCTCCCTACCTTGAACGCCGACGCAAGATCGGCTGGGATCTCTATGGACTTCTCGGTATCACCCGGGAAGACAAGGACAAGATGCACCGCCAGCACGGCCGAAACTACGTGTTCTTTGACGCGCCGGTTGGGCTCATTTTCAGCATTGATCGTGTGCTGGAACAGGGCAGCTGGCTCGATTACGGAATGTTTTTACAGAGCATCATGGTGGCAGCCCGTGGGCGGGGGCTCGACACCTGTCCCCAGGCCGCATTTAACCCATTCCAACGAGTCATCCGAGAGCAGTTGCGGATGCCGGAAAACGAGGCCTTAGTCTGTGGTATGGCGCTGGGGTACTCTGACCCTGATGCCATCGAGAATCACCTCACCACGGAACGTGAGTCCATCGACGTCTGGACCACTTTTTTGGACTGAAAGAAGCACGCTTCAGCCGGCGGGGATTTTCAGGCTTTCCTTGAAGTGGCGCCGGCACATCGACACATAGGTTTCGTTACCGCCAATCTGGATTTGATCCCCGCCGCGCAACGGCCGTCCCTCGTCGTCGAAACGTACCACCATAGTGGCCTTTCGGCCGCAGTGGCAGACGGTCTTAATCTCCCGTAGTTCGTCTGCCAGAGCCAGCAACTGCCTGGAGCCTTCGAAAAGCATGCCGAGAAAATCGGTGCGTAAGCCATAGGCGAGCACGGGGATATCCAACGCGTCGACCACCTCGGTCAACTGATCAACCTGTTGGGCGCTCAAGAACTGGGATTCATCCACCAACACACAGTGAATCGGCTGGCGGTCGCAAGCATCCGCCACCAGGTCCAGCAAATTGACACTCGAATCCACATCTACCGCATCTGCCTCAAGTCCGATGCGCGAGCGGACCCGGTTTTCCCCAGAGCGGCTATCGATTCGAGGTTTTAGAACGAGAGTATTCATGCCTCGCTCAGCGTAATTATGGCGGGACTGAAGGAGGTTCGTTGTTTTGCCGGCGTTCATCGCCGAATAATAAAAGTAGAGTTTCGCCACGTGAAATCCGAGCAGTATCCGATACCTGCATTGTAGGATATCAACGACCGGAATCTTCCAAGACGACGCCGTTAACCCGGGCTGCGATATTGGACGCCCCGATCTATACTGGACTGCTAAAAAATCGAGGCGCTCCAATGAATACTGCTTCTCTCTCTCTTGATGAGATCTACGCTCTAGCCCATAAAGCCCTGCTTAGTGCCGGCGCCAGCGAAGAACACGCCGATGCTGTTGCCGATGTCGTTACCCGCGCGGAGCGCGACGGCTCGCACTCTCATGGTCTTTTCCGTATCCCCGGATATGTCGCCTCGCTTCGTAGCGGCAAGGTGAATGGCAATGCAGATCCAAAGTTGTCCATGCGATCGCCCGTCGTGCTCCACTGCGACGGGGACCTGGGTTATGCGCCATTGGCACACCGGCGCTCGCTGGATGCTCTGGCCAAGGCCGCCAAAGAAAATGGGGTAGCCACGTTGTCTGTCACTCGGACGCATCACTTTGCCGCCCTGTGGCCGGAGACTGAAGCTTTGGGACAACAGGGCCTTGTCGCGATTGCCTGCGTTTCCTATATGCCGAGTGTGGCACCCTTTGGCGCA
>JAAZYQ010000111.1 GCA_014239575.1 Gammaproteobacteria bacterium
GAACCGGACCCTGCACCCAGGCGTTAATTGACGCCGGGGTTCAGCGGGTGGTTTCCGCCATGGGTGATCCCAATCCCAAGGTGGCAGGGCGGGGGCATCGGATGCTCGAGCAAGCGGGGATCGAGGTGATTCTCGCTGACAACGGGTTAGGCGCCCGGGAACTTAATTCCGGTTTCTGCCGACGGATGGAAGCGGGGCGGCCTTTGGTCCGGCTTAAGGTCGCAGCAACGATGGATGGGCGCACGGCAGCCAGTGACGGCAGCAGTCAGTGGATTACCAGCGAGGAAGCGCGTAGTGATGTGCAACATCTACGAGCCCGAAGTTGTGCTTTGGTGAGTGGTATTGGCACGATTCGTGCCGACAATCCACGACTCAATGTGCGGCTTGACGAGCCTGTGGTGCAACCGTTGCGGGTAGTTCTCGTTGGTCGTAACCAGATTGACCCTGCGGCACGGCTATTCTCTGTCGACGGCCCGGTACTGATCGTCGGTTCCGACGAAAAACAGATCGCAGGTGAGTTCGATCAGCCCATTGGACAGGTTTGCCTGCGTGGCCCCGACGGGCAGGTAGATCTCAACCAACTGCTGGATCTATTGGCCGCTCGTCACTGCAACGAAGTGTTGGTCGAAGCCGGTGCTGCGGTATCCGGCGCTTTTATGGCAGGCGGGTTGGTTGATGAAGTGTGGCTCTACCAGTCCCCCGATATGTTGGGCTCCGATGGCCGCGGTATGTTCCTCATTCCCGGAATCGGATCCATAGCCGATAGATTGCGCTTCGAACTTAGCGATGTTTGCCAGATCGGGCCTGACCTGCGTTTGGTCTATCGGCCCCATAACTTGCATTGAATATGTTTACCGGGATTGTTCAAGGTGTTGCTCGCGTCGGTGCGGTGTCTACCCACGATGGCGAGCTGGCGGTTGAGTTGGCGACCGAGGGCCTGGTCGGCGAAAATATTTCGATTGGAGATAGCGTGTGCGTCAGTGGCGTCTGTTTAACGGTTGCTCGTCTTACAGATAATGGTTTGGCTTTTGATGTATCACGAGAGACCCTGTCGCGGACTCATCTGGATGGGTTATCTGAAGGGAGTCGAGTCAATCTTGAGCTTGCGATGAGTGTTGGAGATCGTTTCGGCGGACATTTCGTGAGCGGCCACGTCGACGGATTGGGCACACTTGTTGCCAAAGATTCCGCAGGACGCTCTACCCAAATGCGGTTTACAATGCCCCGTGTACTTGCCCCGTTGATTGCTGAAAAAGGGTCGGTGACGGTTGATGGCGTCAGCCTGACTGTGAACCAGGTTATTGACAGCCCCTCTGCTGTCGAGTTCGAGCTAAATTTGGTTCCCCATACCCTCGCAGCGACTACCCTGGGGGAATTACAGATTGATCACTTGGTTCATATTGAGGTGGATCTGGTTGCCCGCTACCTTAAACGCCTACGGGAATGTGATGATTGAGCCGGACTGTTCTGTGATTCACTTAACGATTGTCGCACCTTTCAGAAATCCGATCAGAATTAGCCGATGAGTACCGAAAAATTGCCTGGGGCGGTCAGTCCCATCGAGGATATTCTCCAAGACTACCTTGAAGGTCAGATGGTGATCCTGGTCGACGATGAGGATCGAGAGAATGAAGGCGATCTGATCGTCGCGGCGGGATTCGTTACCGCGGAGCATATCAACTTTATGGCGGGACAGGGCCGTGGATTGATTTGCCTGACACTGACTGAGGATCGCTGTCGTGATTTAAAACTACCGTTAATGGTCGATGATAATAATGCTCGTTACTCGACCAATTTCACTGTCTCAATCGAGGCTGCGTCGGGAGTAACTACCGGCATCTCGGCAGCGGACCGCGCGCATACGATCCGCACTGCCGTCAGCGAGAACGCGTCGGCTGTCGATATTGTGAGCCCAGGACATGTCTTTCCGATTATGGCGCAGCCCGGCGGGGTGTTGACCCGTGCTGGACATACCGAGGCCGGGGTGGATCTGGCCCGACTTGCCGGATTGGAGCCCGCCAGTGTTATTTGTGAGATTTTAAATCCCGATGGCAGCATGGCCCGATTGCCCGACCTTCTTGAGTTTGGACAGGTCCACGGACTGAAAATCGGAACCATTGCCGACCTCATCCGTTACCGGATGCGAACAGAACCGACGGTATGGAGGGTCTCGGAAAATCTGATCAATACCCGACACGGGGACTTTCGTGCGGTGATCTACGAAGACGGTGAACTCAGGCAGGTGCATATGGCGCTGATCCATGGGTCTATCAAATATGACGAGCCAGCGATGGTTCGCGTGAATGCCCACCGGGGTGCTTTTGACATGTTGGCACAGGCGCGTGACACCCAACGTTGGAGCGTTGATGCGGCATTAGCGCGAATCTCCAAGGAACCGGCCGGTGTACTCGTACTTTTGGAATACTCGGAAGATGCGGCACAGCTCGACCGGCGCTTGCGCGGCGAAGCTGCCAGTGATGGCAAGGAGCGTGAGTTGCGGATGCTCGGTGCCGGAAGTCAAATTCTCGCCGATTTGGGAGTCGGAAAGGTACGGGTGCTGGGCACGCCATTACGTACCCATGCCTTATCCGGTTTCGGACTCGAAGTGGTGGAATACATCAGCGATTCCGGATCTGTCTGACATGCCCGTCTCCCCACGTCATCTGGCTCGGCGTAACGCGACGCAAGCTTTGTACCAATGGCTGGTGACCGGTCAGGCCCCAGGTGATATTGAGTCAAAGTTTATCAGCGATGAAACTTTCGCCGGCGTCGATCTGGACTATTTTCGCCACCTGATTACGCAAGTCCCCCTCTATCAGGATGAGCTGGAGCAGCGCCTGGAGGTTTTTTCGGAAAGAGCATCCGAGAAATTGGATCCGGTAGAAAGGGCTATTGTGCTGGTAGGCGCCTACGAGATTCTCTTTCGCCCTGACGTGCCCAAGAAGGTGGCTATTAATGAAGCGGTGCAGGTTGCCCATGTATTCGGTGCGGAACAGGGCTATCGTTTTGTCAATAGCGTTTTGCACCAACTGGCGGACAATGCCGCAAGCGCTGGCGATGATGAGCCGCCGGGTTAATGGATGAATTTGAACTGGTCGCTCGGTATTTCGACCATCCGCAGGCCGGGCGAGGCCAGGTCACACTTGGCATTGGCGATGACGGCGCCGTGCTTGCTCATACCCCGGGCACTGAAAGCGTTGTCGTCACCGATACGCTGGTTTGCGGGACTCATTTCCATAAAGAGCAGCCAGCCGCATCGATAGGACACCGCGCGTTGGCGGTTAATCTTAGTGACATCGCAGCCATGGGGGCCAGCGCTGAATGGGCGACACTTAATCTTACTTTACCGTCGCTTGATGAATACTGGGTAGAGCAGTTTGCGGCCGCATTGCTGGCTCTGGCCGGTCGTTACGATGTCGCACTCGTGGGTGGAGACACTACCCGTGGACCACTGTCAGTGACAATGACGGTGGGCGGACGAGTCAGCAAAGGGGCAGCGCTACGTCGCAATGGTGCGCAGCCCGGTGACGGTATATATGTAAGTGGTTTTCTCGGCGGGGCGGCCGCTGCGCTCGCCCAGGGTAACGCGTGCTCAGAAGACGCGTTACTGGAAGCTTTATGGTATCCCCAGCCTAGACTTGCGCTCGGCAGCGCACTTGTCGGAGTCGCGCATAGCGCTATCGATATTTCTGACGGCTTGTTGAGCGATCTTGGTCATGTGCTTCAGGCGAGCGCTAAATTGGGTGCAGATATTGATGCCACCCGCATTCCGCTTTACCCTCAGGCGGAGCGCGACCTTGGCCATCGCCGTGCCTTGGAGTTAGCCCTGGGGGGTGGGGATGATTATGAGCTTTGTTTTACTGTACCCATGGCGAGACGAGGTTCGATTAGCGTTCTTGAAGAAAAACTTTCTCTGGCATTGACCTGTATTGGCGAGGTGACTTCTAGCGGAGTTTGTCATGTGCGTCAGAACGGTAGGATTCTGACTGAACTGGTGCCAGGCTATCGACACGCCTGGAGTGGGTAAGGCGCAGTGGCGAGCACCCTTTCGGTTACTGAACGCTTTATCTGCCTGATCGGGCAAGGTTTTGGTGCTGGCCGCAGCCGCTGGGCGCCAGGTACGGTCGGGACGCTACCGGGACTCGTCCTGGCCTGGTTTTTATGGCAGGCCGGGCCCGCGCTTTATCTTGTGATCATGATTCTGCTTGTGATGATTGCAATCTGGGTGTCGGGGCGGACGGCGAATTTACTTGGGGTTCATGATGATCCCCGCATTGTCATTGACGAGGTCGCGGGGATTCTGGTAACACTGGCACTGGTGCCCCCATCGGTACCGGCGCTGCTGGTCGGGTTTGTTTTATTCCGGTTATTGGATATCTCCAAGCCACCCCCGATCTCAACGATTGACCAACGCCTGAGCGGGGGTTTTGGAATTGTCGCCGACGATGTTGTCGCAGGGCTTGGCGCCAACTTTTGCCTGCAACTGTTGTTTCGCTGGGGGAGCGCTTTTGGTTAAGGGCGAAACTGCGTAGAAATTTTTTGCCTCATAGGCAGGTTAGCGTTGCAGGTGAACTAGTTTCCCGGTAATTTCCTTCCAGTCATCAGCGTCGTCAGGTGGAGTTTTCATCTCGGTGATTACCGGCCATTTCTGGGAGAGTTCGAGATTGAGGGCCATGAATTCTTGCTGGTCATCCGGAAGATCTTCTTCAGCAAAAATGGCATTCACCGGGCACTCTGGCTCGCACAGGCTGCAGTCTATGCATTCTTCAGGATCAATAACCAGAAAGTTAGGGCCTTCGTGAAAGCAATCCACGGGGCAGACTTCAACACAGTCGGTAAGTTTACAACGGATGCACGAATCGCCAACTACGTATGTCATTTATTTTCTCCGGGTCACTTGAATCGAAACGGTCTGGCATAGATTCTATGAAATCTACAGGTTTAGGTAAATATCAGGACGCTCTTTGGGCAACAGTTTTTCGTAATGCCTCGAAAAGATGTGTGTTGGCAGCTACCACATTGCCGTTGGCGAGGAAATCCTGGCCGCCAGAAAAATCGGCAACTAATCCCCCGGCTTCACGGATCAATAGCGCACCGGCTGCAATGTCCCAGGGTTTAAGCCCAAATTCCCAGAAGCCGTCCAATCGACCGGAGGCGACATACGCAAGATCAATCGAAGCGGCGCCGGTTCGGCGGATTCCTGCCGTTTTCGGTAGTAAGGCTTCGAAGGTGCGCATCCATGGCTCAATAATGCTGAGTTCACGAAATGGAAAACCGGTACCTAGAAGGGCTGGCGCCAGGTGGCGGGTGCTGCTCACCCGAATTCGCCTACCGTTCAGTTGAGCGCCGTCTCCCCGACTCGCGGTGAACATCTCGTCCCGCAGTGGATCATACACAACCCCGTGTTCGATAATGTTGTTTCGGGTAACCCCTACCGATATACCAAAAACGGGAAACCCGTGGAGAAAATTGGTTGTCCCATCGAGGGGGTCAACTACCCAGGTGTAATCACCCCCACTTTGAGAACCGCTTTCTTCAGCCAGTATTCCGTGGTTAGGGTAGGCTTTAGTCAAAATTTCGAGAATCGCCCGTTCGGCTTCAATATCAGCCTGACTGACAAAATCGTTACGACCCTTGGAGCTGACTTCGAGCCGATCAAGTTGGTCCAGGTACATTAAAATAACCCGTCCGGCCTCGCGCACGGCACGTACCGCGGTATGCAGCATTGGATGCATGGTTGGTGCAAATCCTCCGGAAGTGTGACAAGTGTATCCCGGGGGCAACTCACAGTATGCGGATAACTGCGAGGGCAGCAAGCGCGGCAATTGGAGCGAAGCTCGGGTCGGGACAAAATCGTGGCGCGAATTCTAACGTAAGGTAGGCGCTGGCGTGTCGGATATTAGGCTTATCGGCCAGGAGCACAAATTTGATTGAAAACTTAAGGATCGTGATGGTTGAGACAACCCATTCGGGAAATATTGGAGCAGCAGCACGGGTAATGGCTAACCTCGGCCTGGCAGACCTGCGACTGGTGAGGCCCCGGGTTTTCCCCGCCCAGGACGCGACGGCGCGCGCGGCGGGTGCCGACCATATTCTTGAGCAGGCAAGCGTTTGCGACACCCTTGAGGCGGCGGTTGCTGAGTGTAGTTTTGTTATCGGTGCGACTGCACGCCGTCGGGCCATTGGCTCGCCTTTGCTCGACCCAGAAAACGCCGCATCTCACCTGGTTAAAGCCTCTGGACGCGGGTCGACTGCATTGGTGTTCGGCCAGGAGGCCGCAGGATTGTCGAATGAACATCTCGATCTGTGCCATGCCTATGTCAGGATTGGGGTAGAAAATGATTTCTCCTCCCTAAATGTTGCGACTGCTGTTGCCATTTTGATCTATGAGGTCCGCCGCCAGTCGGATTCCCATACGGCCAGTGAGGAGATTGCGTATGAGATCGAGCGACGGTTGAAAGGAACCGTCCCGATGACAGTG
This sequence comes from Gammaproteobacteria bacterium, assembly GCA_014239575.1. Taxonomy (GTDB): domain Bacteria; phylum Pseudomonadota; class Gammaproteobacteria; order Arenicellales; family UBA868; genus UBA868. The sequence continues at coordinate 6,482 of JAAZYQ010000111.1, forward strand.
TCGGAGTTCGAACGTTTAATGGAACATCTGGAGCGAGTCGGTCATCGTATAGGGTTCCTGAGGGGTCCTCGTACGCAGCTGCTTCGAAAACTGCGTCGTCTTTTACGACAGGGCCTGTGTTCTCAGGAGGATATCAATATTTTGAGGGGTGTTCTGACCTCAATGGAGCATACGATCGAAAAGGGTGAAACTACCAGTGACCGGTAGTGGGATTGGACCGAACATGTTAAAATTGCGGAGGAAAAATCGCTTCCAACCGG
>JAAZYQ010000112.1 GCA_014239575.1 Gammaproteobacteria bacterium
TGGAGTTGGCGACCACCACCACGTTTGATCATCGGGTAAAGAATAAATACCAGGATGATCACGCCGGACATATGAAAACCCATATGCCAGTAATCGACCGGAACACCGGTGCCTGCGGTTACATAGTGGTATGCAGCAAAAAAAACCGAAAAAAGGAAGGTGAACTTGACCAACCACGGGCCGATTTCCCGGAACTGAAGGCCGGAGTCGTACTTCTCTTCAAGTTCTTCGACCTGTCTGACATCCAATTGCGCCACAATATTCCCTCTGCTACGCCCGACTAACACTAGAAAAAAACGGAGGCAGGTGCCCACCTGCCTCCGTTCCTGATTACTGCAACATTAAAGGCTAATCAGTCGATCATGCCGATTTCTTTATAGTAACGCTCGGCACCAGGATGCAGTGGTATCAAAACACCCTTAAGCGCTGTCTCTACGCGAATGGCTTTACCTTTCGCATGGCCCTTGTCCAGCAGTTTACGGGTGTTCTTGTTCCACATCGCCTTGGTGATCTGATAGATCAACTCTTCAGGCTGATCAACCGATGTGACAAGTTGTCCGTTGACTGCCACTGTGGGAACATCGTAGTCAATACTTTCGTATACCCCAGCTGGGATATCCGAAGGCACGTAGTAAGGAATAATGCCGTTGATCGCTTTGCGTTCGTCTTCAGAGAACTTGTACAGCTCAAATCCCTTGGTCGAACCCAACTGGATCAACGCAGCGAAAGGAGTGCCGCCAGCATAGAAGAAAGCATCCAGCTGTCCATCGGCCAGGCGCTGGGAACTTTGTCCTAATCCCAGTTCATGCTCATCAGCCTTGATGCCATAGTGCTCGAGAATCATGCGCACCGATACCTGGGTACCTGAACCTGCGGCAGCAACACCGACCCGCTTGCCGTTGAGATCCATAAGGCTGGAAAGATGCTCGCCTTTGGGCGTAACCAGATGCATATCTTCAGGGTACAGATTGGCAATCACCCGAACATTATCCTTCTTGTGGCCGACAAATTTGCCTGTACCGTTGTAGCCCTGAGTCACGCTCTGCGCACCAGCAAGACCGGCGTCCAACTGGCCAGCGTGAATTGCGTTCATGTTGGCGACCGAGGCATTAGTCGAAACCGCAATCGCGACCAGTCCCGGCACGCCACAGCTACCGCCTTTATCGCAAGCACGCGAGCCTGGCGGATTTGATATCGCGTTGGCGAGAAGGCCGCCGATCGGGTAGTAAGTACCCCCGGCGCCGCCAGTACCGATACGGAAAAACGTCATGTCCTGCGCCTGGACGCTACCCATCATCAGGGCCAGTCCTGTGAATAACGCGCCAAGCACTCCTCTCTTGGTTTTCATTATTTTGTCTCCTTCTATAGGTGTAAATGCTGAGAAAATCCGGCCTAAACGTAAATACCCAAGTCCGGTGAAGGTCACTATCAGCCTGAAAAGGTGTATTGTCAATTAATCATTGCTTGGTTAGCTTTGAGTTTTCGGGGTGTATCGAATGGGCAATGGCATGAATCTCAATAGTCTCGTGCACTAAAGTGGAGCGCAGTTAAGACACTGCTGCCAATCAATACATGAAAGAGCATACCCGCGTGATCATGCATGCCGACATGGATGCGTTTTACGCCTCGGTGGAACAGCGCGACCACCCCGAGTTGCAAGGCCGACCACTGGCGGTGGGTGGAGACAGCACGCGCGGGGTCGTAGCTGCGGCCAGTTATGAGGCCCGGCGTTTTGGGGTGCGCTCGGCAATGCCTTCCGTTGAAGCCCGACGACGTTGCCCCGAGCTGATTTTTGTACGGGGCAACATGGGTCTGTACAAAAAAGAATCAGCTCGGTTGTTCGACATTTTTGGTGAATTCTCGCCAGCCGTAGAGCGGATCTCCCTGGATGAGGCTTTTCTCGATCTGACCGGCAGCGCGCGTCTTATGGGTCCGGCGAAACAAGTGGGAGAGCGCTTGCGCAAACGGGTACACGACCAACTGACGCTACCGATTTCAGTCGGTATAGCCCCAGTTAAGATGGTAGCCAAAATCGCAAGCGCTGCGGCCAAGCCTGATGGATTGCTTGAAGTGACCGCCAGCGAGATGAAGCCGTTTCTCGACCCCCTGCCGGTCGGACGCATCTGGGGCGTGGGGCCAGTGGCTCAAGAACGCCTTGAGGCGTTAGGGTTTCATACGATAGGTGATGTGGCACACGCAAAAGATGATGACTTACATCACGCCTTGGGGGACTGGGGCATTGAAATTGCACAACTTGCCCGTGGTGAAGATATCCGCGATATCGAACCTTACCGTGAGGCAGTCTCCTACAGTGAGGAACATACCTTTGCGAAAGACGTTGCAGTAAAGCGCGAACTAGAGCCTTTAGTGCGCGAACATGCAGAGTCCGTTGCCCGGCGATTGCGACATGATGGTGTCCGTGCACACACCGTGGTGCTGAAATGGAAATCGGGTCAGCGTAACGCACCGGGCGCCAGAGGCTATCCGGTGTTTACCCGGCGAACGACCTTGACACAGCCTACCGATGATGGCCGCACTATTGCCGAGAATGCTATCGGACTGCTGCACCGTTGCGGGCCAGACGGAGCGATTCGCCTACTGGGCGTCGGATGCACCGGCCTCACCAGCGAATCCGCCGATCAGTTATCGCTGTTTGACGCGGGCACGAATGCGCGCCGCTCAACTCTAAACCAAACCGTAGATCAGATTACTCAGCGCTTTGGCAAAAAAGCGATTGGCGCACTGACGCGCAAAGACCGCGAACAGGTCGGGCTGTCGATGCAGATTAAACGCGGCGATGAGACGGACGACTAAGGGGTTCAAGGCCGCACCAGCTGGCCACAAAAAGGGCGATGGTCCCCGTAACCCGTTTCAGCGATTCCAGGCTGACACGCTCGTCAAAAGCATGGATATCCTTTGAGACCGGCCCGTATACCAGGCATGGGCAATCATCGTATAGGACAAATACCCTGCCATCGAGATAACCGGGGGTTACAAAAGACTCCAGACTCGAGCCAAAACTAACGGCATGGGCCTGGCCCAGCACCTGCTCTGCCGCGCTGCCCTCTTGCAGCACATAGCCACCGGCGAAGAACCCGTTGTACTCAACCTGCGGCGGGTTGTCGCGCAAGAAGGGGTGATCCTGGGCGTGTGCAGTGATGCAATCTTCAATCTCCTTTGCGGCATCACGCGGGTCGACGCCGGGATAGATCGCCGCGCGCACATCCAGGGTGCACCAGGATGGCACCGACGATGCCCAATCACCTCCATTGATCCGGCCGATGTTGAAATTGATCGGGTGATCAAGCGAATCAAAGTAACGATGCTCAAAGCGTTCTTCATTCCAGCGGGCTTCGAGCGCTTTGAGCACTGGAATCAATGTCGTCGCGGACTCGATCGCATTGGCCCCCTGCCCCGCCTCACGGACATGCACCGGCCGGCCGCGCACATGAATGCGAAACCAGATCACCCCGGTATTCGCTCGTACCAGCATATTCTCCTCAGGCTCGGGAATCAGTGCTGCATCGGCACGATAGCCACGAACCAGGGCTGAGAGCGCACCGTTGCCGGTGCACTCTTCTTCAGTCACTGACTGCACATGCAGCCGAGCGGCTGGCTGCCAGCCTAATGTCTCAAGTGCATCCAGCGCTGCCAGGTTGGCACACAAACCCCCTTTCATGTCAGCACCACCGCGCCCGTAGAGCCAATCACCCTCAATCCAGGGCTCAAAAGGGGGCCGGGTCCACATATCGAGCGGTCCGGTGGGTACCACGTCCACGTGACCATTGAGAATCAGTGAGCGACCCTGTTCTTGATCCGGCGAATGAGTGCCCACCACATTAATCGCGTTATCGTAATTGACCTTGACCGGGGAAAACCCCGGGTGACCCTGTATGTCGTCAATATCGATCGACCACCGGTCCATGGTGTAGCCACGCGATGCCAACGCTTCGTAGTAATGGTCCTGCGCCGCACGCTCGTTGCCGCGGGTGGAATCCAAAGCCATCATCTGCTTGGTGAAATCGATCTGGCGATCAAAGCCTTCAGAGGCCGCATCGAGAATCTCACGTGCGAGCTCCGGCGCAACCGGCTTGGGGACAGCCGATGAATTCATGCGGTCAGGGATCCCGCCAGATGGCATGCGTGGAACAGGAAACACAGCCACCCCAATGGCTGACATGATCGTAATCGATCTCAATAGGTTCAACACCCCGGCGGGCGAGCTCGTCGCAGACCCGACCCACCCCTTTGGGAATCACATAGCGTTTATCGTCCAGGCTGACACCGACAGTGGCAAACAAGAGGGCTTCGGCTTCAGTTAACTCGATCACATCCCAGTCTGAAAGCGGTGCCGGCAACGGCTCCTTGAGCTCGTCCCGATATAGCAGCAATACACCCTCAGAAACCAGAACCATGATACCGAGCAGGTGCAAAATGCTGCCGTGCATCGGCATCCGATGAACCTGGTAGCCGAAAGGCTCAATGTAATCCGCCAGCCAATCTGTGCCGGCACGATTGCTGGCGATATCTGACTCACCCACAAAAAGATGATTCTGGTAGCAGATGATGTCGCCACCTTCCAGATACGGTCCAGGCCCATCGCTGGAAGGTGAAAATGGCTGTGCGGCAGGCATCACCACGTGATGCGTGTCGGAATCGGCTGCGAGCAAAGGTGCCACGATCTCGCGCAGTGGAAACACTTCCTTGCGCCGATAGGCTCGGCGAATATTCACCTCAAGGTAATGCTTACCCACGGTGTACACGGGATCCGCCGGGTACAACAACGAAGCTCCAGGCTGTAAATCAGCAAGGTAAGCGCGCTCCTCTTCGCTATAAGGCCTTGGCCGATAGACCTTGATGCCGTTGTCCTGATAGAGGGTCGCCAGATTATCCAACTGCTGGACCGTTTTTTCCCAGCGTTCAGGCATCGCGCTACGGACATCCAGCGGCTGGTCGCCGCAGGCTTTTAGTGCGGCTTGAACCTCGTCGTTGTAATGGTGCAGTGTCGGATTAAAAGGGGGTAGCGCAAGGCCCTCTGCACTACCCACGATCGCACTGCGTAGGTTTCCAAAATCGGTATACGCTCCGAATCCTTCACTCTCACCCATCGTCATCTCCCCCAAGAAAGGCTGGCGAAGTCCGCCAGCCAGATTCATCAGTTCTACAAGCCCTGGACGACTCAGCTACCAATTACGAATTATCGCTCCCGACCAGTGCCAAGACTCTAAGAGTACTCAGGCAGCGACAGATTGGGAAGGGCTGATCTCGCCACTGCGGTATTCGGTAATCTGCCATCCAGTTTCGTCGGCATTAAGCAACATACATGAAGCCCCGCCTTTGGTGCGCTCCTGACCCGCGGCTCCCGGGTTAAGCACCCAGGGCAACTGAATGCAGTCACAACGGCGGATATGGGTATGACCATAAACAATGGCCCGGGCCGCAGGATACTTAGCGCGCAGGCGCTGGTGGTAATGACGGGTATCCCAGATACGGTGACCGTGCTCTACCGCCAACACGCCCCCCGGCAAATCAACCTGTGCCGATTCGGCCAGATCCACGAGCCCCGTCGAATTACCGTCAGGCCATTTTCCCGGCGGATCATTATTGCCCTTAACCGCGATCAGTTCACCGTTATCCGGTCTGATCGATTCCAGAACGGATAGTCCGCCAATATCTCCTGCGTGCACGACACAATCGGCGACGCGAGTCATTTCCTTAATAAAAGGATCCACAAAGCCGTGGGTATCGGATAACAAGACAACTCTCATATAGCAGATTTCCTATCAAAAATGGGTCGCCGCTCTAGAAGATCAAACAAGGAAAAACTAATCAACTTTTACAACCATCAAATCAGTCGGTCTTATGGGCCTGCCATCAGGACTTACTAAAGGATAGATGATTTACGTGAGTCAATCTGGATTGCAATACCAATGCCCACTAGCAAAATGCCCTGCCAAGTAACAAACAATGGGAAAAATTCGTCAAAACCAAAGAAATCTGAAAGCGCAAAAACCAGCCCACCTAAACCCCCTGCTAAAGTAGTTAGCACGATGACCATCCATATCCTCTTTAACCTCCACGCAATAACTAGACCGATGCCAACAAAAAAGCCGCCGAAAATTCCGGCCTCGATCACACACCAATACCTATAACAATCCCCGCCCCTAAATTCATGATTCAAAAACCAGCCTATGCCACAGCCAAGAATAAGAACTAAAGGATTCAGCCAAGGGTTGCGGGGGGTTATCCCGCTGATATAGCGACCTGCTAGGAGGATCATGATGCCCAGAATGATTGCAGAGGTGAAATTGGTGCCGAAAAACATGAGATCGATATGGATGATGTTGGAAAAGTGGAAAAGAAGGCCAGAAACGATTCCCACCACTAGATACATTCCAAGATGTTTGTAATTTAGGTTCATCTTGCTATTCCCAACCCCGAACTGACGCCGTCATCTGTTTCTGCGGGGTCATTTTTAATCTCCTTGAAGATAGACTCATCAAGCCAATTCCAGTAAAGCCAGTGTTATGCAATACCAAGAGTAAAGATGTGTGCTTCATCACCTTGTGAGGCTTAAGTACCGGGTAGATGTGATGGGGGTCACATGAGTGATAAGACAAATATCAGTGTGGATAAGGTACACGCTGTTGCGTAGAGAGGCGTTCTATGTACTGTGTAGTTAGGGATCGGTCACACGCAAAGGAGGCGTACGACG
>JAAZYQ010000113.1 GCA_014239575.1 Gammaproteobacteria bacterium
GGATCAATCACGATCAGGGGCGCATTATTGCGTTCCTTAGCACGCATCAGATGGATCAGAGAAACCGGGTGTGCCTCAGCCGGGTTGCCGCCGATTATCAGCATCGCCTGGCTATTGTGAATATCGTTGTATGAGTTAGTCATCGCACCGTAGCCCCAGGTGTTTGCAACACCAGCGACCGTGGTTGAATGACAGATTCGCGCCTGATGATCACCGTTGTTCGAGCCCCAAAGAGCATAGAACTTGCGGAACATGTACGACTGCTCGTTGTTAAACTTAGCGGATCCCAGCCAGTACACAGAATCAGGTCCGGACTGCTGTCGGATCTGGAGCATCTGATCGCCGATCTCGTTAATCGCCTCGTCCCAGCTCACTCGCACCCATTTTCCGCCGACCAGCTTGGTCGGATATTTCAGGCGGCGTTCGCCATGGCCATGTTCGCGTACCGAAGCCCCTTTTGCGCAATGCGCGCCCAGGTTAAACGGGTGATCGAAAGCCGGCTCCTGGCCGACCCAGACCCCGTTATTCACTTCGGCGTTGATGCCGCAGCCCACGGAACAGTGAGTACACACCGTGCGAATCGTCTGGGTGCCATCGCCCCCAGACGGAATAGCGGCCTGCGCCTTTCGCATCATTGTTGGCGACAGCGCCGCGGCGGCCGCAGCACCGCCTAAGGTAATTCCCGAGCGCTTAAGGAAGGTCCGCCGGTCTATCGCACTGCCGGCGCTATCCTTTTTCTGCGCTGGTGCTGGCTCGGTCGCAGTTCTAATCAGTTTCATTTGAATTCCTCCGTCATCCCGGGTCTACCCGGGAAAGGGTGGTTAGGACACTCCGACAGCCTTACAGCCGGGTCGTCTTGTAATAGTCCTTAATATGGCCGGACTCACGGTAACCCGTGCCTGCCGATGCTTCGGCTGGGCCCGAGATTTCGTACGCGGCCGAGCCTGTACTGGCAGCCAGTGCCGCAGCACCGCCTGCGCTCGCTGCACCCTTGAGAAATGCGCGTCTCGTGGTGACGCTTTGCTCCTTTGGTGATTGCTTCTTAATCTTATTCATACTTGTGGTTTCCTCGCTGTGGAAGAGTTATAAGGTTCCAGCAACGTCAAGCTAGACTTCCATCGCGAAATACTGCTTTTCAAGAGCGATAAAGGTCTTGCCAAATTCACCGACTACCCGGTAGAAGCCGCTATCGCGTGCTTTAACCAGATCTTCGAAGAATTCTGTCATCCACGAACCGATGTGCTGCGTAAAAAACGTCTTCTGCGTTTCGTGGGAATAATCTGTCGGGGCGCTCGCCATCAGGCCCATCACTTCACATAGTGCGCCGGCGTGGTCTTCTGGCTCATGAGTTTCTTCGGTCGTCTCAAGCCCCAGGCCAGCCAGATCCTGACGTAAATCGGCCAGCGGTTTTTCTTGTAGAAATCCGGTCAGGTAAACCGAACCATAAGGAAGAAGTTCGCCGCGCCCCAGGCCGATGAATAGCGCGTTATATTCATGCACCAATGCCTGCAGATCAGCATTGGCTAACTCGGTCTGTAGTTGCTGCCACGGCAATGCGGCATCGGCTGCATCAATCGTCGCGAGAAAGTTGCGTACATCGTTGGTGCATGGAGCACCGAGCAAAGCGCCGAGCAGCGTGTAGACGCCTGCGCGTGCTTGTTCTTCCTCAGAAACCTCTGGAAAACGCGGTGCTATTGCGTCGCTCGTCGCCAACTTTTCTCCTTTGCATGCCATGCATGCGCTAGACCCAACTTATAAATTAAATTTTCTCTAGGGGCAAGTTAGAACAATAATGCGCCTTTTTCCAGCGATTGGCAACCCTAGTAACTGATCACCTCTTCCTTGATTAAAGTCAAATCAAAGTTATGTGCTCTAACCCGTTAATTTCCTTGTTTTTTACCTGACATTCTCTTAGAGAACTAATGACGCCTAGAACATACCCTTGATTCGGCAGTCCTCGCACAACTTAAGTCGGCGCAGTCCTTCGCCCACAAACATACGATGTCCGGCTAGTTTTTCCTCCATCTTGCGAATCATGCTCAAGGTTGTAAAAGGCTTCCTGCAGTCCAGGCATTCAAAAGGCGCTTCTTCGTTAAGCACCCGACGCTCCATTCGTGCGTTCGAATCAGTTAACAACCGAGGTATCAACTCTATAGCCTGTTCCGGGCACGCCTGCGCGCAAAGGCTACACTGAACACAATTCCACTCGATAAACGAAAGACAAGGTCGGTCCTTGTTGTCGAGGATGGCGCCAGTAGGGCAGACGGAGACACAACCCATGCACATGGTGCATTTTTCATCATCTACTTTAATCTCGCCAAACGGCGAGCCGCTCGGCATGGCAATCTCGGTAGGCGGGTCAGCCGCTTGTCCAATCAGGTGATCAATAGCGGCTCGCAACACGGCGCGTTTTTCATCCATGCCGCCAAAGGTTGCGTATTTTGCATTGGGTGATACTTCGGCAGCGATACTGGATAGTCTTCCTATCAGTTTCTGGCTAATCACCCAATCAACCAACGACTCATTCCAGCCAAGACCACAAAGAAATGTGTTTACCTGACCTATTTGATCGGTGATCGAAGAGACAACGCTCGCTGGGGTCTCAGTGGTAGTCAGCACCGTAACCGAACTGGCGCCATAGGCCATAGCCGACAGCCAGATCTCTGGACCGGTACTACCCGCCTCCTCTATCTTCCAGGGGATCACATGGTCGGGCAATTGGGCCATGCTGGCTGCCACTTCTGGCCCGCCTTTTGCACCATCGAAAAAAAGTAACCCTGGGGCTACGCCAGTTTCTTGACGGTAAGTGGTAATAGCGCGTCGTATATTATCCAGCGTATCTGTACGGCCCGGGTAGGCGTAAGCCAGCGCCCCGGTAGGACAAGCCGCAGCGCACGAACCCATGCCATGACATAGATGTGGCTCTACCACGATCTTCTCACCATTGGTGACAATCGCATCTGCAGGGCAAACCTCAAGACAGCGTCGACAACCGGTGATACCCCGTGAGCCGTGAGCACAAATATCCGGGTCGTATAACACATACCGAGGCTTTTCAAACTGGCCTGTCAGTTCCGCGATTTCCTGGCAAGCCTGATCGAGCGCCTCGTTATCGCCCCGCGGCGCAAAATATCCGGGCGGCAGGATCTCGCTGGCCAGCATTGGCTCGCGGGACAGGTCCAGCACAATATCAAGATACCCGCCAGACAAATCCAACGCCTTGGCAAGATCCACCTCGCTATCATCGCGCGCCACGACAATACTGAACTTCCCCAGAAATCCGACGACGGATTTGGGCTGACCATAAATGATAGGTACCGACCTTCCAGCAACTTCCCGTGTTTCGGTACCGCCCGATTCACCGCCCTGGGTTGCAAGGATTAAACAGCCTGCAACATCGGGTAACTCCTCGGCTACAGCCAGCGCAGAAGGTAACGGGCCTATCAGAGCCACAATGCCACTGGAATCATAAGAGACCAGTGATGTCGGTGCAGCATCGCTCTGCAGTGCAATGGTGAGGGCGTGCAAACGGGCTTTTTGTTGGGGAGACTCATCAGGTAAATTAAATCCTAAGAAACTGCCAACCTGCTCTACAGAAATAACACTCATGACATGTTCTCGTTGTCCTTGGAGTTCTTAGGGTTCTGGCTTGAGTCATCCTCGATTGGCCGGTCGACTAGTGCCACTTTTTCATCGTTCTCGTTAACGCCAGGTTGGATACGCCCTGAATCAGTATCACTCGGATATTCGGCCAAATCACTATCTGTGGCATCCGAGTCATAAGCCTCGTCATCGCTTGGCACCCCCTCATCAGCTTCATCTTCTTCGGCGACCGCTGTTATTGAATCATCGGAATCTTCATTTTTACGGGCCAAAGCCTCTTTGGCTTTGCGCTCGAGCATCTCTTCACGATGCCGCATATCTGCGGTAATTATGTCACCCAAAGGTTTAAAGATAGTGAAATCTTCATCGTAGTCATCTAAACCATCGCGGATATTAAAACCGGTACCGTGAAACAGTTGGCGCAACGCAACCTTGCGTAGTTTTTCACTTACCTCGGGTGAAAGAAAGTCGCTGTAGTTATCGTCTTCGCCCAAAGTCTCTAATGGCGGCATATCAGCGTCCGTCAACGCAGGCGCTTCCTCTTCTTCGACCACTGCTGGCAGCTCATCCTCTTGTCCAGCACCTTCGCTAATAGTCAGCTGGTCCGCTTCCTCTTGCTGCAAGGCCTTGCGCCGTGACCAGCGGCCAAGGAAATCACTGCGGGGCTCATTCATGCTCTTCTATATCCGTGTATCACCATGCTCAACGCCCTACCGGATCGCGTAACGGTTTCCAGCTTTCATCTGCCCACTTCTGCCTGGTTCGTTTTTTCTTTTGTTGAGGCTGATAGTTTTCGAGCACCCAGGCCTCGACCCATTCATAGATGGGAGGTGGAATCGGCAGATCAAACACCGGTGTATCTACCTCAATATACGAGGCCATCTCATCGTAGCTTAGGGTCGTCAGCAACGGGCGCAACTCATCGTCTTCCTCTTGCTCGCACACCACAAAAACGCCCGGATGATTCCCGGAAAGGTTAGCGTAGTAGCTTTCGGCCTCATCGGCAAAGAGCTCGATACTATAGCCCGTGTAAAGAAATTGCTCGACCTGGTCACCCTGATAGATACTGGAACGCACGATCTCGGATTCACTTTGCGCGGCAGGAATCACCCCAATAGCTGACCAACTCTCTGTCATCCAGGCCTTGTCCGGATAAAACTTGCGCTCCATAATTATCGAAACTGGGTATCGTGTGGTCATTAAAAAATGAGGGTTGCCTATAGGGTCACAAGCGTTCACTATAACCGCCCACGCCGCGCTAACCAACATACCCGTCGTAAAACCATGACTGCTACAAGGAAAAATACAGACGCCCTATATCGCCCTGTCATGTCTGACGAGGGACTTGATCCCACGCATCCGGTAATCGCCCGGGATGAATTCGGCAACTCGCGGAATCTCAATATTGCAGGTGAATTCCCACTGACGATAAAAGTAGATAACGCTGAAGTCGTCACGCTGATGACTTTGGGGACTTACCCGGAGAAACTCACCCTCGGCTATCTACGCAACCAGAGATTGCTTGAAGATATCAACGAAGTGGCGCAAGTCAAAGTGGACTGGGAGCGCGAAACAGTGCACGTTTCGACCGCGCACGGCGAGGGTATTGTCGATCTGCATGAAAAAATCTCCAAGCGGATCGTGACCAGTGGCTGTGGGCAAGGTACTATTTTCAGTTGCACCCTGGACAAACTGTACGACACACGCCTGCCGCGGGTGCAAGTTCGCCAATCAACGATTTACGCTCTATTAAAGGCGATAAACAGCTATAACGAGATCTACCGTGCCGCCGGAGCGGTGCACGGCTGTGCGCTATGTGATGGCGATCAGATCCTGCACTTCGTCGAGGATGTGGGGCGACACAATGCGACCGACACGATCGCGGGAGAAATGTGGCTTGAAGGCATATCTGGAAACGACAAGTTTTTTTACACGACTGGCAGACTGACATCTGAGATCGTGATGAAGGCGGCTCACATGGGCATCCCAGTGCTGATATCCCGATCAGGCATCACTTACATGGGTTTGGAACTCGCGCAGGACCTGGGAGTTACGATGATTGCCCGGGCAAAAGGAAAACATTTTTTGGTCTACAACGGTGAGGACACCGTTCTATTCGACCAGAAGCCTAAGCAAAAGATGCCTATTGGAAGTCCCAGTAACACATGAACTGTTCAGGCGGGTACCGCCTGATACCATCCAGCCGAATTGACCAAGGACACCTCGACTCCATACAGTTCGGATAGATTCTCTCCGGTGAGTACTTCTGGCTTGGGACCGTCAGCCCATACGCTACCTTGGTTAAGAAGAACTACCCTGGAGATTTCCGGTGGTATTTCATGAATATGGTGTGTTACTAGAATCAAGGTATGGCCGGACGCAATCAACTGGCGCATCACCTGTAGGTACTGAAAGGTCGCCGCAAGATCAAGACCACTGGTTGGCTCGTCAAGCACCAGATTAGGCGGATCATTCGCTAAAGCCCGCGCCATCAACAAACGCCGCTGTTGACCGGTAGACAGGGAGCCAAATGCGCGCCCAGCAAGATCTTCGATACCAAGCCTTTCGAGAATTTCTCTGGCCCGCAAACGCTGTTCACGATCGACTTGCTGATGACCCCAAACCCCGACACTGCTGAAAAATCCCGATAACACGACCTCCTCACCACAAACCGTCGGCGAATACTGTTCGTGCAGATCATTGGAGACAATCCCCAGTTGCTTGCGCAACGACCAGATATCCCCACGCTCTTGCCCCAGGATACGCACCACCGGAAACTCACGCCACAGAGGATATAACTCTCGGGTCAAAAGCTTAAGAAGGGTCGTCTTTCCGGCCCCATTTGGCCCAAGGATAGCGGTGCTTTCGTTTTGGGCTAACGTCAGATTGAAATCATCAAACACCCGGGTATTACCCCGGTAAACCGTAGCCGCTGTGATCTCGACAAGGGGGGTAGACACGTTGTTCACCCGTCCCGCGACGCCTGGCGTGAAACTTGGCTCAAGCAAGTTTGATATCGTCTTCGATAGTAACATCCAAGTCGGTACCCGAGACCTGAAGCCGGGCTGATGCCTTCAAGGTTTCTACACCCTT
>JAAZYQ010000114.1 GCA_014239575.1 Gammaproteobacteria bacterium
CGTGAGTGACTGTGGGATGTTGTATCACCGTTGGCGTTACGGTAATCGGCTGGCTTGACTGGGCTGTAAACAGCGGATCTGTACCGTGCGCAACTGCCCATGCACTATCACTGGTTTGGGAAATATCGAAAGCCCATAGATTGCCATCGAAATCCCCAGCATAAACACGGTCGCCGGTCCCATTGTTATCAAGGTCAACTACTGCGGGGCTGAAAAGCCCGTTTCTGTTGGTCGTTGATCCCGAACCGGTGGGGATACGCAGGTAATCGCTCCCTTCTGTCCACGTACCGTCAATGCCGCCGTCAAGGTAGATTACAAAGAGCTGGGCCTGACCGCCACTGCTGTCAGTCGCTGTGTCTTCCAGACCATTGCCGGTAATCGCTGCCCATCGGCCGTTATTCATGAGGGCGATGGTGGGCCGGCTATAGGTATAACCCAGGTGGGCATCGTCACTATTGGTGAACTCCCACAGGACTAGATCGACTGCGTTGGTTTCTCTAAAGGTTGACGTATCGGGCGATGTGACATCGAGGGCGAAGAGGCCACGGCCGCCCCGCCCTTGGGAGCCGATGACAATTGTGTGCCAGTCCTCCGTGCTGCCCGATGTTGTACTGATAAAGGCGTCACTGACTGTGGGTGTTCCATCAACGTATAGGTTTTCGTGATTAAACGTTGGGTCAGTGAGTCGGTGATATCCCGCGCTGATGCTGTCGCTGTAGAGATTGCCGGGTGCATAGGCGATGATCTCCTTCCCATTGGTGGCATTAAACCCGTGCAAGAATCCATCGTTCGCGCCGACGTACACAACGGGAGCCCGCCCGCTTTTGGCAGCAACGAAAGTTGAATACTTATCGTCACCGTCAGGAAATCCAGCGCCAGAGTCGGGCCAGCTTAGATTGGGTTTTCCCACAAAAATGGCACTGGAGTGCCAAATATCACCCAAGGTGCTACCACGAGTACGAAATCCAAGACCACTGGGGCTTTCGTCTGTCCGGCTACCGCGCAGATAGCGCAATCGCGCCTGGCCCATGGCCTCAGTTTCCGTCTTTCCGGTTGGACTCGTCTGCAGGTCGGTTTTCTGGGCCGCAGTCAGGGAGTCCCATCGGAAAGGCGCGCCCTCGCCTCCGGCCCAGGTGAGGATGGTTCGGTCTTCCGCGGCGATAGCGTCCAGTTCGGTTGCCGCACTCCAGTTGGGAGCGCCATTGATAGACCCATCATCATTAAGGCTATAGGCAACTAGGTTGCCCGACCAATCTTTTGAGTCAAGTAGAGTTTGAAAGAGTTGCGTATCCTCTTTAAGAGAGGAGGTACTAAACGTAACCGCAGCACCACTTCCGACCTGCGCAATTCCCTTGGAAACGGCATCCAGAATGGCGTTAACGGTTGTTTCACTACCGCTGACATTATTGGTCAGAGTTCCTTTGGTTGTGTCGGTAATGATGGTCGCCTGGCCTGTCGAGCTTGAAGACCCCGTGCAGGATGTTGCGGTATCGATCCCGTAGTTGGGACTTTTAGTATTGATCGCGGCAACGACGATGTTTTTCGACAGTAAGGCATCGATTGCCTCGTTCGCATCAACGGTGGAGCAGTGAGATCGTGCGTCTCCAAACCAGACAATCACCTTTCCAGAAGTTTCCCGCCAACCGATTGGATCTTCGGTCTTGTAGCCTAGATCAGTACAGGTTCCGGTATAGGCATCTGGACATTTGCCGTCAGTTATTGCTCCTTCAGTCGCTAGTTGGTGCAAAGCAAAGTAGTTTGCTTCGGGCCAATCTCCACCGCAGCCGCCAGGTGAACTACAGGTCGACCACTCACTCATAGAGGAAATCACATCCGCTTTGCTTTCCGTGATCACCTGGTTGACCTTAAAAGCCTTGCGTGCGATTTCACGAAATCCAGTAGCGCTGCCTCCTGCATCTTCGCCCACCGGACAAAACCGCCAGCGAACCTCTGAACTCCAGTAGGGCCACCAGTTGCTCCAGGGATTTATCGTGACGGAATAAGTTCCATCGGTAGCGACTGTGAAAGTGCCGCCGCTCTTGTATCGCCCCCAATTAAAGTCCGCGCCTTTAACAACAACCATGCTACTTCCGAGCGACAGGTTCCATAGGCTGTTGTTCCAGCCATCCCCCCACGTATCGATCATATCGAGGTAGTAGCTCACCCCCGATATGAGTTCAATATTGTTGACTTGTCCTGAATATTCCGTTGCAACGGGGCAATGATAAGAGCTGGAACTTCCCCCTTTGTATTCGAGGGGGTCGCCCCAATAGGTTGCCAGCCCATATTGCACATCGATACCTTCGAAGCGCTCATCGTCTCCTGAGATCGCGTTGAGAATCGTCGCGGCATTGGTCCTTGTGCTCGAGATCATGCTACCCATACTGCCGGTGTTATCCATCAGAAAGACCACATCTGCCTGACAGGAACCGGCGGCAACCCCCTGCTGGCTGCCCAACAGGGTAATGGCGCCAATCACTCCGGCTACAAGGAAGGCTCTAACGGAATATCGACGCTTATCGTGTTGCTGCATGCAGTCAATCCTCTCTTAAACGCAAGGATGGTTTTTCTGGTGTCATGAGTTGTTGGCCGCCCGGCAACGTGACTGCATGAATTGAGTCCAAATTAAGTAAATCAAACAGTGGCGTCTCAACAAGGCTCACCTGCGCTGGATGGGCGCACTCAAAAACCCATTTCGCGACAACAGCTGATGGCTCAGCTACAGCGGCCTCCGCCTGCCGGCGTATGCAGCCCGCCTCAGGCGGTGGCTGGAAGAGTCTCTGGGTGTACTTCAGAATTTCCGCCAGTCGTGTCGCTTTAGCGCTTTGTGATTCACCCTGATTATCAATCAGGGGGGCAGCAGATTCCGGCACTTGTAGCTGTATCAGCAGTAGAGTTCCTTTAAGGGTCAGGAAAAGTTCGCCTGATCGTTCCTGTGCGGTTGCATTGTGGCTCGCTAGGCCCAACGCTACCAGGAATGCCCCGATTAATACGTAGGTTGTGGGTCGATTCATGAGTGTAGTCCAGTGATTCCCGCGGCTCATCATGTGCTGGGTTGTGAAACGAGGTATGTCATATCGAAGCAGGACGGTCAGTAAGTTGCCGCATAGTGACCTCGCAGGACGGTCTGTGTACTGTCGTTACCACCGGTGCCACGCACTGTAATTCGGAAGATAACAGTCTTTGTAGTTAGGTCAGTTTCGCCATAACCGCTCATATTGATCTCTCCACTCGTCTTTTCACTGATTTTTTTTATCATGTAGCGAGGTGTAAGTGTCACACCCTCAGGCTGAGTCCACGAAGTATCTAGGGAAGAAATCTTCGCAGAGTTGGCGTCAGTCCAGTTCTCTTTGAAAGGGTGGGATTCGGAAGACTCAATTTCCTCAGCGTAATAACCCGCATTAGCTGGATTGAACCAGTGGTCATTTGGTTGTTTCGTTATGAAGTCCTCGATGGCTCGCAGGCCGGACTCAGCCGCTTCAAAAGAAAGGTTGATGTCACGGCTTGCGCCGGCCATCTTTTCTTCAAGCAGGGTGGTGCGCATCAGTGCCATGGCAATGATAGTCAGCATTACCAGTACCATCAGGCCGATTATCAGAACCCAGCCTTGCTGACTGGACTGACCCGATGTTTCGCTTGCCGCCTTCATCAGTTTATCGCTTTGTTGCGCAGCGTCACGGTCGTGCTAAACACCTTGCGCAGGTATTTGTCGGTAGTTCCCGGTGTAACGGTGCTGCCGTTAAAGGTGTAGGGCGAGGGTTCTGTGGTCAGGTTGTTATTGATTGAGCGCACCAGTAACGAGATTCGGACACTCACGATCCGGTTTTTTTGAAGTTCGTCATAGTTGATGGCGACATAACGGTTGGCGGTGCCGTCTGCATCGGTGTCCTCGCCGTAGAAAATCTGCATGTCTTCGATGCCCTCGAGTAGTTCATCACCGTTTTCACATGCTGACGCCGAGCCTTTGCCGTAGGCTCGGCGCAGCGAAGGAATCCAGTTGCCGTCTTTGTCCTTCCCGGCACCGTTAGCGACACAGTACGTTCTCTCTCGGGCTTCATATACCCGGGCTCCTGTGGCATATGGATTTTTAAGGTCGGGTAAGGTGTTAGCGCCAACGCCATGCTTCAATACCGCCCCGTCGTTTCCGGTCACCTGAAAAACATCGCTTTGTTCACAGTCACTGATAAGCGCCGCTTTGCCGACCGCAAGAGGGCTATCGACCGTGATGTTGTCGTCGGTTCCTGACATATTGGCTGTCACCGGTGCACCGCTGCCGGTTGCGCTGCGAAAGGTGATGCTGTCCGCGCTGTTAAGGCCATCGTCAGACGTGCCGGTGATGTGTCCGGCAGCAACGTCGATATAGGCGTCGCTGGTCGCCGAGATACCGTTGTAGGGCTCGGCGTCGCTGTTACAGCCCCAAAAGCCCGCGACCCGGGCATCGCGGCGAATGAATTCAAGTGCAAAGCGGCCGTTTTCCTGCACCCGGGCGAGGCCCTCATTGAAACGGTACAGCCGGCTGGAGTCCACATAAACCTTGAGCATGGCGATTGTGACGAGAAGCCCAATGGCAAGGGCTATCATCAGTTCGACCAGCGTTACACCTTGCTGGCGATGAAGCCCGAGATAGCACTTACGCCGGGCGCTTGGCGCGAATTTGCACATCATGGCCGGAACTCAAATTCAAACTTCTCGGAACCGCCGGCATCCTCTAATCTGTTTTCAGTCCAACTGACAGAAATAACGTAGTAATCGGTACCGTCCTTCTTTTCAACGGTTCCGCTTCCACCGGGTAGTACATCCGAATTTGTCCTGTTCCACTCCCAGGCATCGAACGCGGCCATCGCTTCGGCACTGCAGGAGCAATCTTTATCGCACCGGCAACTTGGGGGCGCTCCTGCAGGAGGATTGATATCCTGATAATAAAAGGGAGGCTCCAGGGTCGGTCGGTTGGCTCGGATCCGGTCCGCCATGTCGTAGGCTTGGCTTGAGGCATAGGAGCGGTGCAGTGCGCTGGTGTTGTACTGCAAGCCCTTGGCCATCAGTGCCGCCAGAGCCAACAGGCCGAATGAAAAGACAACCAGTGCGATGATCACTTCCAGAAGCGTAAAGCCGCGATTTTTCATCGGTTTCAGGTTCCGCTGCAGCTGCCGGCAGATCCCGAGGCATTGGCCACAAGCGCCCTAATCCGGCCACTGTCGTTTACCGCTATAGCGTACGCCTTGTCTCCATAACCGCGACTGTCACAGAGTGCGAAAGATCCATCACGCTCGTTGCCATCAATATCAGTTGACCTGCCATCGTGGCGAAAAGAGATGTCGCTTGAGAACGTGGTGGAGCGCAGGGTGTTGCTGCCGTCGAGTGCGGAACCCACTCCGAGGATGGTTTCTCCACTATCGATCACGGCGTCAGTATCGGTATCCACGAACACCACCCAGCCGTTTTCCCAGTTGCTGCCAGAGCAGCCAGCCGCGGTGCCCGGACATACTGTTACACGGGTGGCCGTGCGTATGGCCTCTGAGCGGGCGTGGGTCAGTTGTACGACGAAGTCGCCGGCCTGACCGCGGATACGGTTATTGAGAATGAAATCACTGAAAGCGGGTATCCCAAACACGGCCACGATCCCGATGATAGTGATCGTGACCATCAGTTCGATCAGCGTGAAGCCCGCAGCATCGACACAAAGTCGGGAACAAAAACCGTGATTAGATGGCCTGATATCCATTTCCCTCAAACCGGCGTGGCTTATTCGGTCTCCTAGCATAAGTGTGCCACAAGCCCTGCACTGTGACGGCGCGCACATTTCTCTCTGACACTGTGGCGCTGTTGGGACTCCAGCAGGGCGGGTTTGATGGCAAAATACCAGTCGAAGTTTCTCCCGGACCTGCCAGCATGATCGTCAGCGTTGTCATTCCTGTGTATAACGAAATTGGCACGCTTGCCAAGATTGTTGCCCGTGTACAGAACGCGCCTGTGGTGACCCAGATTGTTCTGGTGGATGACTGCTCCAGTGACGGCAGCCGGGAACTGGTGCAGACGCTCGCTGCCGATGACGGAATCGAGGCTGTCCTGCATGAGACCAATCGAGGGAAGGGCGCGGCGTTGCGGTCCGGTTTTGCTGCGGCCATCGGTGATGTCGTGCTGGTGCAGGACGCCGACCTCGAATATGACCCCGGAGATTATCCGCGGCTGCTCGCGCCGATGGAAAATCACGGCGCCGATGTAGTTTATGGTTCCCGCTTTGCCGGTGGTGACTCCCACCGTGTGCTTTACTTCTGGCATTCTGTCGGTAACCGGGCGCTCACCATGCTTTCAAACATGATGAGCAATCTCAATCTCACTGATATGGAAGTGTGCTACAAGGTGTTCCGCCGCGAGATCATCCAGAGCATCAACCTTCGGGAAGACCGCTTTGGATTTGAGCCAGAAGTAACGGCGCGCCTTGCCCGTTACCGCAAGCCCGACGGTAGCCGACTTCGGATCTTTGAGGTCGGCATCAGTTATGCCGGGCGCACCTACGAAGAAGGCAAGAAGATCGGCTGGAAGGATGGTGTTCGTGCAATCTGGTGTATCGTTCGCTATAACCTCTTTTCCGACTGAAGGGGTCAACCCTGGTGTCAGGG
>JAAZYQ010000115.1 GCA_014239575.1 Gammaproteobacteria bacterium
AGAAGCTTGACCGACACTTTCAGTGGAATCTTGCCGACGAACATGCCAGCCTTTATTGGAGCTCAGTTGGCCGGCGCGGTGATCGCAACTGCAGTGATCGGTTGGCTGCTGCGCTCTAATTTATCGAGTGCAGACTCGAATGAGGGCTAAACCCGTCAGTTGGCCATTAACAGGCGAAGTCGATTGCCCACTCGCTCGGAAAGGTCTGCAAGAGTGGCGATCTGACGAATGACCTGGTGCCAAAAGAAGGTGGCAACACCAAGTTCTTCCTCTATTGAAAACAGCTTACGAGCGGCTTTATCCAATAGCGCATCCGTTTCGGTTTCGAGACGACCCAATTCAGAAATCATCTCGTCGACGCGGGCAACCTCCGCATCACCAAAACCTGTCTCCACGAGCTCGTCCAATTCATCAATGATACGCTGGCCCTGTTCACAGGCTGCTACCACCCGGTTGGCCAGTGACAATACTGGCTCTTTCAGTGCATCGGGCAGATGCATGCTACGCTGATCCGCCAGTTCGGCAATATCCTGGGCAACATCTGCGATCGAATCCTGGTAATCGAGAATCTCCAGTATTGTGCGTCGATCCAGGGCCATCATGAAACGCCTGGGCGTGTGGGATCGAATCTCATGCTTGATCTGATCCGCCTGATGCTCCAATCGATCTATCGTTGCACGGCAATCTCGAATCGAGTCATTATCCCCTACGGCCATTGCCTCGAGTAAGGGAACCACCTCACGGGCACAGAGGACGGCGACCTGCATATGTTTTTGCATTGGCGCAATCGGCGAGCGCCCCACCAGTTGATCTATCCAGGCCATGAATGCCTCCTAAGGAATTAACAAACCTCTGAAAAAATAATAAAAGAATATCGATAGCCCTGCGGAAATCGGCAGAGTGGCTACCCATGATGCAATGATTTTTCCGACTACGCGCAAATCCAACGCACCGATTCCACGCGCAAGGCCCACACCCAGTACAGCGCCAACCAGAGTATGTGTTGTGGATATCGGAATGCCCATTCTCGAGGCCAACACAATGGTCGTTGCTGCCGACAGTTGGGCGGCAAAACCACGACTCGGTGTCAGTTCGGTAATCCGCTTACCCACGGTCTCCATCACTCGGTAACCCCATGTACCTAATCCAACCACTATTCCGATGCCACCAATCGCGAGCATCCAAGGTTCAACCGGCGCTTTGCTCGCAAGATCCATGCCCCGTACCGCATGCGCCACGGCCGCCAGCGGCCCTATTGAGTTGGCGACATCATTGGAGCCATGGGCGAAAGCAATGGCACAGGCCGTCAGAATCTGAAGAATTACAAAAATACGCTCGACTTGGCTAAATCGATGTTTTTTGTCTACCGGCCCCAGATGCACCCTGCGGATAAAGAATACACCCAGGCCAGCCCCTACGATTCCTAGCCCTATCGAACCGATCAATGCCTGGGTGAAATTGAGGTCTAACTTCAAAGGTTTGAGGCCCTTGAAAAGGGTCACGAGCCCAATAATAAAAAACACGAAAAAGAAAAATAACGGGCCGAGCTTTCGAATCTGCGCAACCGGATCTTTGGTATCCAGAACCTGGGATCGGGTGATCTGGAAAATAAAAAACGCAACGACGCCAGCCAACAGTGGTGAGGTCAGCCAGGATAATACGATCTGAACGATCTTCCCCCAGTTCACGGCATCAAACCCAATAGCCACCGTACCAAACCCGACAATGGCGCCAACGATCGAGTGCGTAGTTGACACAGGCAAGCCAAACCGGGTGGCACCGATCAACAAGGTACCCGCCGATGCTAGAGATGCCAACATCCCATAGATAAGCTGATCCCGACTTATCATGCTAAGGTCAAGCATCCCTTTGCGCACGGTATCAGTCACATGTCCGCCGGCAAAAAATGCGCCGCAAAATTCAAAAACGCCAGCCACCAGGATCGCACCCCAGACGGTGAGTGCCCCTGAACCGACACTGGTACCCATCGCGTTGGCAACATCGTTGGCGCCGATAGCCCATGCCATGTACAGGGCGAGGAAGGCAGCTACCCAGAGCGCGGGGGGGACATCCGAGAAAAAGGACATTGAGTCAACCTATATTCATCACTAACCCTAAGAATTTATGGGTCAAGTGAAACTGTTCCGTTACAAAATAAAGCGTACCGTCTGCCGCACGACGGAATCGTCGGTACCGGCCATTACTGCCGGAATGACTCTGGCCCTTCCCGTTTGGATAGATTCAGGCCGCAGTATCATTTCAGCGCCATTTTATTACAGTCCAGGTATAGAAGTATCAGAGTCTAGTAAAGTAAAAACGGGTGATATGAGCTTAGCACTCATGAGAATCCTGAAAAATCGGGTCTTAAGTGTCTTAGAGTCAATAATTAACCGGGCTATTTCTTTTCCAGAGCCTTCACCCGTTTGGCAAGGTCGTCCAGTTGTCGAAAACGCACCGCCGCTTTACGCCACTCAGTTGTGGGCAAAAGCCCAGTACCAGAGGAATACATTCCGGGCTTGTCGATAGAGCCGGTGACCATGGCCATACCGGTCAAGTGGACATCGTCGCAGATGCTCACGTGATCAGCCACCCCCACAGCGCCAGCCAAGATACAGCGCTTGCCAATCACGACGCTGCCAGCAATACCGACACACGAGACAACAGCGCTGTCTTCCCCAATCTGGACGTTGTGACCGATCTGCACCAGGTTGTCGATAACCACACCTTTGCTGATTACGGTGTCACCGATCGCCCCTCGGTCTATCGTGGTCGCTGCACCCACTTGCACGTCATCGCCTATCGTCAGACCGCCCAACTGGGGGATACGAACCCAGTGACCCTCTTCGTTGGTATTGCCAAAGCCATCACTGCCAAGCACCGCGCCGCTTTTTATAAAACAACGTTTGCCAATAGACACCTCTCGACAGACAGTCACATTGGCAAACAGTCGGGTACCGTCACCGATACAAACCCCCTTGCCAATCACGCAGCCCGGGCCCAGCACGACCGACTCACCGATCTTTACCCCTTCCTCGACAACGCAATTCGGACCGACCGAAGCATCGTCTGCAATCTGGGCACTAGCCGCCACAACGGCACTGGGGTGAACCCCTGCCGTCGGTGTCGGCGTATTGTCGAGCGCCCGAGCTGCCCGGGCATAACCTAAGTGTGGGCTGTCGCAAACAATCGCAGGCCCACTCCAGGCATCCCGATCCTTTTCAAGCAAAATCACCGCCCCCGCACGACAACGGGCAAGATCATCGCGTAACGCCGATGAAACCAAGAATGTGATCTCATTTGGCCCTGCATCCTGGAGCGTGCCCAGGGTTTTAACCTCAAGATCGGCATTTCCATAGCATTTACCGCCGATCTTTAGTGCAAGATCACCAAGTTTCATAAATAGTCTGTTTCAGTGGCTGCGATGAAGGTCAAAGAGATCAACCTACCTGAATCACTCATTAATCACTCAAAGGATTCTCTCTTTAGACTCAACGACAAATGGGTAATACCGGGTTCTGAATCGCGATGATAGGCTGACCTAGGAACAAAACCAAGTCGTTCATATAATCTGTTTGCCGATCGCATGGTGGGCAGGGTTTCCAGAACCAAAGATTCAAAGCCGGTATTTTGTGCATTCGCGATCAGTCGAGCCATTAACTCAGCACCGAGGCCTGCGCCCTGATAAGGCTCCCGGACAAAAAATCTTTTCACTTCACCTGATTTATCGTTAAGGCGGCGGAGTGCGACGCATCCTGCTGCGGCTTCACCTGAGCACGCAATCAGCAGACAGCCCCCTGGCGAAGCGTAGTATCCGGGCAAATCGGCCAGTTCGGCCTCAAAGGACTGAAAACAGTACAGTGAATCAATCGATGCCTCGTATTCCCGAAACAACGTACGTAACCGCGGCAAGTCACCAGCCGTAGCTTGTCGAATTTGGATGGGATGCTGGCCAGGCATTAACATTGCACCCAGTCTAGGTGATCTGCTGCGCCATCTCCAGAAGTGGTTCTTTGAGTCGCGATACAATCGCCTGAAATTTGATAAATTTGATGGAGACGACGATGAGACTTAAGAATAAGGTAGCCGTTGTGACAGGCGCAGCCCAGGGCATCGGCCTGGGTGTGGCCCAATGTTTTGCCGCTGAGGGTGCACGAGTCATGGCGCTCGATATCAACGAGCAGGCTGGTAGTCACGCCATAACCCGCGTAGCCGGGGCGAGTTTTTTCTGCTGTGACATATCCGACAAGGCCGCCGTAGACGCAACCATCGCAGACATCATCGCCGATGCCGGACAGATTGACATCTGTGTCAATAATGCCGGGATTCTGCGCTCGGGCGATGTGCTGGAAATCAGTGAAGAAGATTTTGACGCCGTGCTCTCGGTCAATCTCAAGGGCGCCTTCCTGGTGAGCCAGGCAGTCGGCCGCCACATGGTCGCGGCAGGTAGCGGCAGCATCATTAACATGTCTTCGGTAAACGGGGTTATGACTATTCCCAATATTCTCCCTTATAACGTCTCCAAGGGTGGTCTCGACCAGTTGACCCGAGTGATGGCGGTGGCGCTCGCAGACAAGGGCGTGCGGGTAAACGCCATTGGCCCGGGTAGTATCCTGACCAAAATGCTGGAGCAAGTGATGAGCGACGACACAAAACGCCACGCGATCCTGTCGCGCACGCCGATGGGCCGTTGTGGCAATGTCGACGAAATCGCCCGGGTTGCCCTTTTTCTGGCAAGCGACGATTCCTCCTATATCACCGGACAGTGCATCTATGCCGACGGCGGACGGCTCGCACTGAATTACACGGTGCCGGTCCCTGACTGACGCGCAAATGTGGAGAATCGAGGCTAAGTTACAGTTCGGCTGAGCTCATGTACAGCGTCCACCAGCACCTTGACCTGATCCGGATTCACCCCCGGAGTCACACCATGACCAAGGTTGAACACGTGACCGGGGCCGGGGCCAAAATCTTCCAGCACGTCAGCCACGGCTGTACGAATCCTATCCGGTGACGCGTAAAGAATGGCTGGATCCAGATTGCCTTGCAGGGCGACCTGGTCCTGGACCTGGTGCCGAGCTTGACGCAGAGAACTCGTCCAATCACAGCCCAGTGCATCACAGCCGCTTGCCGCCATTCGCGCCAACCACTGGCCTCCCCCTTTGGTAAATACAATAATCGGTAAATCCGAGGCAATCGGATCAGCGCGCAGGTGCCCAATAATCTGCTCCATGGGCTCAAGGGAAAAATGCTGATAGTCCGCGTGGGCCAACACCCCGCCCCAGGTATCAAAGATCATCAACACCTGGGCGCCGGCGTGGGCCTGAGCCGTCAGATAAATCGAGACCGAATCGCTCAGCACCTTCAAAAGCTGGTGCGCTGTGGCCGGGGCGTCATAAACCATCTGCTTTATGCGGGCAAAGTCTCGACTGCTCTGGCCCTCTACCATATAAGTGGCCAAGGTCCAGGGGCTGCCTGAAAAGCCGATCAGCGGCACCCGACCCGCCAATTCGTGTCGAATCAGCCGCACAGCCTCTATCACATAGCTCAAATCATCTTCGGGATCCGGCACGCCCAGGGCTGCGACATCCGCGGCTGTCCGTATCGGGCGGGCAAAACGCGGGCCTTCGCCCTCATGCACGCTTAGACCCAAACCCATGGCATCCGGTATGGTCAGGATATCTGAAAAAAGAATGGCTGCATCTAGATCAAAACGGGCCAGTGGTTGCAACGTGACCTCACAGGCCAACTCCGGCGTCTGACACAGTGTCAGAAAATCCCCAGCCCGCTGGCGGGTCGCCCGGTACTCAGGCAGGTATCGTCCGGCCTGGCGCATGATCCATACGGGCGTGTAGTCCACGCTTTGCCGACGTAACGCACGTATCAGTCGATCATTCTTCAGTGCTTTCATCAAGCGACAGAGTGCCCCAGTGCACTCGCAATCTCATCCTGAATATTTCTGGCCGCCTCTCGAGGGTTGTCTGCATCGCGCACAGGCCGGCCGACGACCAGATAATCCGCTCCATCGCGTAGTGCCTGTGTCGGTGTGACGGTACGCTTCTGGTCATCATCCTGATGTACAGGGCGAATACCCGGCGTCACAATCAATCCATCGTCTCCCAATGTCTGGCGCAGCATCGCCGCCTCCTGGCCAGACGCGACAACACCTGCGCAGCCTAGCGCCACTGCTCGCTGTGCCCGGGAGCGCACCAGGGCTGGGATATCGCAATCAAAACCCAGATCCCGCATATCGACCGCATCCAGGCTCGTCAATACAGTTACGGCGAGAATCCCGACCTCGCCGGCGGCCTCGGCCGCTGCACGCATCATGGCATCGTTCCCATGCACAGTCGCAA
>JAAZYQ010000116.1 GCA_014239575.1 Gammaproteobacteria bacterium
CCGGCACGCCGAGTGATCAGAGCCAGTTGAACGATGCCCTCGATGCATTGTTTTCTGATGATCCGGGGTCGGCGGATCAGCGCGCAGCGGCAGCCCAGGCGGTAGATCAGCAGTTGCTGGTGATCAGCGGGGGACCAGGCACCGGCAAAACGGCGACCGTTGTTCGCATCCTAGCGCTTGTGCACCGGTTGGCTTTGGCGCGTCCCGAACGGATTCTGCTGTGTGCCCCGACTGGCAAGGCCGCAGCCCGTCTGCGCGAGGTGTTTGCAGGTGCGGCCAGTATCCTTCCAGACGAGCTGCAGCGGGTGCCCCAGGCGGTGACGGTGCATCGGCTGCTGGGTTCGCGGCCCGGACAGCGTCTCCGTTACGATGCAACGCGCCCACTGCCCTGCGACCTTTTGATTCTCGACGAGGCATCAATGGTCGATCTTTCGTTGATGACGAGCCTTTTTGATGCTGTGCCTGACGATGCGCGTCTCATACTTCTGGGTGATCGGGATCAGTTGTCGTCAGTGGAGGCGGGTGCCGTTCTTGGCGACATCTGCCGTGCGGCCGATCATGGCGCGCTGCCGGACTGTCTTGTGACGCTCAAGCATAATTGGCGCTTTCCGTCAGAAAGCGCTCTTGGCGGTCTTGCAAGTGCCGTAAAAGACGCACAGGTCGCCCAGACGACGACGCTCCTTGAAAACCCGGACCATACCGAGCTGGAACTTATTGCCGTGCCGGATACCGCTGGACTTGATACTCTGCTAATGGAACGCGTGACCCCGATGTTTGCTGAACTTCAGCGAATGGTGTTGGACGGCACGGATACCGAAACCCTTTTTGCCAAGCGTGATGAGATGATGGTGCTCTGCGCCCATCGGCGCGGACCGCGGGGGGTGAGTGATATCAATGGGCGGATTCAGACGAGCCTTCGTGGCCCAGCGAAAGGATTATCAGACGGACAGATCCTTCCCGGTATGCCGCTTATGGTGATGCGCAACGATCCGGTGCTCGGGCTCTACAACGGAGACGTCGGTATTGTTGTGCCGGATCGCGAGACGCCGGGCCGTCTGCAGGCGGTCTTTCAGGATACCCAGGGCGAGATCCGGGCGATTAGCCTCGGCCGATTACCGGAGCATGCGCCGGCCTTTGCCTTTACTGTCCACAAGGCGCAGGGCTCACAGGCACCTGCGGTCACGCTGATTCTGCCCGAAAACGTGTCGCCGATACTGTCTCGTGAACTCGTTTACACCGGGATCACCCGAGCTGAGCAATCGCTCGAGATCTGGGGTAGTCGGGAAGTGCTGGCCGCTGCAATTGCACGCAGTGCCAGGCGGCCAACCGGTCTTGCCGACCGTCTGCAAAGGAGTATGGTGCTTTGTCCCTGACAAGATACCGCATCGGTGAGGAGGCAGGCGCTCCCACCGTCACCGACGACATGATGCTGCTGACCATGCTGTATGGGCTGCTGGTTGGAATTTTGCTGACTTTTATTGCAAAGCGGTTGCGCCAGCGCTGGATGGTGTTTTGGGGTGGCGGGTTGGCGGTGTTAAGTTTCGGCTATCTAACGGCAGACTGGGTCGGTTGGATTTAGATGCTGGTCGGCCGTGTTTCTGAAACGCCCGTGGCCGATTACAATGTTGCCGTCTTTACGGCAGTCCAATGATTCCTCTACACGACGATAATCCCACTCGCATCACGCCGGTCGTGACGATTGCGCTGATCGGCCTTTGCGTCATGGCCTTTCTCTGGCAGTTGTCGCTCGGCCCGCGCCAGGAAGCCGCTATCTATGCACTCGGCGTGATCCCGGCGGTCATTCTTGATCACGCGCAGTTGGTCTCGGAGCTTGAGTGGGTGGATCCGATGCTGACGCCATTTACATCGATGTTCCTGCACGGCGGATTCATGCATCTGGGCGGCAACATGTTGTACCTGTGGATCTTTGGCAACAACATTGAAGACGTCATGGGACATGGCCGCTTTATTGTTTTTTATCTGGTCTGCGGCGTGGCCGCGGTGTTTGCGCAGGCGCTTCCCGACCCCGAGTCGACCATCCCAATGATCGGGGCGAGTGGTGCGATCTCGGGCGTGCTGGGCGCTTACCTGCTGCTCTTTCCCCATGCCCGGGTGCTGGTGGCTATCCCGCTCGGTTTTTATATCCACACCATGTCGCTCAAAGCCGGTATCGTATTGGGAATATGGTTCGCTATACAGATTTTCAGCTCGCTGGCCGCCGGTGATGGTCCCGGGGTAGCATGGTTTGCCCACATCGGCGGGTTCGTCGCGGGGATGGCGTTGATTCCTTTATTCAAATATCCGCATGTGCGGCTCTTCGCGCCCGCCCGCACCGGCGGCCGCTGGCACCGACGCGGCCGCAGGCGCTGATCCCGTGACGGCAAAGGCTCCTCAGTATCTTTTTGATCCGGCAGACAAGCCGGCTTTGCCGTTGCACGAGGTGCCTCTGGTCGTCGCGACTGATGACAGTGTCCGCGGTTACGGCTGCCTGGTGGAGGATCCTGACGACATTGACATTGAGATCGTCCGCTGGCCGGCGACGGGTTGGCGGCAGGTCGATGAGGACACTGGAGACGAGGCCGGCTGGGTAGAGGGAATTTTCCATGGCGAGTGGCAGGGTGATGTGCTGTACGGGCGCAACGACGCAGTATCGGGACACTATGTGCTTGGCTGGTCGACCACCGATCCTGCCGCAGCAAGCACCGATAAAGCATCGACCCAACGCGAACGGGTTGTGCTGTGGCACCTTAACTATCACCCGGACGGAGGTCAGTTGTTTTTTCCCAAAGACAAGAACCCTTTCGTGGTGCCGGTGGCTTTACCGGGTGATGACCTCGCACCGCAGCAGGTGATCGCGCTTTGGTGCGATGGCAGCCGGGGCTTGTACATTCATCCCGGTGTCTGGCACGACGGTATCTTTCCAATCGCAGACCGCCAGCGCTTCCTCGACCGGCAGGGTAGGGTCCATGCGCGAGTAAGTTGTGATCTGGCGTCTGAGTTCGGCCTGTATTTGTCCGTACCGATGGCTAGCCCCTGAGGCGTCAATCAGGAATTATTTTTCTTGCCTGGACTGAGGGACAGGTACAAGCCTACACCAATGATCAGCGCAATACCGGCGACCGCCCACCGATTGGGGAGGTCCCCAAACAGCCAGTAACCGAGCAGAACCTGCATGATGATCTCGGTATAAAGAAAAGGTGCCAGCAGAGAGGCCTCGGCGTATTCAAAGGCCCGGATGAGCAGCAGGTGACCGCCGGCACCGATCAAGCCCAGTGCTACCATCATGGCAAAATCGGTAGGAGACGGTGTCACCCAGACCAAAGGAACTACCGCGCTCATCACAACAAAGCCCCCCACCCCTTGCCAGGCCAGCATGACGAGTGGCGGTGTATTTCCGCTCAGGTACCGGGTTGAGAGAAAGTACAACGCGAAGAAAAAAGCGGCTGCTAATGCCAGCAGGCTGGCCCACTGGAAGTTGCCGAACCCCGGCTGGACGATCAGCAGTACACCACCAAGGCCAGCCACCGAGGCGACCAACCGTCCGGGAGGCACCTTTTCGTTCAGCAGCACTCCCGACAGGATGACGATAATGACAGCATCAAAAAAGATAAGCGCAATGGCGTCCGCGAGCGGAATGGTACGAATCGCGGCAAAGAAGCAGATCGTGGCGCCCATCAGGCAAAGCCCACGCCCGACCTGCATCATCGGTGCGGGCGCGGTCAGCACAGCACCTCGGTAGCGCCAGAGCGCAATTGGTAGCACTAGCAGAAAATGAAAGAAAAACCGGGCCCACACGAGTTGCAGCACCGGATAATGGCTGCTGAGCAGTTTGGCCAGCGCATCCATGAAGGGTACGATCAACATCGCACCGATCATCAGTGTAATGCCACGGTTTCGCTGCGAGAAGAGAGTAGAGGTCACGGTGAAAGCTTTTCAGGGGTGTCGGGAGATTCTGGCGCAAACAACCTGGTGCCGGCAGGTATCATAGTGATACCGGGCCGGTTGGCCGACCCCGCCGGTTGTAACAGTCATGGTCGGACAGCCTCTGAGTTAAACACATATCCTGGGTATTATGGATAACAGCCAACACGTCCCTGGTGCAGTGACCGCTGTGGTCACGACCTATGAACCTGACTTGCAAACGCTCGAGGCCCAGTTTGTTCGGCTTGCCGGTCAGATCGATGCGCTGCTAGTGATTGACAACGGTTCCGCCAATGCAGCGGGGGTTGCGCAACTGGTTTCCCAATTTTCTTTCGCCCAATTTTGCGGGGCGGGTGAAAACCGGGGTTTGGGGTGGGCGCATAACGAGGGCCTGCGCCGGGCGCTGGCTGAAGGCGCCGATGCGGTACTGCTGCTGGATCAGGACAGCCTGCCGAGTGAGAACATGGTGGCGGCACTTCGCCAGGCCCTCTTGCAGCAGCGCGAACGGGGTGTGCGTACCGCCGCGGTCGGAGCCCGGTATCTTGGAACAGACCAGGGCCATCCTTCTTATTTCGTGCAGTTCGGCCGGCTGCATTTTCGACGGTGTTTCTGTTCCGACGGACATGCGGATAAATTGATTCGCGCCGATATGCTGATTTCTTCCGGCGCGCTTTTTTCTCGCGAAGCGCTCGAGTCTGTGGGCCTGATGGATGAAGAGCTTTTTATCGATCATCTGGACACCGAGTGGTTTTTGCGGGCGGGCGCTGAAGGCTGGCAGTCATTCGGCGTGTGCGATGCGCTGATGGATCATGGCCTTGGGGATCGAACCGTGCGTGTATGGCTTGGCCGATGGCGCTATCTCCCGGTGCATCAGCCTTTCCGCTATTATTACGTGTACCGCAACAGCCTGCTCTTATGGCAGCGCGACTATCCAAGCCGGCGCTGGAAGCATACTGATATGCTGCGTCTGGCTAAGATGTTCTTCGTCTTTGCATTTTTCGCCGGCCAGCGTCTTAAAAATTTTGCCATGATGTGCCGTGGGATACGTGATGGGTTAGCGGGAAAGACTGGCCGGTTGAATCAGGATTTGCTGCCTTAGTGCAATCCCCGCAAAATAGCGTGGTCGAATAGCATCGCCGAACGCATCCGCCCGGCAGGGTTTACCAAACAATCATCTTTGCGTCCATGCAGGTTTCGTTTCTAATCCCCGTTTACAACACCGACCCGGCGGTCTTAACGCTGTGTGTCAACAGTGCGCTGAAAGCTGCTGCCGATCATCACCAGGTGGTGATGGTGGATGATGCGTCCGACAATGCACAAACTCTTGATTTTTTAGATCGCTGTAAATCAGCCGGACTTGTCAATCTGAAGCTCGTTCGCACCAGGGCAAATGCGGGGGTGTCACATGCGCTTAATCTTGCCGCCGCGGAAGCGTCGGGCGATTTACTGGCGCCGGTTGATCACGATGATGTGGTGGTGAGCCAGGGCTTTTCGCAGACGCTGCGCTGTTTGAGTTATCACCATGCGTCGTGGGTTTACTCCGATGAGATTCAGGTCGATGCCAATGGGTTTCTGATCCGCCGCATGTACAAGCCCGACTACAGTCCGCAGTTGCTTCGGTCCTTGATGTATATCAATCACCTGCAGCTGTTCTCGCGCGATCTGTTCGACAGGGCCGGCGGATATCGCGAAGGTTTTGAGGGCAGCCAGGACCACGACCTCGCGCTTCGCATGTGTGAGCAGGTCGAGCCGGTCCACGCCGAGACCATTGCCTATCACTGGCGGATTCTGGACCAGACCCAGTCGCGCTCGGGCGAGCAGATGGCAGCGCAGAGCGTGGACAGCGCCCAGCGTGCAATTCAGGAACATTTCGATAGACAGCAACGCGAGGCTACTGTCGAACCTGTTTTGATACAGCGACATCCGGATACCGAGCCCGAGCCCATTGGTGTCTATTGTTCAAGACTCAAGCCCCAGCGCCCGCTTTCCATGTCGGTCATCATTCCCTGCCAGCTCGGCGCAACGAAGGTGGTTAATGGGACACGCCTGGTTTTGCTGAACCATTGCCTGCAAGCCCTCAGCCGATCATTGTTGCTGACGAACGATGACAACGGCGAATCACCGCAAGTACAGATTGTCCTTATTCTGAACGCCGCCGATGATCCGGCAAAGGCGCATGAAGCGATCAACCGCTATAACCTCGACGGGATCGCGATCTGTGATCAGCCGGGCTTTGACTTTGCGCGCAAGTGCAATCTTGGCGCACAGACGGCGCATGGGGATACGTTGGTATTCCTTAACGACGATACCGATATGCAGACTCCGGGATGGATCAGCGATGTTGCGGCACTGCTTGAGGAAGATGACGTTGCATGCGTGGGTGGCATGCTGCAGAACGTCGAC
>JAAZYQ010000117.1 GCA_014239575.1 Gammaproteobacteria bacterium
GCCGTTGTCACTGGCTGAACTAATGGCATTGGGGCCGAGATC
Organism: Gammaproteobacteria bacterium; assembly: GCA_014239575.1. Lineage (GTDB taxonomy): Bacteria > Pseudomonadota > Gammaproteobacteria > Arenicellales > UBA868 > UBA868. The sequence goes on from JAAZYQ010000117.1 coordinate 43, forward strand.
GCCCGCCACTACGCCGCTGCCGGCGCGTCCTTGAGCATCTGGGACTTGGATACCCCTGAACAACTAGATGCCGGGCACAGATTTTGCCACGTGGACGTGGGCGATTTAGAAAGTGTGCAACACGCCTTTGCAAAAACAATCACGGAGTTTGGGCGGATAGATTTTCTCTCTCACAACGCGGGATTTGCAGGCTCAACGGTTCCGGTAACCCAATATGACCCGAATGAATGGGAACAGATTGTTGACGTCAACCTCACCGGGACCTTTCGAGTTTGCCAAACCATTGTGCCAGCTATGAAATCACAAGACTTTGGCCGTATCATCAATATGGCCTCGCTGGCCGGCAAAGAGGGCACGCCAAATGCCTCTGCATACAGCGCCGCAAAGGCGGGCGTAATCGGCTTTACGAAATCACTTTCCAAAGAGCTTGCACAAACCAATATTCGGGTAAATTGCATCGCGCCGGCGGCGATAAAAACTGCAATTCTTGACCAGATGGCCCCTGACTTCGTGCAGACAATGATTGATAAATCCCCTATGAAACGCCTTGGTACGCCGCAAGAAGTCGCTCGCATGGCGATGTGGTTGAGTTCGAAAGATTGCAGCTTTAACTCAGGCGCGGTTTTCGATCTTTCGGGTGGCCGGGCGACTTACTAGCTATCCGCCTGTTGGTTGTAAAACGAATCCTTGAGCCATGGCTTGCGGGTATCTTTTTGAGCTTTTGCATTTGCTCGCCTGATTCTTTGGCGATCGCCTGTTCAGGCTTGCCGATGGCCTCCTTTTGGAGCTTCTTTTGACTCTTTTTGGTTTGGCCTTAATTAAGCACCGGTATTGGTGAGAAAATCGTCGATGCTTTTGGAGGCAGGTTCTGAATTTTGCAAAGCGCCTTTTACGCCTGGACAGGGCTTCGGATTGGCCCAGGACCGATGCGCTGAACCGAGTCGATGACCAGGGCGATGTGTTCTGTCCGGTCAGTCATGGCTGCTCCTCCAGTCGCTTTCGCAGTTCGGTTTTCAGCACCTTGCCATAATTGTTCTTGGGTAGTTCCTGCACGAAGACATAAGCCTTGGGCCGTTTGAAGCGGGCAATGTTCTCGGTGCACAGTTTGTCGAGCTGGTCGGGGGTGGCACTGCCGACAACAAAAGCCACGACCTCCTCACCCCAATCGGGATGCGCGCGGCCAACCACCGAGGCTTCATTGACCTTCGGATGGGTCAGCAGCACTTCTTCGACCTCGCGGGGATAGATATTGGAGCCGCCCGAGATGATCATGTCCTTGGAGCGATCCTGCAGCGTGACATAGCCGGCCACATCCATGAAACCCATATCGCCGGTCATCAGCCAGCCGTCGATCAGCGTTTTGGCGGTCGCGTCGGGGTTGTCCCAGTAGCCAGGCATCACGGTCTCGCCGCGCACCATGATCTCGCCATGCTCGCCGGGGGGCAGGCGCGAGCCATCGGGGGTGCCGATGCGAACCTCGACCGCTGACTGCGCGCGGCCAATGCTGGCCAGCCGACTGCGCCAGTTCGGGTGTTCGCGATCCGAGACATCGCTACGCGGCAGAACAGTGATACCCATTGGGCACTCGCCCTGGCCATAGATCTGCACGAAGATGGAGCCGAAATGAGTCTCGGCCTCGATGATATCGGCCAGATACATTGGCCCGCCACCATAGACGATCGTGCGCAGGCCTTCGCCACTGGCGCCGGCCTCTTTAGCGACGTCGGTCATCCGCCGGACCATGGTGGGCGCGGCGAACATCTGTACCGCACCATGATGTTGGGCAAGGTCAAAGATCTCAGCCGGGTCGAAGCCACCGCTGGCCGGGCAGACGTGGCGCGCGCCGGCCAGCACATGCACCATGTTGTAAATCCCGGCGCCGTGGCTCATCGGCGCGGCATAAAGGATTGCATCGTCAGCGTGGATCTGATCGACATCGGACTCATAGCACAGCGACATGGTGATCAGCATTCGGTGGGTGATCATCACCCCCTTGGGGCGGCCGGTGGTGCCGGAGGTGTAGAACAGCCAGGCAAGATCGTCAGGCGCGCAGTGCATCGGCACGGCGCGCGTAGCGGCGTGGGATTCAGCAAAGGTCGGATCATTGGTGTCGACTACCGGGCGGGCCACGCCAGCCTCGGCCAAGGCCAGCGCCAGTTCCCCCGTGGCAAAGGTGAGGCGAGTGTCGGAGTTTTCGAGGATAAACCGTGCCTCGCGCCCGTGCAGTTTGGCGTTGATCGGAACGGCGACGGCGCCTGCGTACCAGATGCCGTAAAGCACGATCAGGTAGTCCGGCACGTTTTTCATGAAAATGCCGACGCGATCACCGGGTTGGATATCCTGGCTTTCGAGCCAGGCAGCAACCTGCCCAGCGCGCTGGTGAAACTGGCCATAGGTCGCGACCTGGTCTTGGCCGAGAAACAAAGCGGGTCGGTCCGGATCATGGTGTGCCGTGCGCTCGAGCCAGGTGCCCAGATTCATACAAAGACCCCTTCGCTGACATTGGCATAACTCGCAACACCTAAGCCGCCCATACTGAACTCCGGTTCGGTTTTTGCGCCTGGGTGACACATGGCATCGATCTGGCCCAAAACCTGTCGCGCGATCAGGGCGTGTATCCACGGGCCGGTTGCGCCCGCCCAGTTTTCGGGTTTGACGGCTGTGGCGCTATCAAAGCAATCGCAGTGACCGAACTTTGAGTAAAGGCGCTTGGCGGCATACCCCTCGAGTGCGCTTTCAAGGCTCAGCCCGGCAAAAAATTCCGCCAGATCTGCCGCTAACTGGGAAAGGCACTCATGCCAGCGAAGCCAGAGCTTTGCCTCACAGCTCAGGCTGTCGATGTCATGGGATCGGGTGAGGTAGGGGTTTTTCATTAATCAGCCATGCCTATTACCGTTGGTTGAAGGAATTTCTAAAGACAGGTAAAAAACGTTTATCCGATGATACAGCCCGTAAAGCCATCTATCTGCCAGAAAGTCAGGGCTTCAATTCCAATCAGCATGCTAGATGTGTAACATAACTCATACGGGTTGGACACCCGTTCATTGATCTAACAACCAAAGGAGGATGTAGTTATGGCCGATGCCAATTATTTTGTAATTACCGTAGCGAAATGTGACCCCACTTATGTGCCGACTGCGATGGAGCAGATCGGAAGCGTCATCGGTGATCTTAAATCCAAGGCCGGCGCACTTGTTGTTCGGGCCGGCGTCGTCACCACCGGAGAACAAGCCGGCTCATTGGCTTTGTTTCAGGCCTATGAAGGATTGGACGGATTTGAAAAAGCACTGGACGTGTATGCAGCGTCTTCGGACTATGGGGCGATGATGGCCAGTGGCAAAGTCAGCGTGGTCATGCGAAATCTGGTTAAGATGCATGCCGTGCCCTTTGACCAGAATATTGCCGAAACCCCGAAGTTCATTGTGCTCACGCGAGCCGCTGCAGCCGACACCATGATCGACACTGTTACTCAGCTGGCACCCGTCTTTGCCGAGTCCGGTGCACTGACGCTGCGCTACGGAACACTGATAACCGGCAGTAATGCGGGAAACCGGTTACTCGGTGTCACCTATCCATCGATGACGGCGATTGAGAAAACCTACGACGCACTGGCTGCCAATGCGACCTATCAGTCAGGACTTTCGAGTTTCAATGTTAATCTGCGGGCAATTGTGCGGATTCTGATGTAATCCTTGTATCAGGGCTCGCTACTAAAACGATAAACAAAAAACTGAAGCGGTGTAGCCGGCCACCGGTTGCACCGCATTTTATTTTTCAACCAAAACGCACCCAGGTTGTAGCCATGCGCTTAAGCGGCGCGGATGTGATGCCTTGAACCCAAAAGCGATATCAGAACAGGCGCTCTGCGCGATGTCGATTCAAATACAATACCAAAGAAGAAAGTGAAATAGTTATCAGGGATAACAGCACTGATGTGAAGCAGACAATGGCGAGGTTTTGGGGTTACTAATGGCGCAAGGTGTGGCATCTGCCCATAAGCAAACGGCTATTCCTTATCCCGCTTCGCTCAAATACCTTGGTTGAGTATTTCGAGGCCCGGTTGTGGCAAATTTCATTAACCCTTTAAAGAATACAGATTCGGGAACTTACAAGTTCCATATACAAGCATTAAATTTTACATATTGAAAATGTTTCGCAAACCTTTTATCACCTGTCCAAAGGATACATCGGAATGAAAGAAGACCTCAAAATGGCGTCATCCGTTTCCTTGAAAATTGCAGGCGATATCGCTGTGATCGAGGTTTCACACCCGCCTGTGAATGCTCTTTCGCAAGTGGTGCGCGCCGGACTGGCCGACTGCGTGTCAAGAGCGGCCGGGACAGAAGATGTTCAGGCCATCGTCATCTACGGCGCTGGGCGAACATTTATTGCTGGCGCCGACATTCGTGAATTTGGCAAACCTGCGCTGGAACCCTACCTGTCCGACGTGATCAACAAGATTGAGGCCACGGTGAAACCCGTTGTCATTGCCTTGCACGGAACCGCGCTCGGCGGCGGGCTTGAAGTGGCTCTGGGCGGCCACTATCGGGTCGCTCTATCGAGTGCGAGGTTCGGCCTTCCCGAAGTCACCCTTGGCTTGTTGCCCGGCGCCGGAGGGACACAGCGCCTGCCTAGGCTGGCTCCTGTAGATAAAGCACTTGCGATGATCACAACAGGCCGTCAGATCGGTGCGCAAGAAGCACTGGAACTGGGGATTATCGACAGGATCGCCGAGGGTGATGATGTACGCACGGCGGGCATCGATTTTGCCAGGGAAGTGATCGCCCAGGGAAAGAGCGTGCGCCCGACGAGCGCGCTTGCGTGTCATACGGCCGATACACAAGTGTTTGATACGGCACGGGCCAAACTCGCACAATCGGCCCGCGGCCAAATCGCGCCGCAAAAATGTGTCGACGCCATTCAGGGGGCGGTGACACTGCCCTTTGCAAAAGGGCTGGCGCAGGAGCGCGCACTGTTTCAGGATTTGATGCGCTCAGATCAACGCGTGGCTCTGATCCACGCATTCTTCTCCCAACGTCAGGTCGGCAAACTTCCACAAATTCAGGGTGTGACGGCGCGGGAACTCGCCACGGTCGGGGTTGTTGGCGGCGGCACGATGGGCGCGGGCATAGCGGTTAGCGCCTTGCTGGCGGGCCTGAGTGTCACGCTCGCCGAGCGCGATGAAGATGCCCTCAAGCGCGCAGGTGCCACTGTCTCAAAACTGCTGATGGGGTCTGTCAAACGCAACAAACTGAGCCAGGACCAATACGATGCCATCATGGCCGGCGGCTTCAAGAGCACAACGGACTATGCTGATTTTGCCGATGCCGATCTGGTTATTGAGGCGGTGTTCGAGAACATGGAGGTTAAAAAGGACGTCTTCGCAAGGCTGGATGCGGTATGCAAACCCGGCGCCATCCTGGCGTCCAACACTTCTTATCTGGACGTCAATGCAATCGCAGCCATGACATCGCGACCCGAAGATGTGATCGGGCTGCACTTTTTCTCGCCCGCGCATGTGATGAAACTGTTAGAGGTCGTGGTCGCCGACAAAACCTCGCCCGAGGTCGTTGCCACGGGATTTGCTCTGGCAAAGGTTCTGCGCAAGGTTGCCGTGCGTTCAGGTGTTTGCGATGGGTTTATCGGCAATCGGATCCTGTCCTATTACCGCAAGGCGCTTGATGGCGCGGTGATGGCCGGCGCCAGCCCCTTCGATGTCGATCGTGCCCTGGTGAATTTTGGCCTGGCCATGGGGCCTTTTGCCGTTGGGGATCTGGCCGGGCTCGACATCGGCTGGGCGACCCGCAAACGCCTGGCCCCCACACGCGATCCGCGTGAAGCCTATGCCGAGTTCTCTGATCGTTTGTGCGAGATGGACCGGTTTGGACGCAAAACGGGTCGGGGTTTTTACATCTACGAAGATGGGGAATCCGCGCCTGATCCGCAAGTGGACGAAATCATCGCCGCAGAACGTGCCGCTAAAAAAATCGATGCCCGGGCGATTTCTGACCAGGAGATCGTCGACCGCTATATGGCGGCAATGGTAAACGAGGCCGCGCGCGTGGTGGAAGAAGGCATTGCCCTGCGCCCGCTGGATGTCGACGTGGTCTTTTTGAATGGTTATGGGTATCCACGTTGGCGTGGCGGGCCGATGCACTATGCAGATACCGTGGGCCT
>JAAZYQ010000118.1 GCA_014239575.1 Gammaproteobacteria bacterium
CGGGTTCGATCCAGGCTGTACCGACGGATGGAGGATTTTTTCAAGGACTATGACCTGCTGCTTTGCCCCACCGTATCAGTACCACCTTTCCCCAAAGACCAGCGCTATGTAGAAGTGATCGCCGGGCAGCCTACCCAAACCTACATCGACTGGATTGCCATTACATTTGCAATCACGATGACCTCGTGCCCCGCGTTAAGTCTACCGGTTGGGTTTACTGAAACCGGCCTGCCGGTGGGCCTCCAGGTTATTGGCCCACCACGTGGCGAAGCCGCCTTGCTGGCAGCATGTCACCGCATGGAAGAGGCGCTGGGTCTGGCGTCTCAGGTCCCGATCGATCCCATTCTGCCAGGAACCTCAATCGGAGAGTGACACCCTAGGCAAGCACAATCTCTTCGAATATAAAATTTTTATTGTTTTTTTGCTCTCGTCCACTATCGTTCAGCCGAAAAATTATGTTGATAGCGAACTCTTCTGCGCGGCGCCGGATAGTTAAATACCCAGACTAAAAGATCTTTACCCTTCGAAACACCACCGCTTGAGTCAGCCCTTCAAGCGCTCGTTGGCTGGGTCCCAGGCCGCCTGCGCCAGCACGGTCGCTTTTCGGCGCTCACCGAGTATCCGAATATCAAAGGTTGTACCTGGTGATTCGAATCCTGAGTTGACGTAAGCAAAAGCCAGACTCTTCTTAACAATATGACCATAGCCACCACTGGTGGTCACCCCGATAATGTCATCACCGCTCAAGGCCGGCTCGTTACCCATGGGGTCCGCATCAACGGCGTCAACTTCGCAGTAAACCAGGTGAATAGGCACGCCTTCGTTCTTCTTGCGCTCGACAACATCAGCCCCGATATAGCCACCAGATTTTCTGGCAAAGCGCAGCATGTCAGCCTCGACCAATGAAATCTCTGTAGTCAGTTCTGACCCCCAACCCTTGTAGGCTTTTTCCAGACGAAGTGAATTCATAGCGTAGGTTCCGAACCGGCGAATACCCTGCGGCGCACCTGCCTGCATGAGTGCATCGTGCAGATCAGCGAGCCTATCCATCGAGCAGTGCAGTTCCCAACCTAACTCGCCTACATACGAGACCCGCAAGGCACGAATGGCAATCTCAGAAACAGTAATCTCCTTTGCGCTCATCCAGGTAAAGTCATCTTCGTTGGCGAGTCCCGCATCGGTCAGCGATGAAAGCACTTCGCGCGATTTTGGGCCGCTCAGCACCAGCACCCCATAGTCGTCGGTCACATTACGCACTGCTACATCCTCACCTGGCTCTATGTGCTGCACCAGCCAGTCGAAATCGTGCAGCTCGGCAACGGCGCCCGATAAAAGGTAATAATGGTCTTTGGCCAGGCGGGTCACGGTAGCCTCACTCTCGATCCCGCCCAGCGGTGTCAGCATCTGGGACAACACGACAGCGCCATCTTTAGCAGGCACTCGGTTAGCGCAGACTCGTTCCAACAAGGCGTGCGAGTCAATTCCTGTGACCTCGTACTTGGCAAAACTCGTGAGGTCGGTAAGACCAACGTCTTCGCGCACTGCGCGACATTCTTCGCCGACCGCCTCAAAGCTGTTGTTACGCCTGAAGCCATATTCCTCCTCAACCCCTGCCGCGGCATACCACTTGGCCCGCTCCCAACCAAAGGTGTCGCCATAGACAGCCTCGGCGTTCTTCAGAGTTTCATACAGCGGTGTGATGCGCGTAGGCCTGCCTACGTCTCGATATTCGCCGGGCAGATGAGGCTGATACATCTGCTGATACTCATCTATGGATTTGGCAATTGCATAGTCGCCACTGGCCCACTTGCCATAGCGGCGCGGATCCATATCACGTACATTGATCTCGGTCTGGCCATGCACCATCCACTGTGCCAGATACTTACCACAGCCCGGACCCTGAGTGATGCCGATAGAAGCCCCGCAACACAACCAATAGTTGCGCAGACCCTCTGCCGGCCCCAACAAAAAGCCACCATCCGGAGTGTGGGTAATCGGCCCGTTAACCACACGCTTGATACCCGCATTGGTCCAGCAGGGGATACGCTCGGCAGCGTATTCAAGACTGGTCTCCAGACGCTCCAGCGCCGGGCTCAGCAACTCCATATCAAAGCCCCAATCAATGCCGTCTAGACCCCAGGCCTGTGCGCCGGCCCGCTCATAAGGTCCGATCAGAATGCCCTGCTGCTCCTGGCGGTAATAGCACGATGCCCTGGGGTCACGCACCACCGGGGGCTCACGATCAAGTGCTTCGACCTCGGGCAGATTGTCTGTCACCAGATAATGGTGCTCCATGTTCACGATGGGCAGATCCAGCCCAACCCACTCACCCACCTGCTTGGCAAAGCTGCCGGCGGCATTAACTAGGTGCTCACAGACAATGTTGCCTTTGTCAGTGATAACTTCCCATTCGCCGCTCTCCAGCAAACGCGTGCCGGTGACTTGGGTGTGGCGATAAATCTGGGCACCACCCATGCGGGCACCGGTGGCCATGGCGTTGGTCCCGCTGGCCGGATCGGTATGTCCATCGTTGGGGGTGTAAAAGCCCATCTTCACATCATCGACAATCAGCAGCGGGTGCAGTTTCCGGATCTCGGCAGGGCTAATCAAATGACATTCACTGCCAACTGTATCCAGGATGCCCTTCACGTAATGAAACCAATCCACTTCCGCTTCGGTGAGTGCAAGACGAATTGAACCACATCCATGCCAACCGGTTGCCTGACCGGTCTCGGCCTCCAGAGCCTTGTAAAGTGCCGGCCCCTCCTGATGGAGTTTGGCCATGCTCAGCCCGCCAATGAAGTGGGGTATCAAGCCAGCTGCATGCCAGGTTGAACCCGACGTGAGTTCACCCTTTTCAACAAGGGCTACGTCATTCCAGCCTTCCTTGGTCAAAAAATACAGCAGGCCAGCACCGAGCGCGCCGCCGCCAATGATGACTACTCTCGCATACTGCTTCATCTCAATGACTCCATTGAATCTCTTTGCGTATCGAATTCAAACCTTAAAATCTGGGTAAGTCGGCTTATGGTCTATCACAACAGGAATATGCCTTTATCAATCACCGGGCAGTATCGTATCGAGCCCCTCAATCAGTTTTTGCACCTCTTCGGCGGTGTTGTAGTGCACCATGCTCACACGCACCACACCATCGTCAGGATCCATTCCCAACGCTTCGACACAGCGCAGGGCGTAAAAATCCCCTGCACCTACGCCGATCTGCTGTTCAGCCAGCTGCTGCGCGATATGAGCGGAAGGCATCGCCCGGGCGTGAAATGCAATCGTCGAGGCCCGGCTACCGGGAGTTGCATGGTCCTGTCCCAAAAGACGAATACCATCTCGATCCTTTAGGTAATCCAGAAGCATATTAGCCAACTTCGCCTCATGCTGCCCTACCAACTCGAAGACCTGATGGGCGCGCTGGTGCAAGTTGAGACCGCTGTCGCCAAAGTGATGCTGATGTAGAGCGTCGAAATATTCCGTAACCCCTGCAAGCGCTGCAATCTGTGCATGCTGCGGCCCAGCTGGATTCAGCCGATAACGCGATTTTTCTTCGTTAAAGAAATGGCCCTGCCCCTCAGTTTTTTTCAGTGCTTCACTTGAACCCCACAAGACGCCCTGATGGGTTCCAAAGGTTTTGTAGGTGCTGTAGGCATAAAAATCAACGCCCAGGGTCTGCATATCGGGAATCACATGCGGGGCATAAGAAACTCCGTCGGCCACAACCAGCGCGCCGACCTTATGTGCCATCTCCACAATGCTGGCCATGTCGTTGTGAGTGCCGACCAGGTTTGAACATAAGGTACAGCAGACCAAGCGGGTCTTGTCACTGATCAGTTCGTCAAGATCCGAAAGCTCCAACTCGGCATCAGCCTTGCCCACGCGCCACTCACGCATGATCACGCCATGCTCGGAAAGACGCCGCCAGCAACCCACATTGGCCTCGTGATCCTGATTGGTCACTATGATCTCATCACCGGGGCGAAGCAGATGACGCAGGCTTTGCGCTAACACGTAAAGATTCAACGTCGTTGAGGGGCCGATCGTGATCTCCTCCGGAGCGGCATTGATCAACTCAGCAATAGCCGCATAGGACTCATCCATCTCCTCACCCGCCTGCTTGGAAAGCGCAAATGCGCCATAGGGTTGCACTTTGTGTTCAATAAAAAAGCGCTGTAACCGACTGATCACCGTGGCGGGAACATAAGACCCTCCGGCATTTTCAAAAAATGCCCAGTCACAGGTTTGCGGATCGGCAAACGCGGGAAACTGTCCGCGTACAAAATCGAGATCGAGTTCCATCTTTTCCCCAGGCTGTTTCAGCCAATTTCAAAATCAGTTGTTTTTTACTGCCCAAACCCTTTTCAGGACTGGCACTGCGGGCAGTAGTACGATGCCCTCTGGCCAATAACCTTGCGCCGTATCGGGGAGCCACAGTTTACACAAGCGGCTCCGGCACGTTCATAAACGTCTAACGACTGCTCGAAGTAACCTGGCTCACCGCTCACCTGGGCATAGTCACGCAGTGTAGTGCCCCCGGCATCGATTGCCTCTGATAACACTTTCCTGATTGCGTCCAACAGTCGTTTAAATTGCGACAAACTGACACGCCCGGCTGCACGACCTGGGCGGATGCCAGCACGAAACAACGCTTCACTGGCGTAAATGTTGCCCACACCCACGAGTACCCTGCCGTCCATGATGAACTGCTTGATGCTGGCTCGCCTGCCCCGGGACAACTGGTGAAGCTCATCCCCCGTCAAGACATCATCAAAGGGCTCGGGTCCAAGACGCCTTAACAAAGCACTGTTTTGAATACCACCTTTGATCCAAAGCACGCTACCGAAACGGCGTGGATCATGAAAACGCAGAACTTTCTTTGAGCCCAGCACCAGGTCGACATGATCGTGTTTCTGTGCGGGTGTACCTTCAGGAACCACTCGAAGGCGGCCAGACATTCCCAGATGGATCATCAAGATTCCGTGACTAAAGTTCAACAGAATGTATTTCGCCCGGCGACTGACCGATGCCACCTTGTGGCCACTTAGCGTCCGTGTAAGGCCGCGCGGAACCAGCCAGCGCAACTGCCTTTGACGCACCACGACACGGGTGATTCGCACACCGGTCGCAAAGGGTTGCACCCCACGCACGGTGGTTTCGACTTCGGGCAGTTCCGGCAACTCAAGTCCCTTCAATCATAAGGTCGGCAGGCTGGTAAAACCACATTACCTTAAGCCGGACTCAACGCCCAGCAACAGGCATCAGCAGAACAGTTCAAAACTGTGCCAGTAGGTGAGACCCCTTACTTTAAAACAAGCAGGCAGAGTGAGTAAGGCAATAGCCATATAACTTTTCCCAGTATTCTTTTGTTTGGCCAGTAGCGTCAAAAATTATCTAACGTGCGAGAATACCGGCACTCAAAAGTTCGTTCAAACTGTGATTATGACTTTTAATGTGGCCAACCAGAAGACGGGAAATATTTTCACCGTTGACGCATCCGAAACGCTACTTGACGGTGCGCTACGCCAAGGGTCGGCCTTTAATTACAGTTGCCGCAGTGGCTCATGTGGCAGTTGCCAAGCCGTTCTGGTCTCTGGCGAGGTCGATCCAGGAGAGTTCTCCGCCAAAGCGCTTTCTGACGCGATGCGGGCGGCCGGAGGCATTCTGCTGTGTCAGGCCCGCGCCCAGTCGGATCTCGTTATCGAAGCGACCGAGTTACCCCCGGGGGCGGCACTGCCCATTCGTACTCTGCCCTGCCGGGTGATCGAGCTGGAAAAAGCCTGCCATGACGTCATGGTCTTGCATCTGAAACTCCCGCAGAACCAAGCCTTCGACTATCTGCCAGGGCAGTACATCGACATTTTGCTACGCGACGGGCGTCGGCGCAGTTTTTCAATCGCTAACGCAGCTGGCACTGATGGCAACCTGGAGTTGCACGTACGTCATGTTCCGGGCGGGCACTTCACCCACCAGGTGTTCGAGACCATGAAAGTACGTGAGTTGCTGCGCTTCCAAGGACCTTTTGGCACTTTTTTTCTACGCGAAGAATCCAAGATGCCGGCGATCCTTGTCGCTGGCGGCACTGGGCTTGCGCCGATCAAGGCGATGTTGGATGTGGCTTTGGCGCAGAACATCACGCGCCCTTT
>JAAZYQ010000119.1 GCA_014239575.1 Gammaproteobacteria bacterium
ATGGACCACTCTGGCCGAAACCAGAAATGCTGGCAAGGATGATACGAGGATTACGCGCATCAAGTGCTTCATAGTTCACTGCAAGACGTTTTTTCACTTCAGGACGGAAGTTCTCTACCACCACGTCTGCCGATTCGGCCAAACGCATAAAGATTTCATGTCCTTTAGGATCTTTCAGGTTCAAAGTCATGCTGCGCTTATTGCGGTGGATGTTTTGAAAATCAGGCCCGTGGCGAGCGCCGCCCATGCCGCTCTCGACATCCATATGTTCGGGTGATTCAATCTTGATCACGTTTGCCCCCCAGTCCGCCAGTTGGCGCACCGCGGTGGGCCCGGAGCGGACCCGGGTTAAATCCAACACCGTAAATCGGGCAAGCGGTAGACCGTCTCTTTCTTGAGTCATGTCGTGACACCTAGGCAGTCGGCAGGCGCGTAGCCAACGCACTCGTCGACCCAGCATCTGATAGCATTAGGTTCCATTGTTGTTTCCTCAACTGCGGCCCGGTTTCTTTTTTCCATTTAACGGGGTCGCCCGATACTATTATGGTGCACCACTCCCAAATGTGCGAATGCTACCTCCCCACGATGTGAGCAAAACCGCGCCCAACAACCCAATTGGTTGGGTCGAACAAGGGCCCGCCTTCATTGTGGGCCTTGGCCACAGTGCGATCCACTGGATTGCAGCATTTTTCTACCTGCTGATACCCTTCATAGGGCCTGATCTAGGGCTCTCGTATACCGACACCGGGTTGTTGGTGTCTGTTTTTCATATCAGTTCGTGGGTGGCAAACTTGGGCAGCGGATTGCTTGTCGACATTACCGGTCGACGTATGCTTTTCCAAATTATGTCTTTACTGATTGGCGGATTAGCCCTTTTGGCTTTTGGGTGGACCCATCACCTTCTGGTATTTCTTGGGCTGGTGATTCTCCTGGGAATGTCTAACAATTTGTGGCACCCGCCGGCGATTGCCTATCTTTCAGAACATTACCCAAGGCACCGGGGGCGAGCCCTCGCAATACATGCACTGGGTGCCAACCTAGGCGACACACTGGCACCTATTGCCGCGGGCGTCCTGTTAGCCTCTTACTCATGGCAACAGGCCTCCGTAGCTGCAACATTTCCTGTATTGCTCATCGTCCTTCTGATTGGGTTCACTTTGCTCTCCAAAGAAGGGCGCGCGCAGCCCGATTCTCAAAAGTCAAAATCTTTTGTCCACATTATTAATGACCTCAAGGCGTTGTTGCGCAACCGCGCCATTACCGGTCTCGCGGTCGCGTCCGGTTGTCGTAATATTGCCCAGAATGGCCTGTATCTGTTCCTACCGCTTTATCTGATTAACGAACTGAAGACCGGCGCGATCTGGATGGGTATGGTGATGATGGCGCTGCAGATCGGTGGATTGGTTTCGGGCCCGGTCGCCGGCATATGGTCAGACCAGGTCGGTAGGCGGCCAGTGATCCTGTGGGGGCTTGCTGGCAGTGCGGTACTGTTAGCCCTGATCACGCCTTTTCCCAACACCTTCGTGGTGACTTCGGTAGTAACTCTCGCGGGATGCTTCCTTTTTTCCGTACGCCCGGTGGTACACAGTTGGATGATGGATCTGTCGCCGCCCACCTATTTTGGAACGACGACTAGCATTCTTTTTGGTACCCAAGCGATCATGACAGTCGTAGCCATGCCAATCGGGGGCTTGATTGCCGATTCCTACGGGCTGGCCAGCGTGTTCTACCTCCTTGCAGCGATGGTGTTGATTGCTTATCTACTGATCCTTTTGTTGCCAACACCGCCTACAGGCGAGCCCACTCGTGGATGATTTTCCAAAAAGTCAGCATGCTAAGCTCAAACAGCGACGCGGCATCGGAGTGTTCGCGACCCCATGAGACTGCAGCCATAATAGCGGCCAGAAACCAAAGGTGAGTATTTCATGTTGAACGTGTTGGGCCGAAGGAATTCGTCAAATGTACAAAAGGTATTGTGGGCATGTGACGAACTTCACCTGTCTTATGAACGTGAAGACATCGGTGGGGAATTTGGACATAACCTGAGTGCCAAATACCTTGCGATGAATCCCAATGGAACTATTCCGACTTTGATCGATAGCGGGAGAGTCCTTTGGGAATCTAACGCGATTGTGCGCTACCTATGTGAAAGTCGTGATCCACATGGCCTGTTACCAGGGGATGTATGGTCGATTGCCCTGGCTCAGCAATGGATGGACTGGCAACAGACCATTCTGGCTCCAGCGATTCGCCCTCTTTTCTGGAATCTGATCAGAACTAGTCCAAAGAACCAGGATCTTGAAGCCATTTCGACAGCTCGGAACAAAACCGAGGCGGCGCTACGCATACTGGATGACCATTTATCTGGGCACAAGTATGTGACCGGAAACTGCTTCAGCTTTGGTGATATCCCCGTGGGTGTAATGGCCTTTAGGTGGTTTAATCTGGATATTCAGCGAGCCAGCCTGCCCAATCTTGAGCGCTGGTACCAAAGACTCACCGCTCGTCAGCCTTTCGAGGACAACGTCATGATGACGCTGAGTTAGGACCGATTGGCGCCATGTTTAATCTATTCGGAAACGAAAGAAAATCGAAACGCCTGAAAAAGGATGCGTTAACCATCATTCGTTCAGACGAGGTGGCCTATCGATCTGCCCATCTTAAGGCCTGCGCGGCTATGGTCGCTGAGTATCTGGGGACATTTTTACCCGCTACACCCAAGATAAGAACTGGCCCAAGATCGGCGATCTCGCTTAAACAGCGTCATCGTGATGCGAGGCGTAGGCGTGACCAGGTTCAGCTGACAGCGGCGACGTTATCAATAATTTACCTTCGAGCCCGTGAAATTGGGCCACTTGGCGCGCCGACCTGTGAGATCATCGATAATGCTATGGAGCGGTGGACTGGTGATCCAGACGCGGCACCAGACGCCCCACCCGATCCCACCCGGGCCTCTGCCTCGTTAACACCGAAATGACAAAGTGGCGATCGATCACTTGGCTTTTACCCATTTGATCAATCATCGGGGCGTCACACGGGGAACAGCAGGCCCCTGAGTCAAACCCCCAATCAACGCTCTGTAACGCTTAATTAAGTAACCGGATCGGGCCGCCAGAAATCCAGGCGAGAACGTCTTCGACTGCCTCTCGGTATCCCAGTGTGAAGTTCTCTTCAGTCACATAACCAGTGTGACCGGTCAATACCGCATTGTCGAGCCCGCGAAGTGAATGTTCAACCGGTAAGGGCTCAATACTGAATACGTCTATACCGGCTCCACGAATAAGCTCGCGTTGGAGGGCATCTACGAGGGCGGTCTCATCGACGATTGGCGCGCGGGACGTATTGACTAGATAAGCGCTGGATTTCATCAAATTCAGCTCTCGAGCACCGATCAGCCCACGGGTGCGGTCGCTCATCACGAGGTGGATCGTAACAATGTCCGAAAGGCAGAGTAATTCATCTTTGCCTACCCTGGCGACACCGCACTCCTGCGCTCGGGCGTCAGTTAAGTTCTGGCTCCAGGAGATGGTCTCCATACCAAAGGCCTGTCCCACTTTGGCAACCTGACTCCCCAGTTTGCCAAGCCCCAGTAACCCCAAGGTTTTGCCACGCAAGCCGCCCGCAAAACCCTTTTGCCACCCGCCCTCATGCATCGAACGGTTCTCAAGCGGTATCTTCCTGACCAGCGCCAGGATCAACGCCCAGGTATGCTCAGAAGCCGGATACCCCAATAGGTTAGTGCCACAAACATCGATACCACAGTCGCGCGCGGTTTCCATAGCGATCGCTTGGTTGCGTAATCCGGTCGTCACCAGCAAACGGAGTTTGGGTAACCTTGTCAGTAAGGAGTCCGGAAACCCGGTGCGCTCGCGCATGACGATCACAATGTCAAAATCGGTAAGCGCTTGAGCTGCCTGATCCTCGTCGCCCAGGTGCTCAGTAAAAACACTGATCTTCGCGTGTCGCTCAACAGCGGACCAATCCACCACTTTCAGCGCCACGCCTAGGTAATCATCAAGAATAGCCAGTTTCATACTACAAAACTCTCGCGCTTACAGACATAGAACCACCTGCTAGATTGGCGTAACCAGCCGGTGTGAGCTGGCTAATCCAAGCCAAACCACTGGCGGAAGCCGAATCTTCGCAGATTTTTTTTTGTTATCGTGCGCGCAGTCGAGGATCGAGAAGATCACGCAGTGCGTCACCAAACAAATTGAACCCGAATACCGCAAGCGTGATCGCGAGGCCTGGGAAAATTGGGACCCACGGGGCGCTTTCTGCGAACTCTTCGGCACCGCCTTGCAGCATCAGACCCCATGCTGCCGTAGGCTCCTGCACGCCTAACCCGAGATATGACAACGACGCTTCTAGCAAAATGGCGTGGCCTACGAACGTGGTCAACATGATCAGGTACGGCGCCATCACGTTGGGCACCATGTGTCGCAAGATGATCCGACTGTGTCCAAAACCCAGCGCCCGCGCTGCATCTACATACGGTATCTCTCGAATGGCGAGGGCGCTCGAGCGAACGACTCTCGCACACTGCGGGATAAACGGAATCGTAATAGCAATGACAACGTTGAGAGTGCCTGCACCCAAGGTTGCTACAACCGCGAGCGCTAGAACGATCAATGGAAAGGCCATCAAAATATCGACCAGGCGTTGAACGACCAGATCAAAGATGCCACCAAAGTAAGCACTCGCTACGCCGAGAATTAAACCCAGAGTGGAGCCTACAAAAGCGGCAGTGAATCCAACAAACAGCGCCGTGCGGGCACCGTAGATAATGCGGGTTAGGATGTCACGACCGAATGCATCCGTCCCCATCCAGAAATCGGCGTTTGGCGCCACTAGCATGTGTTCGAAAGAGATCATTTCGGGGTCGTAAGGCGATAGAACCTCCGCAAAAATAGTAGCAAAAAGCATGATCAAAACAACCAGCCCGCCGGCAGCTCCTAGCGGCTGTCGACGAACTAAACCCCAGAACTGCACATACCAGGGATCTCGAGTCTCCTCGGGGACGATATTCTCGATCGCTGTTTGCGCAATTGCCAACGAAAGGTCCTCGTTCAGCCGTAGCGAATTCGCGGATCAAGCCAGGCATAGACAAGATCGACCAGAAAATTGGTAAACACAGCCACTAAGACGACCAGCATGACCAGTTGTTGGGTAAGATTAAAGTCCTGCGCGCCGACTGACTCGACAAACAACCTTCCCAAGCCATTTAGATTAAACACCTGCTCGGTAACCACGAGACCGCCCATTAAAAATGCGAATTCGATTCCAACAATGGTCAGCACAGGCAACATGGAATTCTTAAGGGCGTGCCGATTGATAATGATCTTCTCAATCATGCCCTTGGCCCTTGCGGTACGAATATAGTCTTCTCGCAATACTTCCAGTAAAGCTGATCGGGTCATTCGGGTGACGACAGCCGAATACCGATAGCCGGTTGCGACGGCAGGCCATATTAACTGCGACATGTTGCGCCAGAAATCCTCAAACGGTGAGACATAATAAATGGGTGGCATCCATGGTTCACCAAAAAACTTTTGACTCCCTATCAAAAGGCCAAGAATAATCAGGATACCAAGCCAGAATGACGGCATAGCAATGCCTGCAATGCTGAACGAGCGCACGACATAGTCGACCCAAGTGTCTTGTTTAACGGCGGAGATAATACCCAGTGGAATCGCAATGAGCACAGCCACCAGCGTTGCCATAATTGCAACCTGAATTGACAACTTAAAGCGTATGCCAATCTCATGGGTAATCGGCTTGCCTGTCCACATCGACTCGCCTAAATCCCAAGTGAGGTAACCACTAACGAAGTTGTAGAACTGCACAAGAACGGGCTTGGTGAGTCCCAATTTCTCTCGGCACAGCTCGATCTCAGCCTCATCCACGAAGAGGCCGGTACCTGCTAGCCTCACTTCGCATACATCACCTGGGATCAGCCGAAGCATAAAGAAAATTATCATCGCCGCGCCCAGTAAGGTCGGGATAATCAGTAACAGACGCTTGGTGATATATCGATGCATATGCTTGCCAAAAAAAGAAGACCGCCTGCCGCCGTATAGGCGACAGGCGGGCGCTTCAACTCAAAAGACT
>JAAZYQ010000011.1 GCA_014239575.1 Gammaproteobacteria bacterium
GGAAATATCGCCTAGTCCAGATCAGCGACGTACACATCGGGTCAAGAAGCGTCGGATTCCTCAGGCGCGTTGTGGAGGTTATCAATACCCAGAACCCAAACCTTATCGTCATAACCGGCGATTTTCTGGATGCAAAACGAGTGCAGGCAGAAGATATCGCCCCGCTTAAGAATCTCAAGGCACCGGTCTATTTTTCGATAGGAAACCACGAGCGTTATGCGGGCCTCGATTGGGTCATTCCCATGCTCGAAGATGCTGGTGTTGTGGTGTTGCGAAGCCAAGCCGTCAAAGTTGGTGAGTTGCAATTAATCGGCATTGATGACGCTGAAGACGAAGATCAGGTCAGACGGGAACTTTCGACAATAGAACTGGATCCGGAATGTTTCAAGATACTTCTCTACCACCGCCCGCTGGGTTGGGAGTCGGCCGTTGCGTCGGGAATCAACCTGATGCTGTCCGGACACACCCACAACGGCCAGATATTCCCTTTTAACTTACTGGTCCGACAGCAATTCAAGAGAATCCGTGGGTTACATACTCAGCGCAACTCTCACTTATATGTCTCGCCTGGGACGGGTACGTGGGGGCCCGCGATGCGCCTCGGTTCATGTAACGAGATCACCTGCATCGATCTTAAAGCCGCTTCTGTCTCGACGAATGTCGATAATTAACCCGGTCAAGTTGTTCTTGGTAACGGCGAGCCCGTGATCGCGGCTGGTATCAACGCGCACGCAACGCATTATTCCAACTAGAAGTAATTACTCTTCATCCCGTGAAACAACCCCCCTACGTCTTTATCTGTTTCGTCGTTTTCGTCTCTGCGGGCGCCTGGGGTCTTTACTGGCTTCCTCAAAGACTATTGCTTGAGTCAGGCATGACGGGTGGCTGGGGTACTCTGGGGCAATACCTGATATCGCTCTGTGTTTTATTGCCGGTGGCGATATGGCGGGTTTACAAAGGCCACCAGATTGGACTGCGACATTGGCTTTGCGGCCTACTGTTGGGAAGTGGCGCCATCTTTTATGCCAACTCCTTCCTGGTTACAGAAGTGATCCGGGCCCTAGTCTTTTTCTATCTTGCCCCTCTCTGGGCAAGCCTTATAGAGGTTGTGTTTTTGAAGCGCCGCCTGAAGTGGTCGCGAGTTGGGACGGTTGCGTTAGCCCTGGCCGGTGTCTGGGTTGCTGTTGGATTGGAAGTCGGAATTCCCCTTCCCATTTACCTTGGAGATTGGTTTGGACTGATCGCCGGTGTTCTGATTACTGCTGGTGCCGCGCGGACCGAGATTGAACGGCCCGAGGGAATCTTTCCTCTTCTATTTATGGTGATCATCTTCGGTCTGATAGCAGCAATCTGTCAGTACCCATTGCTGGATGACGCGATTGGCAAGATGCCCTCCATCCAGAGCGTGCTATCCAGTCTTCCTCTGCTACTGGGAATCTCATTGCTTTTCGTCTTACCGACTACGGCAATAATTTTTTGGTCACCGCCAAAAATCGGCACAGGTGTTTTTGGAATTCTGATCCTATCCGAGCTTGTAGTAGGCGTGATCAGTGCTGCCCTGCTAACGGATGAGGCTTTCGGCTGGCCCCAGATCCTAGGCACCGCAATGATCCTTTCTGCTGGCATCCTGGAGGTTGTCGCCAACACGCGATTAAACCGGTTGGCGCCGCTCGCACCGGATTGAAATCAGCTGCCCTTTGGTCTGCCGCTGACGATCTCGAAGCGGGTGCGGTTCTTTCACGCTGACGGTACCTCGTCAACCAACCCTTAAAGTCATTAAACGCTAAGCGAATCGGACGCAGCGTTTCCGATACCCCGGTCATCCTGGACATATCCATAGAAATTCCCCTGTTTCGTCCGTTTGCAGGGGAATCTTGACGCTCGCAGGGGCTCATAGAATGAGCCGCCTCGGAGAAATAGTTCAGTCACTGTGTCCGAAATAGGTCTGTTCGATGTGATAAACCGCCCCCCGGGGAAGGAGTTTGCTGGAAAAAAGTGCAAATGAGTCGACGGAGAACGAATCGCTTTTCGCAAGACACCCTGCTTCAAGAAACCGGCCGACATCCTCATAGGAGGCACCATTGAGACGTGCCAGGGTAAGGTGTGGTCGGAATTTTCGGGCCTCAACTTTAATACCCAGTTCCTGCATCCGCTTACAGACCTTATTCTGAAGTCCGATTAACTCCGCACTGGAGCAGACGTCTGCCCAAAGGGTCCGTGGCACCTTCTTGCTACCGAAGAAACCCACTTTCTGAAACTCAAGATCAAAAGGCGAAAATTCAACATCTTCGAGGCTCTGGCAAACTTCATCGTAAACACTCATTGGGTGCTCACCCAGAAATGCCAGCGTCAAGTGCATCTGGTCGAACTGGACCCAGCGTGCTCCGCTCATCGACATCCGCCAACCCGTCAGTTGCGACTTAATGGCATCCGGAACATCAATGGCAACAAATAATCTCAGCATGCTGGCTCTCCAGGTATGCGCCCACCCATCCGTGTCCATGGGTCATCAATTGCATCACCTAATAGTAATCACAATGCTAGAATCGCAATCGTCTTAAACGCCAAAATGGTTCACAAGACATTGGCGTCGCAACCCTGTCCGCAGGTCGTGACGTAATTGCCGGGGTGGCGAAACTGGTAGACGCGCCAGACTCAAAATCTGGTTCCCGCAAGGGAGTGTCGGTTCGAGTCCGACCCTCGGTACCATTGGCTTTTTATAATCAACGACTTACAGGCGAAGGATTGTTATTCCCCCGAAATATTCGCCCCACGGTTAAATATTTTGACCCGGTATCTTCTGAGTTTTGCAAACCAGTTCGCTGACATACGCTGAAAACACTCCGGGTGCTTAACTGTCTGTACCTGACCTCTACGACTTGGCATTTAGTATTTGATATTTGCCGCGAGAGGTGCGCTACGAAACTGAAAAGTCGGGTCACTGGCTTCAGTTCTCATTCCAATCGCTCAATCGAGCCTTCATAAGTGTCGAGCTAAAGTTGTTTTTTCTGTCCTAACGCCTATTGCACTTCGCGCCTTATAATTGCCGGCCACTTTACCGACCAAGACTGCCATGAAACTGCTGTTTGATTTTTTCCCGCTGATCCTCTTTTTCGGTGCCTACAAGTTATACGGCATATATGTAGCCACATCGGTCGCGATCATTGCGTCTTTAGGTCAAGTCATCTGGTTCTGGTTTCGGTACCGGCGATTTGAAACCACCCATCTGATCACATTATCGGTAATCCTTATTTTCGGTGGTATGACTCTGATTTTTCGTGACGATGTTTTCATTAAATGGAAGCCCACTATTATTAACTGGCTTTTTGCGGTGATTGTGATTGGTAGCCAGTTTCTGGGAAAGCGCACCGTGCTCGAGCGCCTGCTTGGCGAAAAGATGGCGCTACCTGCCCCGATCTGGAAAAAGGTCAACCTGTCCTGGGGACTCTTCTTTCTGGTCTCGGGTGCGCTGAACCTATATATCGCTTTCTTTTTTCGCACACACTTAGACGATCAGATCCGAACTGATTTTTGGGTTAACTTCAAGGTCTTTGGCCTGCTTGGCCTAACCCTGGCTTTCAGTATTATCCAGATGCTATTGATCTCCCGGCACATTGTTAGCGAGGACGACAAGACCTGACATGCAAACCATCGACCAGATCAGGGAGCGACTTCGAAGTCGCCTGCCTGCTGAAACAGTAGAGATAGAAGACCAGAGTCACCTGCATGTCGGCCATGCCGGTGCCGCAGAAGGTGGAGGCCATTACGCAGTAACAGTCGTTTCCAAAACCTTCGAAGGGCTCAATACACTGTCACGGCACCGCCTGGTTTACGCCGCCGTTGAGGAGTTGATGAAAAAGGAAATTCACGCGTTGAGCATCCAGGCATACAGCACTGACGAACTGTGATTTACCAGACAGCTACCGCGATTTATCCCGTCGCCATCGGATCAACAATCACCATCTATTGAATACCTTTAGTGTTTAAGACTTCTTATTATGGCGCGTGTCGACCCCCTCTTTTGGCAAGCTTGACATGACTCCAGGCTCCACGCCTTCCCCTGAACAGGTTTCCCAGTTCGATTCGGATGGCGTGATATTGCTACGCAATGCTATCAGTATGGACTGGATCGATCTGCTGAGACGAGGGTTAGAAAGGAATATCGCTACCCCCACCCCACGGCATCGAATCTGGAATCGCGACGCTCAAGGGAGAACCTGCTTTTATGATAGCCAGGCATGGCAGGCGATCTCGGAATACCGTGAATTTATAGAAGATTCGCCCATTGCAAAAACAGCCGCTGACATACTAGGCACCCATCAAGTTAATTTCTTCTTTGATGCCGTCTTCGTTCGCACCCCAGGCATGAAGTTCCGGACGCCTTTTCATCAAGACGAGCCGTACTGGTCGGTCAAGGGTTTTAATACCTGCTCTGTCTGGATGCCCTTGGTAGGGGTCGAGAAAAAGAGCGCCTTGGAGTTTGTACGTGGCTCACACCGTTGGCCTCAGCAGTTTCGACAAGTGGATTTTGGCGACGGTCGCGATGACGTACCAGGTGAACATTATGAGCCTTTCCCCGATATCGAAGGGAATCGGGATCGCTACGATATTCTCAGTTGGGATATGGAACCGGGAGACTGTGCAATCTTTAATGCCCGCACCATTCATGGTGGGTCGGGCAACTTGGCAAGCGATCGAGAACTAAAAGTATTCAATACCCAGTGGCTGGGTGACGATGTCCGGGTGTGTTTTCGCCCCGAAGGGATGGATCCGGATCACTCTAGGTTGATGCAAGATCTTGGCCTCAAGCCAGGCCAGAGAATCGGCACTGACACTTACCCTGGATTCGAATTCTCAACCTTCTGTAAAGCTGACAGGTCTCAAGATGCCACAGCCGCGCAAAACTGATGAAGGTCCCTTATCGTCCAGGCTCAAATTCAGATACGCAATCAATCGGTCAACCAAGATCACGGGTGATCATCTTCTGAAAGGCTGCCGCCGGTCTTATTTCGCCTACTGTTTTTCCGGCCACATTTTTAACCGCTGCCCTGATCAACTCAGGTGGAGAGTCTGCGAAAAGAGTCTCCAAACAGGGAATTTTTGATAGCACGGCTCCCATAGCGCACTCAGAAGCCCGATGGGCACCATCATCGATTTTGAGTGCGATACCTATGCCCGCTTCAGGTACGGCACCACAGTAGACGCCCTCGGCACCAGTTTTGACAATGAAAGCTCCGCGACCGGCTTCGATAGCATTCGTGCACCAGCGGTTGGTTCCTGCAACCATAAAGGGTTGATTAACCATTGCCTTGTAGACCTGCTGCGCCGCACTGGCCCGAGCCCCGCTTAAACCGTCGCCGGTAGCAAAGCGGCGAAATGCCGTGGCGAGACGATCTAGCCGAATACCGGCAACCGGAATCCCACAGCCATCAATTCCCTTAGGGACCTCCTGAAACGAGCTGCCAGCCAGCTCGCCTATTAGACTCATTACCGCCTGTTGAACGGGGTGTTCACGGGTAATATAAGCTTGTGGTGGATGCTCCTCATGTAATGCCGCTGTCAGAAATCCGCAATGCTTGCCCGAGCAGTTGTTATGCGCCGGGCCGGGTGTTTTACCTTGATGCAATAAAGCTTCGCGATCAAAACTTCGCCGCGGTGGATGGGCTCCGCATTCCAGCGCAGATTCATCCAGGCCCAGCCTCTTTAGCCACCGGATGACTGTCGCCACATGTTGCGCCTCTGCGTTGTGCGAGGCGCAGGCCAGCGCAATCTCGCGCTCTCCTAACTGGTATGCCGCTGCTGCCCCGCTTTCAATAAGATGTAATGCCTGCAGGGGTTTCAGAGCCGAACGGGGGTAGATCAGTCGAGTAACATCACCGATTCCCGCGATGGTCTGGCCATTAGCACCCACCACTGCAACCGAGCCGCGATGGCGGCTTTCAACCATCTCCCCTCGGGTCACCTCGACTAGAACTGGGTTAGCGGTCACAAATATTTCCCTCGCTTTAATTTTTAATAAGCTGAAAACCGATCGCAATCGTTTTGAACGATATACTACTGGCTAACCCATAAAGGCATCCACACAACCACTCCAAGTCAACTGGTCTTCGTGAAACAAACCCCACTGTACGAACTTCACACGGCACTTGGTGCCAAGATGGTATCGTTCGCCGGCTACGAAATGCCGCTGCAGTACCCCTTGGGAATCCTTTTTGAACACCGACAGGTTCGCACCAGCGCCGGCCTATTCGACGTATCACATATGGGCCAGGCTACCGTATTTGGTGACGATTCTGCCCGATTACTTGAGACAGTGCTGCCAGCCAACCTGTTGGAACTTCCCAATGGATCTCAGCGCTACAGTTTTTTCACCAACGATACTGGCGGGATTTTGGATGACCTGATGATTTATCGCCTGGATGATCGTTACACTCTAGTCGTAAATGCCTCCAACAAGGAAGCTGATTTTGCACTATTGCAAAACCTTTGTGGCGACACGGTTGAGTTCGAATCCATGATCAACCACGCTCTTTTAGCCCTTCAAGGGCCGCAGGCCTGTAGTGCTTTACAACGATTGTCGCCCGGCATCCAAAAACTGCCTTTTATGGGGGCTAAACAAGTCCTCATTTCGGGCATATCCTGCACGGTCACACGCAGTGGCTATACCGGGGAAGACGGCTTTGAAATCTCAGTTGGCGCATCCGATGCACTTGATCTGGCCAGGAACCTTCTGGAATTACCTGAGGTCGAAGCGGTGGGGTTAGGCGCCCGGGACTCCTTGCGCCTAGAGGCCGGGTTATGCCTGCACGGCAATGACATTGGTCCTAACACCTCGCCCGTCGAAGCCGGCCTGCAGTGGGCAATTCCTCGTTGCCGACGCACACAGGGCAGCCGTTGCGGCGGCTTCCCGGGGGCGGACCGAATCTTGGCTGAGATTGATAACGGCGCTATGCGACGTCGGGTCGGCATCCGCCCTGACGGCAAAGCGCCAGTGCGCGCTCATGCTGAGTTACTCAATGCCGACGGTATTCAGATCGGCGAGGTCAGCAGCGGCGGCTTCGGGCCCAGCATGAATGCACCGGTCGCGATGGGCTACGTCAGTAGAGAATACTCCACATCCGGCACGGCCTTGCATGCCCTGGTTCGAAATAAACCCCTACCCGTATCTGTTTGCGCTATGCCCTTTTCCCCCCACCGCTATCACACTAAAGAGAAAAAGGAATAAATCGTCATGAATGATCTCAAGTACACAGCCGATCACGAATGGGCTTATCTCGACGACGACATCGTCACGGTCGGAATAACAGACTTCGCGCAGGATCAACTGGGTGAACTGGTTTACGTCGAGCTTCCTGAAGCCGGAATCGAAGTGAGCGTGGGCCAGGAGGTTGTCGTGATCGAGTCGGTCAAGGCCGCAGGAGACATCAAGTCTCCCGTAAAGGGTTCCGTGGTTGAAGTAAACAGCGCTCTTAACGACGACCCTGAAAAAGTCAATGCCGATCCAACCGGCGAAGGTTGGTTCTATCGCGTTCGAATTGTATCGCCATCAGATCTGGACGAACTGATGGATGAAGCTGCTTATCAAGAATTTATCGCAACCCTGGACTGACACCTGAAGGCATAAAGGACCCTCTGCCATGACTGAATACCGCGCAAGCCTTACTGAACTGGAAATGCACGGCGATTTTATACGCCGTCATATCGGACCGTCCGAAGAGGAGCTCGAGGGCATGCTCACCGAGTTGAAGTGTCGCTCACTGGATGAACTGATCGAGCGAGTCGTCCCCTCCAGTATCATCAGCGAGCGGCCGCTCGAACTGGATCCGCCACGCAGCGAGCGCGCCACCAGCACCTACCTGCGTAATATGCGACATCGCAACCAGGTATACACGTCGATGATCGGCTGTGGATACCACGGCACTGTTATGCCTCCTGTAATCCGGCGCAATGTCTTTGAAAACCCGGACTGGTACACCGCTTACACCCCTTACCAATCCGAAGTCAGTCAGGGACGCCTTGAGGTCCTGTTGGGCTTTCAGCAGATGATTATCGACCTGACCGGAATGGATATGGCCAACGCCTCTCTGCTGGATGAGGCGACCGCTGCCGCCGAGGCCATGAGCATGTGTCGACGCCTGTCCAAAGCGAAATCCAATGTGTTTTTTGTAGATCATCGGTCTCACCCGCAGACACTGGCCGTCCTTAAGACCAGGGCGGGTTTCATGGGTTTTGAGATCCTGACTGGCGACCCACAAACCGAACTCGATCGACGCGAGTGCTTCGGGGTTTTGCTGCAATACCCGGCTTCGACGGGTGGACTATGGGATCTCACTCAAGTCATAGATTCCGCCCACCACAAAAACGCACTGGCCGTAGTCGCGGCCGATCTACTTTCCCTTGCCCTGGTCAAACCACCCGGGGAGATGGGCGCAGATATGGTCGTCGGCAGTGCTCAACGTTTTGGAGTTCCCATGGGATACGGGGGGCCGCACGCCGCGTTCTTTGCCACTCGAGAAGCTTATAAACGCTCAATTCCAGGACGAATCATTGGGGTGTCGCAGGACACCCAAGGCCAGCCGGCACTGCGCATGGCTTTACAGACCCGCGAACAACATATTCGCCGGGAGAAAGCGACCAGCAACATCTGTACCGCCCAGGTGTTACTCGCGAATATCTCCACTTTTTATGCGATGTACCACGGGCCTGAAGGTCTCGCTACGATCGCCAACCGAGTTCACCGCCTAACCTGCATCATGGCTCAGGGCCTCTCCAAGATTGGCTACACAGTGATCGATCAGAACTTTTTCGACACTATCTCGGTACACGTTCCCGGTTTAGCCGGACGTCTCGCTGCCCGGGCACGGGAATCCCGAATCAACCTTCGAGTCATCGGCCCCGACCACCTGGGCATTACCTTTGATGAGACCACCCAGCGGGGCAACCTGATAACCCTGTGGCGCGTATTCAATACCCACGCCCATCACCGTTTGGATATCGAAGCGCTCGATAAAACCGTCACCAGCGCGATCCCCTTATCCCTAAAACGGAAAACCCCTTATCTGACCCACGAGATCTTTCACCGTTACCGCTCCGAAACGGAAATGATGCGTTATATGCGTCGTACTGCCAGCAAGGATATCAGTCTCGGGCGGTCGATGATCCCGCTGGGGTCATGCACGATGAAACTCAACGCCACATCGGAATTGCTTCCGATCTCTATCCGCGACTTTACCAATCTGCACCCCTTTGCGCCGCTTGAGCAGACTCAAGGCTACCAGCAACTTTTTGAAGAACTGGAAGATATGTTGTGCGAGATCACAGGCTTTCATGCCATTTCACTACAACCCAATGCCGGGTCGCAAGGAGAATACACGGGCCTTTTATGTATCCGTGCTTTTCATGAAGCGCAAGGGCAAGGGCATCGACATATATGCCTGATTCCATCGTCTGCCCACGGCACCAACCCAGCCAGCGCCGTCATGGCAGGCATGAAAGTGGTGATTGTGGCCTGTGATGACAATGGCAATGTTGATCTGGATGATCTACGGGACAAAGCCGCAACACACCAGGCGCAGCTAGCGGCTCTGATGATTACCTACCCCTCGACACATGGGGTCTTTGAAGAAAAGATTCGTGATATCTGCCAGGTTATTCACCACCACGGCGGCCAGGTCTATATGGATGGAGCCAATCTCAATGCGTTGGTCGGCTTGTGTCGGCCGGCTGAAATCGGCGCCGATGTGGCGCACATCAACTTGCACAAGACCTTTGCTATTCCCCATGGTGGTGGCGGCCCCGGAATGGGGCCGATCGGCGTGCTCTCACATCTTGCACCTTTCCTCCCAGACCATGTGCTGGTCGATGGCGTGAATCCAGCCTCCGGCGGGCGCGCGACTATTGGCTCGGTATCGGCGGCACCTTGGGGTTCGGCCAGCATTCTGCCGATTTCCTGGGCCTATATTGCGCTCCTGGGAGCCTCGGGGCTGCGACGGGCCACCGAGGTTGCCATTTTGAACGCAAACTATATTGCGCACCGCCTTAATCCTCATTATCCGGTGGTGTATACCGGTGCTGGCGGCCTGGTGGCGCATGAGTGCATCGTTGACCTATCGGAGATAAAAGCAACCAGTGGAATCAGCGTTGAGGATGTGGCCAAACGACTGGTCGATTACGGATTTCATGCACCAACGATGTCCTGGCCTGTGCCCGATACCTTCATGATCGAACCGACCGAGAGTGAATCACGCGAAGAAATTGACCGTTTCTGTGATGCTCTGATTTTGATTCGAGCCGAAATTGCCGACGTCGAGTCTGGCAAACAAGACCGCGATAACAATCTGCTAAAAAACGCGCCACACTCAATGCGTCTGCTGACTCAAGGAAACTGGGGCTTACCCTACAGCCTTGAAGCCGCGTTCTTTCCCTCTCCAGCTACCCGACGCGAAAAATACTGGCCCCCTGTTGGTCGGATCGATAACGTATATGGAGATAAAGCGCTGGTGTGCACCTGTCCACCGATCGAGCACTACGACCAAGAGCAGTCTGCAGCGTGAGTAAATATGGCGAAGATAACGCAGCGCAGAAAATGGCGCGGGTGCCAGTCAAGTTTGCGCCGACCGAGCGTGAACAACGTCTCCGCAAGCCGTCCTGGATCCGTGCGCGTTTCCCGGGAACGCCTGAGGTGGCACGACTAAAGAAAGTATTACGCGACCAAGGGCTTAATACGGTCTGTGAAGAAGCCAGTTGTCCAAACCTCGGGGAGTGTTTCGGTAGTGGCACGGCAACGTTTATGATCCTGGGAGATATCTGTACTCGACGCTGCCCCTTCTGCGATGTTGCCCATGGTCGCCCCCAGCCACCAGACCGAGATGAACCCGAACGACTAGCCAACACAGTTCAACAGATGGGCCTGCGTTATGTCGTTGTCACCTCAGTTGACCGGGACGATCTTCGTGACGGTGGCGCCGCCCACTTTGCCGATTGCATATCAGCCCTGCGGGCAGCCAGTCCCGAGTTGCAGATCGAAGTCCTTACCCCCGACTTTCGTGCCCGACTCGATAAAGCGCTAGCGATATTGGCCGCCAGCCCGCCAGATGTATTCAATCATAATCTGGAAACCGTACCGAGACTCTACCGACGCGTACGGCCCGGTGCCGACTATCAACACTCGTTGGATCTGCTGAAATCCTTTGCCGAACGGTGTCCGCACGTGCCGACGAAGTCCGGCTTAATGTTGGGTCTTGGCGAGGATATCGGCGAGGTTGAGGCGGTGATGGAAGACCTACGTTCCCATTATGTGCAACGACTGACCCTGGGACAGTATCTTCAACCTACCCGACATCATCTTCCGGTGGAACGCTACGTTGAACCAATCGAATTTGAACGCCTGGCAACTATGGGTCAGAAAATGGGGTTTAAGTATGTGGCGTCAGCACCCATGGTTCGATCGTCTTACCACGCCGACCAGCAACATTATGAGGCCGCAACACAGCCAGCCTAAGCCAGGCCGCGGTGGCGGTACCGGGCCCGGAAAATGAGAAAACTATAGAAAACTCGTAGGGATTCGGGTTAAAGTTCGAGTAACGCTTGCGGTTTGACGCTCCGCAGTTGGCAAACGCGCCAAAAAACCGGAATGACGCAAGCGATAAACACCTGTTATTCACCAAGTGAGAGAGGAATCATAATGAAACAGACAACGACTGCCGTACTGGCAGCTGCCGTCCTGACGCTCGGCGTCACCGGCGCTGCACAGGCTGGCACTTTGGAAGATGTCCAATCCCGCGGCGTACTACGCTGTGTGGTCAGCACCGGTATCGCCGGTTTTGCCCAACCCGACGCCAACGGTGTCTGGGGCGGCTTTGATGTCGACTTTTGCCGTGCAACCGCCGCAGCCGTACTCGGTGACGCCGGTAAGATCGAGGCAGTAACCTCCACAGGCAAAACTCGATTCACTAAACTCAACGCTGGCGAAGGCGATGTACTCTGGCGCAACACCACCGTCACCTTTTCTCGTGACGTGGGCGTCAAACTTCGCTTCCACGGTATCAACTACTACGACGGCCAGGGCTTTATGGTTAAAAAGAGCCTGGGTATCAGTAGTGCTAAAGAGCTTGATGGCGCATCGGTCTGTATCCAAACGGGTACCACCACTGAGTTGAACCTGGCTGACTACTTCTCCTCCAACGGAATGAAGTATGAGCCGGTCACTATCGAGACCAATGATGAAGCCCGTCAGAACTACGAGGGTGACCGTTGCGACGTCTACACCACAGATGCGTCTGGCCTTGCGTCTACTCGCTCTGCCTTACCTGATCCTGGCGCCCACATGGTGCTTCCTGAAATCATCTCCAAGGAGCCCCTCGGCCCCGCAACCCGTCATGGTGACGACCAGTGGTCCGACATCATCACTTGGGTGCTGAACGCCACGATCACGGCTGAAGAACTCGGTGTAACCAGTGCCAACGTGGATGCGCAGAAAAGCTCCAATAATCCTGAAGTCCGTCGCCTGCTGGGCGTGGATGGAAGCCAGGGCTCGGAACTCGGCCTATCCAATGACTGGGCATACCAGATCATCAAGCAGATCGGTAACTACGGCGAAATCTTTGAGCGTAATATCGGTGTAGACACCCCGCTTGGCATCGCCCGCGGTCTTAACGCGCTTTGGACAGACGGTGGCCTGATCTACTCGCCTCCGTTCCGTTAAACGCCAGTTCCAAGCTGCACTAGTTGTACGTTGACGCCGGGGGTCCCACTGGATCCCCGGCGTTATCTCTTTAAGAGTGCAACCGGTTAGACCATTTAACAATTCACCGCCCCTCGCAGTAATGGCACAAGCCTCTTCCAATACCCCCAATATTTTGCTTCGCCTGTGGCGTAACGAAGGATCCCGCGGCGTCATTATTCAGATCATCACTATGGTGGTGCTGTTTGCACTGTTAGCGGCAATTGCCCGAAACGTGGCGGTCAACCTTGCCGAGGTAGGCAAGGAATTCAGCTTCAGCTTCCTAACCTGGCCGGCGGCCTACGACATCGGCTTCTCGCCTTTTATTGAGTACACCAATCAGTCGACCCATCTGCGGGCTGCAGTGGTGGGCTTACTGAATACGCTACTCGTGGCGGTGTGTGGCTGCGCCCTTGCCTCCGTTCTTGGATTTATGCTCGGCATCATGCGCCTTTCCAGCAACTGGTTGGTCAGTAGAATCTCGTACGTTTTTGTCGAGTTCATGCGTAACGTCCCAGTGCTGATTCATATCCTCGCCTTCTATGCTCTGGTGGTGACCCTGCTCCCTCCGGCTAAAAAAGCCATTGATGTCGGGGCGGGTGCCTTCTTTTTGTCCAATAGAGGCTTTTACACACCCTCCCCTGTTTTTGAGCCTGGCGCTGGCATGGTGGGCATTACGATCATTATCGCCATTGTCATCGCTGTGATTTTTCGCCGCTGGGCAAAGCGGGTCCAAGATCAAACAGGAAAAGCCTATCCCGTATTTTGGATCTTTGCCGCAATCGTTATCGCTCTGCCAGGTATTGCCTTCCTTGCAGCCGGTATGCCCTTATCTTGGGACATCCCAGCCCTCAAGGGCTTTAATTTCAAAGGTGGCATGGCAATCAAGCCGGAGTTCCTAGCACTTTGCCTGGCGCTTTCGTACTACACAGCCTGTTTTATTTCTGAGATCGTGCGTGCCGGGATACTCGCGATCAGTCGCGGTCAAAGTGAAGCCGCCCATGCACTGGGCCTGCAAAACAACCGCACCCTACAATTGATTATCATCCCACAGGCGCTGCGCGTAATCGTGCCTCCACTTTGCAGTCAGTATCTAAACCTGACCAAAAATTCGTCACTCGCGATCGCGATCGGGTATATGGATATCACAGCGACGATCGGTGGGATCAGCTTGATGCAGACCGGCAAGGAAATGGAAACCATGATCATCGTCATGGGTGTTTATCTGGTGATCTCACTGGCTATCTCCAGTTTTATGAACTGGTTCAATCATCGTATCAAATTGACTGAGCGCTAAAAGAATCCAGTAATGGCTCAAAATCATACAGCTCAAGGCTACGCACCCGGGACGCACCCAGACCTGCCTCCTCCGGTTCGAACGACCGGTCCGGTCGGCTGGATCCGGGCCAATCTACTTTCTTCTCCACTTAATATCACCCTGACCCTGCTCTGTGCCTGGCTGCTCTGGTCTGTCCTGCCCCCTGCACTGAACTGGGCACTTTTTGACGCTATCTGGAGCGCCACTGACCGCAAGGACTGCTGGGCACAGATGGATGAGCCGCGGGCCGGCGCCTGCTGGGCTTTCATTCGCGGGAGTTTCAGGCTCTTTATCTATGGCTGGTATCCAGAGCCTGAACGGTGGCGGGTCAATATCGCGTTCATACTGCTAGTGCTTGCCATTGTTGGCGTGCTGCGCGACAGCCTGCCGGGCAAGAAATACTGGCTCTGGTTTGCAGTTGCTTTTCCATTTATCGGGGCCTGGTTGATAGTCGGCGGCTTTGGTCTCACCCCGGTTGGCACACAAAAACTCGGTGGAATCCTGCTAACTGTAATTATAGGCGTCACCGGTATTACCTTCTCGCTCCCGCTCGGAATCGCTTTGGCACTAGGGCGGCGCTCGAAACTACCGGCGCTGCGAGCCGTCTGTGTGAT
Source organism: Gammaproteobacteria bacterium (assembly GCA_014239575.1). Lineage (GTDB taxonomy): Bacteria > Pseudomonadota > Gammaproteobacteria > Arenicellales > UBA868 > UBA868. The sequence continues at coordinate 14,654 of JAAZYQ010000011.1, forward strand.
ATTTATTGAGTTTATTCGTGGGGTACCCTTGATTACCCTGTTATTTGTTGCCTCGACCATGCTCACTTATTTTCTACCACCTGGGTCAACATTCGACCTGTTAATGCGCGTGTTAATCATGGTCACACTGTTCTCGGCCGCCTACATTGCTGAGGTCGTACGTGGCGGCCTGCAAGGCCTGTCATCAGGGCAGTATGAGGCTGCAGATTCGCTCGGCTTAACGTACTGGAAGGCTCATCGGTTGATCATCCTGCCACAGGCGCTGAAAATATCTATTCCCGGAATCGTCAACACTTTTATCGGCCTTTACAAGGATTCAGTATTGGTGCTGATTATCGGAATGATGGATATCCTTGGCCTGGGCCGGGCACGACTAAACGACCCGGACTGGCTCGGCCTCGCACCGGAGTTATACCTTTTTATTGCCCTGTTCTTCTTCCTTTGTTGTTTCAGCATGGCCCGCTATTCGCTCAGCCTCGAGAAAAAACTCGAGACCGGGCACGCCCAATAATCCCTGCCAACAAGATCACCATCATGAATAATCCAGATGACACCCAGAATAACGCCGTTGAATTAGCCGAGCCGATCATTACGATCAATGGTATGCACAAATGGTTTGGCGATTTTCACGTACTGAAAAATATAAATCTGGAGGTCCGTCGAGGTGAACGCATCGTCATCTGCGGACCATCTGGATCCGGCAAATCCACCCTTATTCGTTGTATCAACCGCCTTGAGGAGCATCAGCAAGGCACGATCACCGTGGACGGCACTGAACTCACTCGGGACCTTAAGAATATTGAGATCGTCCGCTCCGAGGTCGGCATGGTTTTTCAGCAGTTCAATCTTTTCCCGCACTTAACGGTTCTTGAAAATGTAACTCTGGCACCTATCTGGGTACGCAAGATGCCGCGCGCCGAGGCTGAAGAAAGCGCGATGCAATACCTTGAACGTGTCAAGATCCCCGAACAAGCGTTGAAATACCCAGGGCAGTTATCTGGTGGCCAGCAGCAACGGGTCGCGATCGCACGCTCTTTATGTATGAACCCACGGATCATGCTCTTCGATGAGCCCACCTCAGCGCTCGATCCGGAAATGATCAAAGAAGTGCTCGATGTCATGATCGAACTGGCCGAAAGTGGTATGACTATGTTGGTGGTCACCCATGAGATGGGTTTTGCGACAGCGGTTGCCCACCGGGTGATTTTCATGGATGGCGGAGAAATCATCGAAGAAAAACCGCCTCAGGAATTTTTCGAGAGCCCCGACCACGAGCGAACCAAGCTCTTCTTGAGTCAGATTCTTCACCACTAAGCAGACGACCAGCGCCGGCCGCGAAAAGCATCGAGCGTTGGTCTAAAACGAATCCTGGTTCTCGCCTGCATCTCGGCCCGGGGTCAACCTCTGGCAAGTGGTGAACAGTCAACTAACGGTCTTTAGGTCTGACACTTGAAGCCAGAGAGTTCGCTCGCAAAACTTCGACACAAATCCAGGTCATCCTTTCGTGCGGCATGACACAGCAGGAAGCGCTCAAAGCGCGTCAGACTCAACCATTCACTGACTAAGCCTGCCCGTTTTCGAAAGGCGACCACCGTAACGGGCTCTGCCCTGGCTAACCAGCAGGTACCCTCCAACTCGGCCGGTGGGATCTTCTGAACTCGCCCTCGCCCCTGCCTCGCCAGCATACCGGCCAGGGCGTCCAGATACTCAGCTATTGCCCTTGGACCATTTACGGGCGCCGCTATTAGAGTGTCGCAACAAGATGGATCCAAAGCGCGCCAATCGGCCAGATGAATTCGAGCGCCGATCAAATCCAACTTCATCCGAACGATCAAGGGGATATTCCGACCATCAGGATCTGCCAGGTGTTCGAACAAGAGCACTCGATCATTCGTTTCGGGAAAATTGCGACACATGATTATCAGGCGAACTCGAGCCAGAACATTTCGACGTGTTATCTGATGATGGTCTCTGATTTGGCTGGCTCACAGATCTCGCCAGCAGCAACACTAATCAAGCGCTCTCGCCAGGTCCCGGCACAGGTCTTCGGGATCCTCCAGGCCAACTGACAACCGAAAGACTCCATCTCCAGCGAACTCACGGTAAGCCCTCAACGCATCGCCCGTAAGATGGTAACTGGACGCCATAAGGTCATCGGTTCCCAGCCAACAGATCAGACTGCGGTGATGGCCTAATGAAACGGCGTAATGAATCACCTGCAGTTCGAAGATCATACGCGAAACTCTGTCTTCCCCGTCTTTCACCTGAAAAGAAAGCATTCCGGAGAAATTTTTCATCTGCCGTTTGGCCAGTTCATGATGTGGATGGCTGGCAAGTCCTGGATAGAGTACTTTGGTCACTTGTGGGTGCGACTCTAAAAATTGTGCAACTGCGAGCGCGTTCGCCTGATGCGCTTGCATCCTCAATGGCAGGGTTCCCAGGCCTCGGTTAATGAGCCAGGCGTTAAACGGACTGATCACACCACCCATGTGTATCTGAGCATCAGTCTCAATCGAACGCATATCATCCTTAGAAGCGAGTACGGCGCCGCCCATAGCGTCGCCGTGCCCGCAGCAATACTTGGTGAGTGAGTGAATAACATAATCAGCCCCAAGCGTGATGGGTTGCGTAGCTATAGGCGTAGCAAAGGTCGAGTCGATCGCAAGCCGAGCGCCAGACTGATGGGCAATCTCGGCTACTGCCTGAATGTCGGTAATGCGCATAGCCGGGTTGGCCGGGGTTTCCCCCCAAAGCAAACTGGTCGATGGGGTAACGGCTTGCTCGACCGCGTCGAGATCCGAGAAGTTGACGACCGCCACCTCTACCCCCATTCGTGCCAGATTATTTCGAGCGAATTCCGCTGTCCCCGGATAATTGGCATCACTCATGACCAGTCGCTCGCCGGATTTAAGGGCGCTCAGTAAGACCGCCGCTGTCGCGGCCATTCCGGAGGCGAAACAACGGCATGTCGGCGCCTGTTCAAGCGCGGCCAGCTTATCCTCCAACTGACGCACCGTGGGGTTGCTCCATCGGCTATAGACATAGGGTGCATCCTCCGGGATATCGTAAGCAGAGAACCCAACCGGCTCATCAAGCACGAAAGTACTCGACATCACGATATTGGGTGCCGATGCGCCGGTTGTCGGGTCTGGACCTTCGCCAGCGTGGACTGCCATAGTGCGTTGCCCAGCCGTCTGATTAGTCTTTGGTCTATTCATGATGGCTTCTCCGAATATTAGTTAACAACTCAATAGGCTTGGCGGTTACCCGTGCGAAATAGGCGTCTGGCTTGCCGATGTTCGGCGCCATTGACCAAAAGCGTGCTGCGCACACGTGATTCAGATTTCACCACCAACCCGTTCATGTAATGGACTGTTGCGCGGAAAGTGGGCCAACAGAAATTTCATCTGGTCAGCCAGGATCCGCTTTCCCGAAAGGTAGATGTATTCGGCGTGGGTGGGTACAAATGGTACAGCCAGTAACTGCATACCGGCCTCCTGAAGTGTGTTATTGCCCTTATGGTGATTGCAGCGTTTGCAGGCTGTAACCACATTCTGCCAGCTGTCACTACCGCCGCGGCTCACCGGCTCGATGTGGTCTCGCGACAGATCAGAACTACGAAAATGCCCCCCGCAGTACAGACACAGATTGGCGTCACGACGAAAGAGTGTGATGTTATTCAACGGCGGGGTGTAGGATGGAAGGCGTTTCAAGTGAGCCCGTGAGCGTCCGGCGGTGCAGATAATTGAATGCAGTGCAAGCGTGCTTTGCTGGCCGGAGCAGGCATTAATACCGCCATGCACCGTATACAACACTGACCCCATCGGATAGAGAATCTGTTCCAGACTGTGTAGACGAGCCGCTTCCTCAAATCCGACCCACTCCATTGGCAGGCCGGCTATATCTGTTCTCAAAACACGCAGGGTTGAATCGATCATCGTTTTTCCAAAACGGGACTGACATTAATGTGCTTCACAATGCTGGCCTGATCAATACCCACGCGTATCGTAGTCGTAACCACTGGCAGCATTACCAGTGGCTAGCCCGATACCGTTTTTTAAAATGTCGTGACGCTTCAAAAGCTTAGGATGAAACAGGTCAATCCGTTTATACCAGGCCCTGATACCCCTGCTGGGCACTATTCATTCTGCCTGCAGTCGTGGAACAGGCTGCTCGTTGATCGGCAGATGAATCAACGCTGCGCCAAGACCCAATAGAATGCCGGCTTGCCACATGAGGTCGTACGACCCGGTCTGGTCGTAAATATAACCACCCATCCAAACACCGATAAAGCTGCCGATCTGGTGGCTAAGAAAGACAAATCCGTAAAGAGTCGCCATATAACGTATTCCGAACACCTGAGCAATAATCCCCGCTGTCAGCGGAACCGTCGATAGCCACAATAGTCCCATAGTCGCGGCAAAAATGTAAATCGTAAGCTCTGACTTGGGTGCAACTAAAAATACCAGTAGCGTCACGGCTCGAATCGCATAAATGGCACTTAAGCCCCATTTCTTACTGAAGCGCTGACCAAAGGCTCCAGACAGCAATGAGCCAGCAATATTGAATATTCCAATAAGAGATATAGCGATCGCGCCTACCATTGAACCCAGGCCGAGATCTGATACGTATGAGGGCAAATGAACCGTAATGAATGCCACATGGAATCCGCAAACAAAAAACCCTGCCGTGAGTAAAAGGAACCCCCGATGCGCAAAGGCTTCTCGCATCGCCCCGATTGAACCGGTATGCACCACGTTCTCATCGCGCACACGAGGATCATTGGGTAGCATGAACGCAAACGGGATGATCAGGCAGACCGAAACTGCAGTAACAACCAGGGCCCACGACCAGCCATGATTTGATATCACTCCCTGTGTAATCGGCGAATAAAGTACCTGCCCTACAGATCCTGCAGCCGTGCACAAGCCCATAACCAGCGAGCGCTTTTGAACCCCGACAACCCGCACCATGGTAGCGGTCACAAGTGAAAAAGACGTAAAGGCTACGCCGGTACCAACTAAAACGCCGCCCGCCAGATATAAAGACCCTGAGGATTCGACCCAGGTCATACCGAAAGTGCCCAGCGCATAGATAAGGGCTCCACCTATAACAACCCACAACGGTCCATAACGGTCTGCAAGGATGCCGGCCAGCGGAAGGCAAAGCCCCCAAAAAATATTCTGAAGCGCCATGGCAAGCGCAAAGGTCTCCCGAGTCCATCCAAGGTCCAGGGTCATTGGCCCAAGATACAGTCCGTAACTCGAACGAGCACCGAAACCAATCAATGAAATCAAGCAACCACCCAGCAGCACTATAAATACTGTTTGCCAGGACTTGGCGACTAAACGGTGGTCAGTCATCGTAATGAATGTCCGGAGTTAACGTTATCGATCCTTGTTTGGGGGCTATTAGCGCCAACATTTCACCCGACAATCCGGCAAGTTGAAGATATATAATCGTGATTCTTAGTTTAACTGTTCGATCCTTCTGGCGCGCTTCTTTTATGGAACCTTTCCCCATAGATTTCGACCGGGTTATTGAAACATTTGATTTCCTTAATGACTGGGATGCCCGTTATCATTTTATAACCGAACTTGGCGAACAATTGCCGAAGTTTCCGGATGCCGACCGGGTGGATGCCTATCTTGTCCCCGAGTGCATGAGCACGGTTTTTATTCAGGCTCTACGTGATCCCCAAGGTCACTATACGTTTCGGGGGGATTGCGACACCTCTACGGTTAAAGGGGTGGTGGCGATTCTATTGGCGATGTTTCACGGCAAGACCGCCCAACAGATCGTGGATTTTGACGCGGACGCGGGTTTTGAAACACTCGGACTTTTCGATCATCTAAGCCCAAGCCGACATGTCGGCGTCTACGCTATGGTACAGCGCGTCAAACGCCAGGTCGCCGCGCTGGAGGCGGGATCATCCTAGGCCCCGACCCCCCTTTTTTTTATGACCTTCGACCCTAAAGACGCCGGCAAGCTCGCCAGGGCTGCTGTTTTTTCGAGATAAAACCGGGACTCACGCCAGGGACGAACTGGTCGGAAGTTCCCCACGGCGACGACGTTCAACCAAATTATCCAACCAGTCCGGGTCCATTTCAGGCACCGAGGACAACAATAATTCGGTGTAGGGTGCATGGGGTGGGGTCAGAATCTCCTCTTTAAGCCCCTGCTCGACAACCTGCCCTTGGTACATCACCACGATGTGATCGGCGATCGCCCTGACCGTCGCAAGATCATGGGTAATAAACAGATAAGAGACGCCAAGCTCATTTTGAAGATTTTGCAGGAGTTCCAGGATGCCTTCGGCCACCAACTGATCAAGGGCCGAAGTGACTTCGTCGCAGATGATTAAATCGGGGTTTGCAGCCAATGCCCGTGCGATACACACTCGTTGCTTCTCTCCTCCCGACAATTGCCCTGGATACCGATCGACATAGTCCTGTGGTAGTTCGATCTGCAGCAACAGTTGGGCAACCCGCGCGCGTTTTTCTTCTCCCACAAGGCCAAGGTAGAACTCCAGAGGCCGGCCAATGACTTCGGAAATCTTCTGCCGCGGGTTCAAAGCGACGTCAGGCATCTGATAGATCATCTGAATCGCCCGCAATTGATCCTTAGAACGAATTCCCAGTACTGGCGGCAACCGACTGCCCTGGAAAATCACGGAGCCCTGACGTGCCGGCAACAAACCCGTGATAACTCGTGCCAGCGTACTCTTGCCACTCCCGGACTCACCCACCACCGCGACTGTCTTCCCCTGAGGGACTTTGATAGAGACATCTTTCAATACTTCCTCGTCAGCCTGCGGATACCGGGCTGTAACTGAGGTCACTTCCAGTATCAGGTTCTGGCCAGTTTCTCCTTCTTTTTGCTCGCGCAAAGAGCGCACCTCCAACAAGCGCTTGGTATATTCCTGTTTGGGGTCGCGCAACAACTCCCTTGCGTTACCCTCCTCAACAAGATCGCCGTAACGCAGTACCATGATGTGATCAGCCAACTGTGCGACAACCGCCAGATCGTGGGTAATATAGATCGCCGCCACGCCCCGGGCTCGCACTGCCTCCTTGATGGCCGAGAGAACCTCGATCTGGGTAGTCACATCCAGCGCCGTCGTGGGTTCATCAAAAACAATAAGCTGTGGCTCACATCCCATAGCCATTGCAGTCATCGCTCGTTGCAATTGACCGCCAGATACCTGGTGAGGAAACCGTTCTCCAATTTGATCCGGGTCGGGTAGGTCGAGCTGGCGATACAGTTCCCTGCCACGCTTGGCCGCTTCATCCGGCCGCATCTTGCCGTGTTGCACTGGGGACTCGGTAAACTGATGGATCAATCGGTGGGCCGGATTAAAAGCAGCGGCTGCACTCTGGGCGACATAAGACACTTGGTTTCCGCGAATCTCGCGCAATCGGGAATGTGGTGCCCCAACCAATTCTTCCTGATTGAGCCGAATCGATCCAGAGGCGATTCGACACCCTGGTTTGGTATAGCCCATGGCAGCAAGCCCTAAAGTCGACTTGCCCGCTCCCGACTCACCAATTAAGCCGACAATTTCACCTTTATGAAGATCGAGATTAAGGCCGTTAACAATACTCTTCCAATGACCGTCAATATCAGCCTCTATTACGAGATTCTTCATCTGCATCAACAACTCAGCCATGCGCCTCCTCCTTCAACTGCCGTGAGGGCAAATCATACTGTTCCAACCGCGCGATCTTTCGCGCGCCTTGTGCTGGTCGTTCCATCGCCGCCCAAAAATCCTTATTGAGTTAAATTCACGCTTTAGAGTAACCTATTGGCTGCATTTTCAAAAGACCATCTTTTTAACGCTACTGTAGGGCGCCAAACTATCCATGAATCAACAGTCAAACTCTGGCGATCTTACCGATCTGCTGGCCGGACTCGGCGAGCTTTCGGCCCAAGATTCGTCCATCGCGTTTCAGGAATTGGCCAGGCAGATCGAGGCAGTGCCGACCCGCGGACATGAGGTCGCGCCAACCGCGTGTTCAACAACCTACCAGTGCCTTGCGCAAGCTCTTTCCACCGTCCAACCGGACGGGAGTTTTGCCCACACGATCGCGACTGCTGCCCAAAACGCGTCCTGGCAAGAAGCCAGCCGTGGTGTGCCAGAGTTTTTTTCCGGAGGTTACGGCTATACGACTCTGGTAACGGAAAAACCACCGGTCACTTCTGATTCGTTACGGATCGGCCTTTTACTGCAACAACCGCAAATCTCCTACCCAGGGCATGCCCACGATGCCGAGGAGTTTTATTTCATTCTGAGCGGCAAAGCAAAATGGCAGGTCGACGAAACCTCTTTCGAGGTATCGGCCGGCGACCTGATTCACCATCCCCCGAGCGCTATCCATGCCATGCAGACCACACGGCACCCCTTACTCGCCGCGTGGGTATGGCGTGGCGCCCTCACTGGTCGGTTCTGGTATGAAAGCGCCCCCGATATTGACTGCCCACGGAACTGATACAACACGCCATCCGTTGCGGCACCCTTCAGGGTCCGTTCACAACCGGTTCCGGACGATCCGTAAGTGCGCTTAGCACGCCAAGGGTCAAGTAGGTAATCCCAGCAAGCCATCGGTGCCAAGCGGAGGACGACTTCGGGTTACGCAAACGCTCGCCTACCTTGGCGGCTGCCAACGCGTACAATGTGTCGGTCACAAAAGCGAGGCTCGCAAGCAGTACCCCGAGAAACAGGAACTGCAGGGCCGGCGCACCTCGAGCCGGATCGACAAACTGGGGCAGCAAGGCGACAAAAAACAGGCCCACTTTTGGGTTTAGGATATTAATCACTGCTGCCCGGGTAAAAAGTTGCAGCAGTGGCTTTGGTAACACCCCTTTTGATGGCTCGCCAGAAGTTGTGCGCCAGCATAGTGTTTGGATGCCCAGATAAAAAAGGTAGGCGGTGCCCAAATACTTAAGGGTATCAAACGCCAGGCCTGAAGACGCAATGAGAAGAGATAGGCCTAATACCGCAAACAGAACATGCCCCAGGGTGCCAGCCGCAATTCCGCAGGCTGACACAACGCCAGCCCTTGGGCCCTGAGCCAGGCTCGTTGCAAGGATATAAAATACCCCAGGCCCCGGCGTGACAGCCAGGATGAGTGCGGCAGCGAAAAACAGCCCGAACTGCGGCCAATCAGGAAGAAGTTCAGCCACCCGTCAAGGGTGCCATCACAACCATTTGATCTCCATCGACAAGGCTATGCTGACCACGTTTTGCCCTCGGCACAGCCTCGCCATTGACTGACACTAAACCAACCTTTGCTGCAGGGATTTCCAGAGCGACGAGCGCCTGCTCGACGCTGGCACCTTCGGCAAGATTGACATAGGCGCCTGAAAAATAATCAATGAGCTGTCCGGTTACCCGCACTTTTACCTGCATATCCAGATTAACCCAACCCAAGACGGGTTAGCGTTTGAGGCGTCGGCTCGCCCTGCTCGCTCCAACCCCTGAGGCTGTAATACTCGGGTAGCATCTTATCTAGTTCATTGACTCTGCCTTTAGCCGTCCCGCTCGGCGCCGGATCCTTGAGCAACCGTTCCGGCAGCGTGTCATCGGCGCAGGTCAGCCCGGCAGCCAAATTGAACATTCGCTCCAAGTTCCAGATACGCTCGCCTGATTCAAGCAAGCGCTCCGCCGTCCATTCCCCCTCACAACCCGCGTCAAGTTGTGCCGCAAATTCCGGTGCACCCCAGGCGCCCATGGTAAACATACAAAGACCACTCGAATCCACTGCGGCCGTCCAATCCTGCGAGGCCTTGCAAGGCTCCGCCTTGCCCTCACCGCTCTGGTCGTCCATATCTACCTCGAAGGTATCGTGTTTGAGATGACATGCGCCACGATTACCAGTGGCGTAACCCAGGCCCATGCCCTGCAACGCCCTTGAGTCATAACCTGCGAACTCCTGTCCTTTGACCGTCATCGACAATTCAGGGTGGCCATACTTCTCACACATCAGCCTGGACCCCATGCCCAACACCTGGCCAAAGCCCTCTTGTTTGCCAGTCTTCTCCGACATGATCGTTAGCGCTTCTGCATTTCCAAAATTCAATGGCACGCCATCGGTATCATCGATCGTGATGACACCCATCTCAAACAGCTCCATGGCGGCCGCCAGCGTCACGCCAAATGAAATTGGGTCCATGCCGTGCTCGTTCATCAGATAGCCGGCAAAAGTGCAGGCATCAATGTCGTCCACTCCGATAACGGGGCCAAAGGCAAACGCCGTCTCGTACTCAAGCCCACCCGAGGCATGCCAATATTCCTTTCGATTCTGGATAGTGAAATGATCCTTGTGGATGTGGGCGATCCGGCCACAGGCGATGGTGCAGCCAAAACAGGCCTTGTTGGTGATTAGGTTGCGATGCCCCGTTTCATCAGTCTTAAGCATTGCCTTGGCATCAACCTTGTCGTAACCTGAAAACTGTACCTCTTGAAAATTGCGAGTCGGCAGACCACCGAACTCCTGCATGGTGTCCATCATGGCATTGGTGCCGTACTTGGTCAGGCCGCCGGTGTCCTCGGCAAGTAGGTTTTTCATCTCGTTCGTTATCTGCATAAAACGTTTCGGGTCTTTGACCTGTACACCGTGAGTGCCGCGAACCGCAACAGCCTTGAGATTCTTTGATCCCATGACCGCCCCCACACCCGAGCGGCCAGCAGCACGGTGTAAGTCATTGACGATGGCGGCATAACGTACGCCGCGCTCACCAGCAACACCAATAGTCGCAATCTTGAGCATCGGATTATGGTGCTGCTTCTTGATCCACTCATCTGTCTCCCAAACTGTCTTACCCCAGACTTTCTCAGCGCTCTGGAGGCTGATTTCGTCACCTTCAATCAATAGATAAACCGGCTTCTCAGAAGAGCCCTCGACAATCAAAAGGTCATAGCCAGCATACTTTAATTCTGCACCAAACTTGCCACCGCTATTGGAGCAAGCAATAGCACCGGTGAGAGGCCCTTTGGTCAACACCGCATATCGGCCACTGGTAGAAGCATTGGTTCCAGTCAACGGTCCGGTGGCAAAAATCAGCACATTGTCCGGACTCATCGCATCCACTTTGGGGTCCATGTTCTCCCATAAATACTTGGTGCCCAGACCGCGCTCACCAATGTAGTTATTGGCCCATTCCATATTCAATGGCTCGGGGGTGACTTCGCCTCGAGTGAGATTCACGCGTAGTACTTGTCCCTGCCAACTCATGATGAAACCCCCTTTGCATTTTGTTCCGCGACGACTTGCATGCGTCCTACTCCCGTCGCTCCAGCGTCAAGATAAGTAATGGCGTCAGTCGGGCAGGCCGCAACACACTGCGGATCACCGTTACAAAGATCGCATTTGTCGACTTTGCCGCTGACTGGGTTGAATTCGATCGTGCCAAACGGGCATGCGGTGGTACAGGCTTTACAACCGACACAAGCTTGGGCGCTCACCAACTTGGCCCCTAAGCCGCTGTCCACGTAGATAGCGCCCGTTGGGCAGGCTTTAAGGCACCAGGCCTCTACACACTGGGTGCAGGTGTAAGGCACCGATGTCTTGCCATGCTCGAACTCAAAGACTCGAATCCGGGATCGGGCCGGATTAAATTCGCCCTCGTGTTCAAAGCTACAAGCCAGCTCACATTGCAGACATCCGGTACATAAGCTAGGTTCGATGTGAAGCGACCGATGCATGATTTTCCCCTTGCGCAACAAATGGTTTTTAACAGCCAACAGGCACTGTACCAAAAAACCAAAGGGAAATAACAGTCTTAGTGCGACAGTGAAGCATATAATCCAGTATCTGGAGGCTCTATCCTTAGTCTTTGTCTCATGCTTATCTCCAAAGCAGAACAGTTCCATGGAAAAATTACTGCACCGCCTGCGCTCGATCCTGGATGACAAGGGTCTGGTCACTGCTTCTTCCGAGGCTGAGCCATACCTCAATGAAAGTCGTGGCCGGTACCGAAGTGAAGCCTCAGTCATCGCCCGCCCAGTGGATACCGCCCAGGTCGCCGCCATTGTGCATGCCTGCCGTGCGCAAAAGGTTTCGCTGGTACCGCAGGGTGGCAATACCGGCCTGTGTGGAGGTGCGGTAGCCGGGCCCAGGCAGCTCATTTTGAGCCTTGAACGGCTTAATCATGTGCGTGAACTCGACCTTGTCAATAACACCATAACCGTCGAATCCGGCTGCATCCTGGCAAACCTGCAACAGCAGGCCGCCAATGCGAGCCGCTATTTTCCATTGAGTCTTGGCGCCGAAGGTTCGTGCCAGATCGGGGGGAATCTCTCAACCAATGCAGGAGGGGTAAACGTACTGCGCTATGGTAACGCCCGTGAGCAAGTCCTCGGCATCGAAGCCGTAATGCCCACGGGCGAGGTACTTAGCGATCTAAACGGCCTGCGGAAAAATAACACCGGTTACGATCTGAAACAATTGCTGGTGGGCTCTGAAGGAACGCTGGGAATTATTACCGCAGCCGTCCTCAGGCTGTATCCCTACCCCGACCGCAGCGCAACTGCCCTGGTCGCATTGCGAGACCTCGGGGCAAGTATTGAATTGCTGCAAACCGCCTCGCACGCCAGTAACGGCAGCCTGTCGAGTTTCGAACTAATACCCAGACTGGGTATGCAATTCGCCTGTCAACATATACCTGATTGTAAGGATCCGTTCGATCGCCCTTACGACTGGTATGTACTGCTGGCATTGCAAGGCAGCGGGGCAACCCTGAGTCTTGACGCGATACTTCAAACCTTATTGTCCTTAACCCTCGAGAAAGGCATTATTGTCGACGCTGTCGTCGCCTCCAACGAAACCCAGGCAGAACGACTATGGCGTTTGCGAGGAGGGATGGTCGAAGCGCAGCGATTTGAGGGCGGCAGCATCAAGCACGATATCTCAGTCAAGGTTTCACGGGTTCCCGAGTTCATCCACCGCGCAGTCGATGCGGTCATAGAGCGCCTGCCCGGCATCAGACCCTGCCCTTTTGGTCACGTTGGCGATGGCAATATTCATTTTAATCTCTCCCAACCGCTCGAGATGGATACCCGGGAATATCTGTCATTACAAGGCGAGGTTAACCGGATTGTTTTGGATATTGTCGCTGACCTGGGCGGCTCCTTCAGTGCCGAGCACGGCATTGGGATGCTCAAACTTGAGGAGATGCAACGGTACAAAGACCCGGTATCGGTAGATCTGATGCGGAGCATCAAACAGGCAATCGACCCTGACGGCTTATTCAACCCCGGCAAGGTGTTGCCCTGACATCGTGGGCCCACCGGTAGACATCGTCTCCTGTAGTGAAACCCCGCCTCGCGCTACCGAAGTATTAATTATCGGTGGCGGCATTATTGGTGTCAGTGCTGCTCTGACCCTGGCGGAGCGGGGCATTCCAGTCGTGCTTTGTGAAAAAGGAGAGATCGGCGCCGAACAATCTTCCCGGAATTGGGGCTGGTGCCGCCAACAGGGCCGCGACCCACGGGAACTGCCTCTGGTGATCGCCTCTCTTGCCCGTTGGGCCGATATGGATCAGCGTATCGAAGAGGCTACCGGTTTTACTCGCTGCGGCACTTTATATCTGGCTGAAAACGAACAGGCGTTGGAGGATCGACGGGCCTGGTTAGTCCATGCCCAAGCATTTGACGTTAATGCACAATTAATTGGCGCGCAGCAAACTCAAGCACTGCTACCGGGTACGAGCCGGGCGTGGGTTGGCGCGCTGCATTGCGCATCAGATGGTCGGGCGGAACCATCCATGGCCGCGCCGGCAATCGCCCGTGCGGCGCAACGCGCTGGGGCTTTCATTCTTACGAACACGGCAGTGCGGGGGCTGGAATCGGTTGGGGGTGATTCTCAGTTGGTCGTGACCGAACGCGGTGCGATCCAGGCTCAGTCTGTGCTGATAGCGGGAGGGGCCTGGTCACGATTGTTGTGCCGCCATCAGGGGATTATTCTTCCACAACTCAAGGTGCGGTCCTCCGTTTTCAGAACAGCGCCACATCATAACGGTCCAGAGTGTTGCGCTAGTGGGCCGGATTTCTCATTGCGGCGACGCCTGGATGGAGGGTATACCGTCGCTTCGGGCAGCCGCAGCAAGATTGATCTGGAAATGGTTCCTGATGCGGTCCGGTTTCTACCGGCATACGTCAGACTGGCGTGGATGGCGCGATCGCATTTGCGAATCCGGTGGTCCTCCCGATTTTCGGCGGAGTGGCGCCAACCCAAACACTGGGCACTTGATGCACCCTCACCCTTTGAATCCCAACGTATTCTGGACCCAACCCCTTTGGCCAGCGCCATTGATCTGGCTCATGATGGTCTGGTGCGTGATTTCCCGTCGTTTCGAGGGGTTCCGATTGCGCAGCGCTGGGCGGGTATGATCGATGTCACCCCTGATGCGGTGCCAGTCATCTCCGGGGTAGATAGCCACCCCGGGCTCTATATCGCGACTGGATTTTCAGGGCACGGATTTGGCATTGGGCCGGCGGCAGGGGAACTCGCGGCAGACCTTATGACGGGTGGCGCCCCACTGGTTGACCCGACCCCCTTTCGGTTTTCGCGCTTTAGCGACGGGTCACCCATTCAACCAATCGTGGGTATCTGACGAACCGATCGTTCAGCTCGATCCTGCTGCTTTGATCCATCTGGTAGCGGGCGTCTATCTCTGCGCTGGTTCGCCAAATGGCTAGTGAAAGCGGGCAGTACTGTGCGATGATCCGATAGAGTTGGATCTGTTTAAACCGGTGACACTGGCGACAAACAGCATGCGTGTCCCAGATAACACTCCCTGACGCCCCGTTATCTACCTCTTAAATTAAATGAACGAACCGGTTGACCTTTCATCGCCTGACCAAGGACGGAATGTGTTGGTCCAGCGTGCCGTTATTTTGGGTACGTGTACGCTGGTCACTATCCTCTATGCCATGACGGTCACCATTGCGAATGTGTCGTTGCCGCAGATGCAAGGTGCGTTATCAGTCACGCAGGACCAGATTACCTGGGTCGTAACGTTCAATATTGCTGCCACCGCGGTCGCCACACCTTTGTCAGGTTGGCTGGTGGGCCGTTTTGGACGTCGGCGTCTTTTGATCTACGCCATCATCGGTTTTGCTATCGCCTCACTGGCCTGTGGTCTCGCTAATTCCTTGGGTACGCTGATCTTTTTCCGGGTACTACAAGGCATTTTCGGAGCACCCTTGGCGCCCGTGTGCCAGGCCATTGTTCAATCAACTTTTCCAAGGCATATGTACGCGAAGGCAATGGCCTTCTTTGGAATGGGGGTCATCATAGGACCGATTATTGGCCCTGTCGCGGGTGGTTATCTGAGTGAAGCCTACAGTTGGCGCTGGGTATTTTTCATGATCGTGCCATTTACGTTAGTGGCATTGGTGGCAGTTCTGGTTTTCATTCGCGATACATCCACTCGTACTGTTGTTCGATTTGATTGGGCAGGGTTTCTGGCTTTGTCTGTAGCAGTGACTTGTCTGCAGATTACGTTGGATCGCGGCCAGCGGGCGGATTGGTTTGATTCCTACGAGATTATTATTCTGACATGCCTGGCCGTCGCTGCTTTATACATTTTTCTGGCGCATGTGGCGACGACCGATCGACCATTTCTGCGGCCGACATTATTTAAAGACCGAAATTTTTCCGTCGGGGTGGCGCTGATGTTTGTTTTTGGCTTCCTCAACTTCACCCCAATTACGCTGTTGCCTACACTGCTGCAGAATTTGAGAGATTACCCGGACTCGGTGATCGGATATGTGCTAGCGATCAGAGGCCTGGGTACCCTGGCCGGCTTTTTCTTTATGATAGTGGGGAGTCGAATTGACCCGCGTTTGATGGTGGTGGCTGGCTTTGCCACCCAAGGAATTTCCGGATGGTATATGGCGCAGGTGGATCTTAATGTCATGCTGGCCGATCTTTTCTGGCCTATGATTGTGCAGGGGTTTGGGGTTGGACTCCTTTGGCCGTCAATTACGGCCATTACCTTTTCCACTTTAAGCCAGAAGTATGTCGATGAAGCTACAGCGTTTTATCATTTGATCCGTAATATAGGGAGCAGTATCTATATTTCCATCAGTATGGCCATCATCATGCGAACCAGCAGCCAACGTTATGCCGAAATGACAGATCATGTATCACCGTTCAACCAGAACTTCGATTTACCTTGGGCGGGTCGTGGATGGAGTTCAACAACGACCGAGGGGCTGACTCATCTGGGCGGTGAGATCGGTCGCCAGGCTGCCATGATTGGGTACAATAATTCGTTTTATATGTTTTCGATCACCGCATTTGCCTTTATTCCACTCGTATTGTTAATTCGCTGGAAAAAAGGGGGTGGACATGCAGCGGTGAAGAAGGACGAGGAAAATGTTCAAGATTAAGAGCATTGCAGTTGGTCATTTCCGAATACCCTTTCCGTTAGCCTGTCTGATTCGAGCCAGGGTGAGATTACTCACTTTGGCCTGATCGCTGGGCGCCTGACCGACCACCGAGGTCGGGAGGGACGGCACTACACCTGACTCGTTAACAATATTGCTGCTGCAGTTATTCTCAAGCTTATCGGGCAGGTTCTTGCTAAGTCTATTCTTGCCTCAGCTCAGTTGCTATTCAAGCTTTCTGCGAGGAGATGTGCTGGCACGTCTATTTTGTAGGGCCCGACGGATTAGCTGTGTTTGCTCTGGCCGCTGTCGGTATCGCTTTATAGGGCCTGTGGCCGAAAGCTGCCAGCAAGTCGGTGTGGCGATGGCGGTTATAAAGCAAAACTTGCGCGGGCGCGCGTTGATCTTGATTTCACCCTTGATCAGTTGCCTTCTCAGGCACAAGGATTTCTGGCACGCCGACTCCAGGTAATTAAAATGAAAGTCAGTCGTGATGTACTGGAACCCGATATTGATCGGGTGTCGGTCATGCTGGATTCCCCCGGTTTTGATGCCCTTGAAACCCATCGCCATACGACTTGATCTAGCCGACGTTTTACCTTAATTCTGCCTCGACCAATTGGTTTTGCTTTAATTTGCCAAGTCCTACCTACTTAAGTCGCTCCCGAGTCAGGAGCTGCTGTCCCGATTACGCCAGACCATCGCTTTCTGGCCCACATCCCGGATCAGTTCCAGCACATCCCGCTCGCCCAGCACCGCACGCATCTGTCCCGACAGTTCGCGTTTTCGACGAGTATCGATTCGAACCAACACCGTCATTCCTGCCCGCAACTGGGGGTCACCGACCTGAGTGGTTATGGCAAGGTTGATGGGTATGCGCTGAACGACTTTGACCCAGTTTCCCGATGCGTTCTGTGGGGCTAGGATCGAGAATTCAGCGCCAGTGGCTGGTGCGATGCTGCTGATTACCGATTCCCAAATTTTGTCGGGATAGGCATCGGCCACAATGGTCGCCTGTTGACCCGGCAGAATATGGGTAAGTTGTGTTTCCTTGAGATTGGCTTCAATCCAGATCGGTTGATTCTCTATCAGGGTGAATATCGGTTTGCCGGCCTGCGCGAACTCACCCACCTGCAGTTTCATATTACTGACGACACCGGAGGCGGGCGCGCGGATGGTGGTGGCCTTTAGCTCGACCGCCGCTTGATCATAGGTTGTTTGAGCGGCCAGATAACGTGGATGCTGGTCGACCGGTAGTAGTTTATTGCCTGCCAGTTGAGCCAGCACTCGCTGTACACGTTGTTCAATGATCTTCACCTCACGTCTTGCAGTCTGCAGGTCATGCCTGGCTTCGTCATGTTTTTCTTCGCTACTCAGACCTTGTTTCAGCAGTTTTCGTTGGCGTTTGTAACGCCGATCGAGATATCGCACTTTGTCCTCAGCCAGTTGGGCCTGAACAACGGTTTCGCCGTAATCGGCACGCAAAGATTCGAGTTCGGTTCGGATCACTGCCATCTGTGCTCGGGCCCGACTGAGTGTGATCTCGAGCGGCGAGGAATCCAGCTGCAACAAAACATCACCAGCTTCAACCGCCTGGTTATCCGCGACCAGCATGGAGGTGACACGACCTGAAACCTCTGTGCTGATGATGATGACATTGGCCTTCACATAGGCGTTGTTCGTGGTGACATACCGGCCGCCAGCCGCGTATAGATACAGACCCACACCAATGGCCGCTAGGGGGATCACGACAAGAAAAAAGGTTCGTTTCAGCCTGCGAGGACTCAGCGTGGAGAAAAGTTTGTGCGCCGTCATCACGCCTTACTCTTTTGGGTCACGGGCAGATTCAGCAGATTTGTCTTCAAGTGAATCAAGCTATCGACTAACCCCTCTCGTTCCTTCTCGCTCAATCCTTCGAGTGCCTCTTGACGAAGGTCAGCAGCGATTCGGCGAAGCGATTTCATGGCAGGTTTGACTTCGTCCGTTAGATACACCCGCTTGACACGACGGTCGCCAGGGTCGGGTTCACGGCGAAGCCATCCTTTGGCCTCCAGGCGATCGAGCAGCCGGCCAAGGGTGGCTCGTTCTATTTCCAAGATTTCGGCCAATTCAGCCTGAACCAGTCCGTCGCGACGATAAAGGTGTGTCAGGACCCACCACTGCGATCGGGTCAACCCGATGGATTTGGCTCTCCGGTCAAAGTGGGTTCGCATTAACCGGGAGACATCGTTCAAAATAAACCCAAAATTACGATCTAGATTTTCACGTTCCATGGCGATCAGGTAGTAGGCTAGCTAATAATAAGCAAGGTTATTATAGCCAAGGTTATTAATCTATGAATCAGATTGAACTGAAAGTTTACGCGGCGATGGTACCTGCGTTAGAAAAGTGCAGTGGAAGATTCTTCGGGCCAATTAAATACGCACTCAAGGCGCAGCATTTTGTTTCCAGGTTTGTCATAAAACGCGTTTTGTAGATCCGCGCCAAGAGTATTCTTGATCGCGTTAAAAACAAACCCTGCGTGAGTGAGGGTCAGCAAAGGGGGCGCGATACTTAACTGGGTAAAAGACGCCGGTTACATCACCAACATTGTTCGGC
>JAAZYQ010000120.1 GCA_014239575.1 Gammaproteobacteria bacterium
GCAGCAGCATTGCCCGAACCACGGGCCGTGGCAGCGGGTCGCCAAATGCAGCAGCACGCGCCAGCAGGATGTTACGCGACATCGCTTTGCGCTCTGCCAACGACAGTTCAGTGGTACTCAATTGTCCCAACCCGGTGGTGACACCGTAACAGGGGATGCCTTGCCTGATTAACTCGTTGAACCGTCGACGTCCGTTCTCAACCTTCTCCAGTAAAGCCGGGGATATCTCGACTGGTGCGCTGTCATACGCAACGGCACATACAGAACTCCAGTTGATATCCGAAGGCTGGGCAAGCGTAATCATGTGTAATCCAGAACCGTGCCAATTCCCAAACGCTTCGCTTTTTCGAGCATCGCCCAACCTAAGGCGATATCCGATGTCGGCAGGCCGCGGTGCCAGAACAAGATCGTCTCATCGCTGTCCTCCCGCCCCAGCAGAATGCCAGCGCAAATCGATCCGATTTCTCCGTGAATCGTATCCCGTGTGACCCGGCCCTCGTCAACATGTCGTCGCAGGCAGCCAAACGGTCCAATGAGGCACTGGCCCCAGTGATCGACCACAATCTTGTCCATAATATCTGTCAGATCATCTTCGACCGTACTTTGGGTGCCATAAGGAACTACAAGAGCGCCTTTTCGTACCCAACTGGTTCTAAATAGCGGCTCCGGTGCTTCAAGCCGAGACGCCTCGACCATGATGTCGGCACCCTCGAGACAGCTCTGCCAATCATCGGTTACGGTGATCGGCTTGCCCAGATCATTTGCCAGGCGTTCGCCAAAACGGTTGCGGCTTTCGGGGCGTCTGGAGTGAATTCTGATCTCGTTAAAATCAAATAGATGGTCCAGCAGTTTGATATTCCAGTAAGCACTGCCGCGGGCGCCGATGTGGCCCAGAATCCGGGGGCGCGTGGGTGCCAGATACTTTGCTCCGACAGCGGTCATGGCGCCGGTTCGCATATCGGTAATAGCAGTTGCATCGATCACTGCCCGAGGTGCACCGGTTCTCGCATCCATCAAAGTCAACATTCCAAACTCTGAGGGGTAACCCAACTTGTAGTTATCCATAAAGTCACCGACGACCTTGATCCCGATAATGCCAATAGGGGCGATATACCCCCTCAGCACATTAAAGTGTCCGCGAAACGCGGGGTCTGGCTCCAGATGCATTCTTGGCTCAATAACGGTTTCGCCACGGCCCTGCGCTGCAAGAGAATCCTCCTGCGCCTTAATAATCTCTTGGGCGGTCATATCCAGTGCCTGGACATCGCGCGCATTGAGGTAATGTAGCGTGATATTTTCCATTCGCTTCACTTACCTAAATACACTTAGCCGTCTCCGGCTCTCATTCGTGGTTTTGCCCTCGTGGGTACAGCACTGGAAACTGATCGCCAGCAAAAGGTTGTCCATCTTCATACTCCAGCCCTGGGAAAAAAGGTGACGTTTTACCTGGGCGGACTACGAATCGCGCATCGTCCCCCACCCAGCGGATCGATATGACTCGGCGACGATCATTGGATGTGTTGGCTGGGGCGCCATGCAGGGTTCTGAAGCTAAAGGCGATTGCATCGCCCGGTTGCATATCCCAGCCACGGATGTCGAACTGTTCCCGATTCTTTTCAACATCCGGTGTCATTTCGGAAGCATCTTCAGGGTACAAATCGGACCCATCAAAACGCTTTGGCCGGAAATGCTTACCCCACTTATGGGAGGTGGCAACGTATTCGATGCTACGCACCCGAGGCACCGGATCGACGGGCACCCAGAAACTGACAGACTGCTTTCCATCGACGATATAGTAGGGCTGATCGTGATGCCATGGAGTTGTCACTGAATTACCGGGCTCTTTTACCAGTATATGGTCATGAAAAACCCGGGCCGTTTTTGAGCGCATCAGTTTTGCGGCAACCTCTGCCATCGGTGATTCAGCAACCAGAGCACGGTAACCCCTGAAATTTGACCAGACGCAATAGTCCTGAAAAAACTCTGCGCCTTTGCCATCTTCCGGATGATAGGTGCGCTCACGCCAGCTCGGATCGGACTTGTTCTCTTCAATGGCCGCCTGCACTCCTTCTACCCAGGGTTGGAACAGATCTCTCAACACCACTACCCCATCTTTTTGGAAACTATCTATGGCGTGATCTGATAGGAGCGCCGTTTCTCTACTGGTCATAATGGGTTAATTCCTGAATCTATGCTGGCTGGTTGGTTGGCATAGGTATAATGGTATGCATAACTATCGTCAATAATTCTTTCGCCATTATTTGACCTTAGTCCGGTTAATGGGGAGCCATACATGGCATCAGGCAGCAGATTACCTGGGCATGGAGGTATGACTTATTCGCCAGCTCTGGACGCCATTGCAGATGAGTTATCGACCTGGACCCGGAGGAATCATGTCGGAGCGTAGTCGCGCAGATAAACCCCGAGAAAACTCATGACTTTATCCGGTTGCCGATTGACCAGCATCCACTGTGCCAAAGCGTTGACCCCATCAGGCTGGGAAGATAATTGCACCATTGAGCTTGACCAAACCGGTCGGATAACGGCTGTCACCACTGATCGCGTTGGCGCCACTGATCTTTCCTTAAATGGCATCGTCATCGCGGGACTACCCAATCTGCACTCCCACGCCCATCAAAAAGCGATTGCCGGACTGACCGAGCACAGAATTGCCGGACAGGATGATTTCTGGGGCTGGCGTGAACTCATGTACCGCGCCAACGCCCAGCTGGATCCGGACCAACTGCAAGCTGTCGCGCGTTATCTCTACACCGGCATGCTGCAAAGCGGATATACCTCGGTAGCCGAGTTCCACTATCTACACCATCAGCCGGGTGGAGATCCTTACCACGATTGCAGCGAACTATCTGCCCGGCTTCTCGAAGCCGCATCCGAGGTCGGCATTGCTATTACGCTGCTCCCCGTTCTTTACTGCCGAGGCGGTTTTAACAACGATCCGGTACGAGATACGCAACGCCGCTTTATCAACTCGCCCGAGAGCTATCTTAAACTGCTGCAGGCCTGCGACTCACTGTGCGCGGGCAACCCCGATCGGTCGGTCGGTTTCGCCGCGCACTCGTTGCGCGCCGTCTCCCCGGAAGTCCTGTCGGCGACTCTTGAGGACGCGGGTAGCCTTATCAAGGACGCACCCGTGCATATCCATATTGCTGAACAGGCCCGCGAAGTAGCCGAGTGCCTGGCACTGAATGGGGTTCGGCCGGTGGCGTGGCTATACGATCAATGTGATGTAACTGACCAGTGGTGTCTGATACATGCCACACATATCGACTCCGGTGAACTGAACAGGGTTGTCAAAAGCGGTGCAACGGTTGGCCTTTGTCCGACAACAGAAGCGAACCTGGGCGATGGTATTTTTCCGGCAGCTCAGTTTCTGACAGACGGTGGCCGCCTCGGTGTGGGTTCCGACAGCCAGATATGCACTTCCCCGTCAGAAGAGCTAAGACTGCTGGAGTACGTTCAGAGGCTCAGCCTGCAAAGGCGAACCGTGATGATTTCAGATGATGCCGGCAGTAACGGTCGCGCGTTGATCACAACCGCTATTTCCGGTGGCGCCCGGGCTCTTGGAGAAAAGTCTTCGGGACTGGTTTCTGGGGCGCGCGGTGATCTTATTGAAATTGACCATGAGCACAGCGAATTGGCGTCGCGTACACCGGATCAGATTCTCGACAGCTGGATCTTTTCAGGACCGAACAATGCTGTGCGT
The DNA here is from genome assembly GCA_014239575.1 of Gammaproteobacteria bacterium. Taxonomy (GTDB): domain Bacteria; phylum Pseudomonadota; class Gammaproteobacteria; order Arenicellales; family UBA868; genus UBA868. Next base: position 3,725 of record JAAZYQ010000120.1, read on the forward strand.
AACGTTATTGTCGGCGGACGACACGTTGTGCACGATGGCATCCACCCGCTTCGCGAAAGTGCCAGTGATCCGTTTCGACAGGTCATCGCAATGCTGAACAACGCCTAACCGATACTGGCAGCAGAGGTGAACCGGGTGCAAACCATAAAACTCATTCCAGCCAAGCTCACCCTTGATAATCTAAGGAACCTGGGGGCAAACCCCTGCAGGATCGACATACCCAATACCGCGTGGGAGAAAGTCGGAAAGAGCCACGCCATACTCCAGGCCGTACTTCAGCAAGCAGCGCCCGCCTACGGCATTAATACCGGATTTGGCAAAATGGCCCGAACACGGATCGATGCGGCAGACCTGTCTACACTGCAGCGTAACCTTGTGCGATCTCACGCCGCTGGCGTTGGCAATTCGCTGGCACCGCAAACGGTTCGTCTGGCGCTGATACTTAAGACGATGAGTCTGGCCCAGGGGTACTCCGGTGTCAGACCCCAGATAGTCGAACGGCTTATCGAGATGGTCTCTCAGAACATACTGCCAGTGGTACCGGAAAAAGGATCGGTCGGGGCATCCGGTGATCTGGCACCGCTGGCCCATATGAGCCTCCCTCTGATGGGAGAAGGTGAAGTCTTCTGGAACGGCAGCACGATGCCGGCAGCCAAAGCCCTGCAAGCGGTAGGACTGGACGCGCTCACGCTTGAAGCCAAGGAAGGGCTGGCTCTGCTGAACGGTACCCAGATCTCTACCGCGCTGGCCATCGACGCGCTGTTCAGTGCCGAACAGAATCTTGCCAGTGCTGTCGTCACCGGCGCCATTTCCGTCGACGCGGCTCTGGGCAGCTATGTTCCCTTTGACGGGCGTATTCACGACATCCGCCGGCAAACAGGACAAATACTGATAGCCCGTCTTTACCGCACCTTGCTAAAGGACAGTGAACTCAACCACTCTCACGTTGACTGTGACCGGGTGCAGGATCCCTACTGTCTTCGCTGTCAGCCACAGATACTTGGCGCCTGCCTTGACCAGCTCGGCCATGTCGCGGGCATCCTTCTGCGTGAGGCCAATGCCGTGTCCGACAATCCCCTGCTGTGCCCAGACACCGGTGAAGTTCTCTCAGGCGGCAACTTTCATGCCGAGCCGGTCGCCATGGCAGCTGACAATATGGCGCTGGCGATTGCCGAGACCGGCGCTCTGTCTGAGCGGCGTGTCGCCATGTTGATCGATTCAAGTATCAGCGAGCTGCCACCTTTTCTCAGCTTAAGAGCCGGCTTGGAATCCGGATTCATGGTGGCTCACGTAACAGCGGCGGCACTGACATCCGAAAATAAAAGCCTGGCACACCCCGCCAGTGTTGACAGCCTACCCACCTCGGCTAATCAGGAAGATCATGTCAGCATGGCGACTTTCGCTGCGAGGCGATTGGGCGCGATGAATGAGAACACAAGGTACATCCTCGCCATCGAATTTCTGGCAGCGGCCCAGGGCATTTCTCTACGTCGACCCCTTAGATCATCAAACACTATCGAAAACGCAATCAAATCATTACGTGATCATGTTCCCGAATGGACCGAAGATCGGATCATGTCCCGTGATATCGAACTGGCAAACTCTTTGATTCACCAAGGCAGACTTGCCGAATTGCTGCCTGCCCAGCCACTGGACACCATTTTATACTGACCACGCCCTAACCAGCCCTTACTCATGAACCGACTTTTAAATATCGCGCAAATTGGAGATCCTATCCTTCGGGAGCCCACCGCCGAACTAACGCCGGACTTGCTAGCGCAGGCCGAAATGCAGCAGTTCATTGATGATCTTATCGAAACCATGCGCGCAGCCAAAGGTGCCGGGCTCGCGGCCAACCAGGTTCATCAATCGATTCGTATTTGCGCCATTGAGGTACGCGACAACCCACGCTACCCCTACCGTCCCAATATTCCGCTGACTATATTGGTAAACCCGGTGCTCACTCCGGCGGGCGACGACATGTTTGAAAATTACGAAGGCTGCCTTAGCGTGCCCAATCTGCGCGGCAAAGTTGACCGCTACTCGGTAGTAGACGTAAGCGCAATGGATAGAAACGGCGCCCCGATACAAACCCGGGTGAAAGGAATGACCGCGGCCACATACCAACATGAAGTCGATCACCTAAATGGCTTGCTCTTTCTCGACCGGGTTGGGGACTCCCGAAGTCTTGTCACCGGGGAGCATTTTGAGCGCTACCATCTGCAGCAGGTGGCAGAAGACGTTGGCAACCTGGTTGCCCGATATGGCAGTTGAACGTCAGGCTTGCTGAGCCGGCTGT
>JAAZYQ010000121.1 GCA_014239575.1 Gammaproteobacteria bacterium
GGCGCCTTCATCATGCTGGCCTTTGGTTACGATCCGCTGGCAGCGTACTTCTCGCTTTTCAGTGGTAGTTTTGGCAGCGTTTACAGTTGGGCCGAGTCACTCGCCAACGCAACGCCACTGATCCTGACAGCGCTGACCTTTGCCATCGCCATGCGCGGTGGTCTTTTTAATATCGGTGCCGAAGGGCAGTTATATATGGGTGCTCTGGCTGCCGTTGCTGTCAGTCTGATCCATCTGCCGTCACCACTGAATATCATTGTCTCTCTGCTGGCGGCTATGGTGGCCGGGATGATCTGGAGCCTGCCGGTGGCACTGCTCAAACTGGGTCGCGGTGTGCACGAAGTCATATCGACCATCATGTTTAACTGGATCTCGCACTTTTTTGCCTTCTACCTGATCGCGAATGTACTCACTGACCCCAAGCGCGGGGAAAAGACCATCAGTATCGTCGAAAGCGCCCGCCTGGGTCGAATTCTCCCAACGGCGAGCCTCAATTACGGATTGGTGATCGCACTGATAACGGTAGCGTTCATTTTGTTTTTTCTCTGGCGCACATCGGCCGGTTTTGAGTTGCGTGCCTCCGGCTATAACGCCGAGGCTTCCCATTACGCTGGCATTAGCCTGCGCAAACAGGTGATGCGCACTTTTTTAATTGGCGGGGCGATTGCGGGGTTGGCCGGGGCAGTACAGGTTATGGGGCGGCCACCGACCTACGCGGTTATGAGCGGCATGCCGCAACTGGTCAATCTGGGTTTTGATGGTATTGGTGTGGCCATGATCGGACGCAATCATCCCGTGGGGATTGTGGTGGCCGCGATTTTCTTTGGCGGATTAATGGTCGGTGGACGGATCATGCAGTTTGATCCGGGGGTGCCGTTCGAGCTGGTACGGGTGATCGAGGGCGTTATCATTGTGACACTTGCCGTACCGGAATTGCGGCGGATCTTTTCAGTTGCTCGGCGTAAACTGAGTGGCGGGGGTTGACCATGGAAATGGCGCATCTTTGGGGCATTCTCTTTTTGTCGCTGCATGCAATGGTGCCGATTACGCTGGCCGCGATTGGCGAAACCATTGAGGAATCGGCAGGACTTTTTAATATCGGCCTGGAAGGCATTCTCCTTTTAGGTGCATTGGCTGGCGCTCTTGGGGCCGAGGCAAGCGGCAGCGCGTCCATAGGTCTTCTGAGCGGGATGGCCGCAGGCGCACTCGTGGGCCTGCTCTTTGGTGGGATCAGCACCACGCTGCGCGGCAGTCAGCTTATTACCGGAGTCGGTATTAATCTTTTTGCGCTGGGTTTTGTAGCGCTGATGCTGACTATCCTCGGAGCGCCCGGTTTTCATAGCGTATCGCGTGACATACAGGTACCGCTGATTCCCCTCGGGGTGGGCAATCTTAGCCCGCTGGTGCCGGCCACCATTGTGCTGGCATTTGCGGTTTGGTGGCTGCTGCGGCGGACCCAGTTGGGTATTTGGATCCGGGCGGCAGGAGATAATCCCGGCGCGGCCGATGTTGCGGGTCTGCCAGTCAATGCACTTCGCCTTGGTACCGCAGTCGTCGCTGGGATGCTGGCAGGCCTTGCTGGCGCTTATCTCAGTGTCGATTGGTTTGGCGCGGTCACCAAGGAGATCACGGCGGGTCGTGGTTTCATTGCTCTCGCGATTGTAGTATTCAGCGGTCTCAACCCGCTGCTCGCATTGCTGGGCGGCTTTATCTTCGGCCTTTTCGATGGCCTTGCCACCTGGGTCGCGACCTACCCAGGCATCAAGAAAATCATTCCCTGGCAGTTTGTGGCGATGGCACCTTATATCGTGACCCTGGCCGTGGTGGCAGGTGGGATAGGCCGGGTCCGCTTTCCCAAGGGCCTCGGCGTTCCCTATCTGCGCGAATGATCGGCGACTTGCATGGCTAATTCAGCAATAGATTCAAAACGGCAGACACCAAAGACTCCTGTTCACGGGCAGATCCTGCTTGAGGCGCGCGGCCTTTCCAAGGGCTTTCCGGGGGTATGGCAGCACCTGATACTCGATCATCTGGATTTCGACGTGCGTGCCGGAGAGGTGCACACCCTGTTGGGTGAGAATGGCGCCGGCAAGACGGTAATCGCGAATATTCTGTCGGGGTATTACGGCAAGACTGACGGCGAAATCCGGGTTAAGGGCAAGCTGGTTAGTTTTGATTCACCGCGTGATGGCCTGGCTCATGGGATTGCCATGGTGCACCAGGATCTGATGCTGGTGGGGGCATTCACCGTGGCACAAAACGTAATGGTGGGACTCAAAGCCCCACCTTTTTCTTTTCGGCTACACCAAGTTGAGCGAAAACTCGATGAACTGGTTGCGCACTATGGCCTGCAGGTAGATCCACGCGCTCGCGTCGAAGATCTTTCTGCTGGCGAACAGCAGCGGGTCGAGATTCTCAAAGTGCTGTTCCATGAGCCCGAGGTTTTGTTTCTGGATGAACCCACCTCTTTGTTGACGCCACAAGAGGCAGATCAGTTATTTGTGGTGCTGCGTGCCATGGCTGATGAGGGCAAGGGTATTGTTTTTATCTCGCACAAGATGCGCGAGGTCTTTGCGGTATCTGATCGGGTGACGGTGCTGAAGCTGGGTAAGATGCAAGGTACCTGCCATATCAGTGAAACCACCGAGGATGAACTTACCCGGCGCACCTTTGGCGAGACCGTACCCGAATACATGGAACGCCCTGCTGTGTACTCCGACAAACTGGCTATTAAGGTGTCCCACCTGATCCCACAGGGCCTTGAGAAAAAAGCCCCAAGATCGGGGCTCTCATTCACCTTGCGCCAGGGTGAGATTCTGGGTCTGGCCGGTGTAGCCGGCAATGGCCAGAGCGAACTGATCGCGTCGATCACAGGCCTGGCGCCTCCTGCAAGCGGTCAAATCATAATTCTTGGCGAGGACATGACTGGCGGCTCGCCAAAAGCCTTTATCGAAAAAGGGGTAGCCCACATCCCGGAACGCCGACGCGAGATGGGTATCGTTGAGCAGATGTTTGTCGCCGAGAATGTGGTGCTTAAGGATTATCGCCAGACGCCGTTCTCACGCAATACGGTATTGAATCATCATGAGATCACGACGCATGCGCGGGATATCGTTGCTCGTTTCAACGCCCTGGTGCCAGATTTGTGGGATACCGAATGCCGTATCCTGTCCGGTGGCAATATCCAGCGGCTGATCCTGGGCCGTGAAACCTGGCGCAAGCCCCCGGTGATTATCGCGTCGCATCCGACCGAGGGCCTTGATGCCAAGGCGATCCGCCACACCTGGGAACTCTTTCTCGAGTTGCGCGAACAGGGCTCAGGTATATTGTTGATATCAGAAGACCTGGATGAGATTATGAGCCTGTCAGATCGTATCGGCGTGATGTTCGAAGGTGCGATTGTCGGCGTGGTCGAGGGTCAGAATGCCGATCGTGAACTGCTCGGTCACTGGATGGCGGGTACTGCCGCTGAAGCGGCCTGAGCCAAGCGAAAAATGGCTGGGGTTCGGTGTCTAACTCTCGGTCTTTGTGCAACGGCGATGATTCAGTTGTTGGATACAAGGTGCAGTGCCAGCCGGCAAGGAGAGGGTGATCGATGATGAAAGAAGACTCTTATCTCCCACTTTTGCTGGAGGTAATGACTCGGGCCTATGCACCGTATTCAAAATTTGCAGTAGGGGCAGTGATCCGCAGCACCTCGGGCGCGCTCTATACTGGGGCCAATGTTGAAAATGCGGCTTACCCGCAGGGTTGGTGCGCCGAGACGAGTGCACTGGCCGCCATGATTATGGCTGGCGATACCCGGCTTGCAGAGATTGCCGTGATAGCTGCCGGTCAGGATATCTGTACGCCCTGCGGAGGCTGTCGTCAGAAGATCCGAGAGTTTGCTGATCCTGATGCAAGGGTATTGTGCTACGGCCCAGAAGGTCTGCGCGCGACCTACACCCTTGGTGAATTGCTGCCCCACGCGTTCGGCCCGGATCACCTGCTGTGAGCCCCTACCGGGCAGCTGCAAAACGTATTCTTGATGGTGCCGGTGCTCGATCGCCCAAGGTGGGCATGATCCTCGGCAGCGGTTTGTCCGCCGTGGCCGATGCAATTGATAACCCCAGCACTTTGCCCTATACCGAGCTGGAAGGTTTTCCTGATGCCAAAGTCAGTGGTCACACGGGACAACTGGTACTGGGTGAACTTGCGGGGGTTTCCGTCGCCTGCCTGCAGGGGCGCTGGCACGCTTATGAAGGTCATGACCTGGCTGATCTCGCAGTACCGATTCGTGCGCTCAAAACCGCTGGCTGCGAGACACTGCTCATTACCTGTGCGGCGGGCAGCCTGCGAGCCGAAATGCCTCCCGGCAGCCTGATGATGCTGACTGATCACATCAACTGGCCGGGCTTGAGTCCGTTGGTTGGACCCAACGACGATGCACTGGGGTCAAGATTTACCGATCTTTCCCACGCTTATGATCCTGCCCTGCAGGGACAACTGCGCGAGGCCGCCTCTGATGCCAGTCTGGAGTTGCACGAAGGGGTATACCTTTGGTGTCTTGGCCCCAGTTTCGAAACCCCAGCCGAGATTCGTGCCTTTGCTCATTTGGGCGCTGATGCGGTGGGGATGTCTACCGTTCCCGAGACTCTGGTGGCACGCCACTGTGGTATGGCGGTGGCCGCTGTGGCCGTAATCACCAACCTGGCAGCCGGGTTGCAGTCGGGCCTTTCACACGAACAGACGCTGGCCGCCGGCAGTCAGGCTGCACCACAACTGACTCGGCTGATCAAAGGATTTATAAAAACTCTGGTAGAGCCGTCATCATGAAGTACACCACTGGCATTGGAATCTCCTTTTCAGGTTATTCTCGATGACAGCGAAAGCCGATGTCATGGCGCTATACCCACAAAAGTCCGGCAGTGCTGACATAACCTCCAACCCGGGCCAGACCCTGGATCGCGATTGGATCGCCAGCGTGCGGGTAAATCGCAGTGCTGTGGAGCGGCGTTGCGCGAGCCTTGGCGGTCGGCGTACGGTCAAAAAGGATTGGCAGGCAGCATGGCTGTTGCGGGCAATGACCTGTATCGATCTCACCACACTTGATGGGGCTGACACCCCAGGTAATGTGCAGCGTCTGTGCGCTAAAGCCCGCATGCCGCTTCGCGCGGATATCGCTCGCGCATTGCAGGTAGAAGATCTTAGGGTAGGGGCAGTGTGTGTCTACCCGACTCTGGTCGGCGAAGCCGTCAATGCGCTTCAGGGTACTGATATTCCGGTCGCATCGGTGGCGGCTGGGTTTCCGGATGGATTAACAACACTGGCCACCCGTGTGGCCGAGGTTGAAAGTGCACGCCAGGGCGGTGCCCGCGAGATCGACATTGTCATTCGTCGTGGCCTGGTACTGAGCGGCGATTGGCAGGGACTGTACGACGAAATCCGCGCATTTCGCCAAGCTGCAGGCAAGACTCATCTAAAGACCATTTTGGGTACCGGAAATCTTGTGAGCTTCACCAACGTGGCGCGGGCCAGTCTGGTCGCGATGATGGCCGGTGCCGATTTCATCAAGACTTCAACCGGTAAGGAATCTATCAACGCCAACCTGCTGGTTAGTCTTGTCATGCTGCGCGCTATTCGCGCGTATCACCAGCGTAACGGATTCATGGTGGGTTTCAAGCCGGCGGGGGGCATTCGCGCTGCACGTGATGCGCTTGCTTATCTGGTACTCATGCGTGAGGAGTTGGGCCGGGCGTGGCTTGATGCCAGGTATTTCCGCATCGGCGCTTCGGGCTTGCTGGGCGATATCTCCCGGCAACTGGAGCACCATATCAGTGGGCGTTATTCTGCCAGCCACCGCCACCCCATGGGTTGATTCTATGTCCAGCGTGAGAGAACTGTTTGAAAGCATGGAGTACGGACCTGCTCCCGAAGATGCCTCTGTCGC
>JAAZYQ010000122.1 GCA_014239575.1 Gammaproteobacteria bacterium
ACGATCACCGAGAATCTGTAACGCCTCGCACAGCAGCACGAGACACTCACGTTCGGCATCATTGATCCAGCCCTTGGTTGAGCCGCTGACGTCGACCATGAAGATCACGGCAATGTCGCGCTCAGACCGATCCAGGCGCGAGAGTACGCGATCGCTCATTTCTTCCCCGCAAAAAGCGTTGACGCGTGCATCTACCAAAGCATCCAGATCGATCTCATCGCCGCTGCGCTGGCGGCGCGCCCGGCGTACGCTGGCGCGCAGGGCTTCGAAAGTGCGGCGTAGTTCAATCACAGAACCTTTATATTTTTCAATAGTTTGGGGGTAGAAACTCTCCTCACCCGCCGGCATTTGGAGCTCCCGCAGTACACACCAGTTCTTGCGGTAGTGGCGCCGGCGAAAATCCCACTCATCGTAGTGATAGCACGGGTTTTGGGGGGTTTGATTGGGCTCCTCGCCTTGTGGGCTTAACGACGGCTGTTCCCCGGCGTCGTAATTCGCGCTGCCAGTTGGCGCCAGCGCCTTTGTCGGCAGTTGGTCAAAGTCGAGCAGCAGGGATTGCACCAATTGATTCACCGCAGGAGGCGCGTTCGTTGTTTCACCGTTAATCTCAATAGAAAAAGGCATCGGCCCGAAGGCGTCTTTGGGATCGTCATCACTGGTGATCTTAAGCTCTTGGGCCGTATTGTCTTCCAGCGGCTGATCTTTGAACCATTGGGTAAGTTTCGTCTGCAATTGTTCGCGTTCGCGCTGAGTTCGAATGTCCATCGTCTGTTCAGCAAGCGCGATATCGATGCCCCCCGCCCAAGGTGGCGCTAAAGCTAAATCCTGGTTATCCCTATAAGCCTGCTCAAGCACGGCGAGGGTATGAGTGACAGTGGCATCGGCGCAGCACAAAGGCGCGATCAGGGCTTGCCATTTTGGATTGTCCTTCGGCGATTGGTTCAGCAGTAGATCCATCTGCCGGCCGAGTCCCGGCAGTGTTCTGCGAATACAGGCGTCAAGGCGGGCCTGCTCAAGGCGTTCAAACAGTTGTTGCGCCTTCTTTGGATCCGAATAGCGCGACAGTTGCTCGGATAGGCGCGGCGCATTTGGGCTCGCCCGGCGAAAGGTACCGAATCGGGTCTGTGCCCAAAGTTGTGTCGCGATCAGGCGATACAGTGAAAGGTTTTTTTCTCGGCTTGGGTAAGCGTTGATCGTACCCGGCAGGTACACCACCTCGGTGTCAGTGCAGTTCGTCTCGGCGGTTTCGATCCGCAACGCTCGCCCTGAGAGTCCGCGCAGGAAATGGACAAGAATAGCCCCGACATCGCGATCAAGACCGACAGCAGTACGGCTTTGGCTAAACGTCAGGACAAAACCATTAATATCGCCCAAAGCCTGGCTGCCCGGATACAGGCCTTGGCGGTCGTATACATCCATGGCGTGAAGGACCCACTGCTCGACCTGTGCCAGGCTCATAACCGAAAAAGCCTGCGGCGCGTGGCAGGCGAACTGAAAGCCCATCTCGGAATTGGTGGAGATGATGACGCCCAGCCAATGTAGTGCGAAATCCTGCTGTGCCCGTGAGCACTTGGCGAGCTGTTTTGCCGGTTCTGAGGCCGTGCGCCTTGAGGACAGCACCGGATCGAGCATCTCGTTAAGACGCTCCTCAATGGTTACAGCATCCAGCGTGGGCTGGGGAGTTTGCATCACAATGTCCACTTCGAATTCATCGCAGTATAGTGGGCGGCCTCTTATCTTTTGGCCAAAAGCCTCGGTATTTGTCAGAAGGGTAATCTTTGGGCAGACTTGAGCTCCTCGGGCGCGCCCGGCCTCATTGTTCCAGCGGGAGGATGAGTCAAAGAACGACCGAGTCAACTGAGTGGCCGGTAGAAAAAGAGTAGCTGAATTTGGGTTATGCCGGAGTGAACACAGCATGCTGACACAGGTTTTTGACTGGGCGCATGCCCACCCCGGCACTATCGGCGGGGTAGTAGCAGTTTCTTTGCTATTGGCGCTGGTCTATGGCGCGTTGATATTTGTTGCGATTACGCGGATGAACCCGGATTATTTTGTTCGTGATAACACGCCTTTAGGCAGTTGGCGTCACCGCCACCCTACGCTGCGGTTCGCCACTCACGCTGTAAAAAACCTGCTCGGCGGATTTTTGTTATTGATGGGTATTGCGATGCTGGTATTGCCGGGTCAGGGAATACTGACCATGCTGATTGGCATCAGTCTGCTGGATTTTCCCGGCAAGCGTGCGCTTGAGAAGAAAATCGTCTGCACCCCTGCCGTGCACCACGCGATCGATAAAATCCGCCGACGGGCTGGCCAACCGCCTTTGTTGTTGCCGGATTAACAATCAAAGTTTTTAATCCGTTAATCTTGAGTTATGAGCACGGTTACTGAGAAGAGCGCTACTGAAACACGGTTCGCCAGATGGCGGAATAGACTTGTTTTGATCCCACAAGTCTTGCTTTTATGGTTCTGGGCCAAAAAATATCATGTCAACGAATTTCGTTTCTTTGTCCATAATTATTTAGCGGTACACAGGAGCGGCCTGTTCCTGCCCAAGTTTTATCACAAGGCATCAAAAAGATCGAAAGGTAAGTTTGGCTTTCTAAGCCATGTTGCGTCGATCGCCCATTTTTTGGAAATTGGGATGAAAGAGGGATTAAATCCCAACCCGCTATTTTCGGTGGAGTTCTATCTGAATACCTATCCTGATGTTCGGGCATCCAGGATGAATCCGTTAGTGCACTATATTCTTTTCGGTGGTAGCGAGGATAGAAGTACCCACCTACTTTTCGATGGACGGTATTATCAGGATCGATTGGTCGGGCAGATTGACCAGGCTGATACACCGTTGCGCGATTTTCTTAGAAAAGGGACAACCGGTACACGAAACCCTTGCTTGCTTTTCGATTGTGCGCACTATCTTGAACAGAAGCCAGATCTCAAAGACTGTGCCGACAATCCACTTATCCATTACTTGCTTGTCGGTGCGCGCACAGGCTTCGATCCCCACCCGTATTTTTCCTCGACTTTCTATCTTGAAAAGTACCAGCATGAGATTCCAAAGGAGACAAGTCCGCTTGAATTTTTTCTAGACGCGGGTGGGTATCGATACCATCAACCCTCACCTCGGTTCGATTGCTCTTATTATTTGGAAGTTAACCCTGATATTAAAAAAGCCGGGTTAATCCCTCTTGTTCATTATCTCGAGTTTGGGCATCTAGAAAGACGTCTTCCAAAGGATTTCTACAAGGAAAGGATTCTGCATCAGGAATCACAGGCACCTACGGACACAGAGTGCACTAACGAGATAGCACGATTTCAGTACCAACCGAAGTTCTCAGTGATCGTGCCAGTATTTAATACTGATGAGATCTGGCTCAAAGCCGCAATTAACTCTGTTATCGATCAAGTGTATCCACACTGGGAACTATGTATCGCGGATGATGGCTCTACTAAGCCCCACGTCAGGCCTGTTTTGGATGAATATCAAGTCCGAGACTCACGCATAAAAGTAACCTACAGGCCAGAATCTGGCCACATATCTGCCGCATCAAATACCGCACTCTCCATGGCTTCCGGCGATTTCATTGCGTTGCTTGATCATGATGATCTGCTGGATCGCTTCGCATTGTTTGAAAACGCCCGTTTGTTGAACGTACACCCGCGGGCAGAGATCATCTATAGCGACGAGGATAAGATAAATCAGAATGGACTCAGATATGAACCGTTTTTCAAGCCTGACTGGTCACCTGAACTCCTACTTTCTCAGATGTATTGCGGTCACCTGGGCGTTTATAAACGAGACCTCATCGAGCGGATCAGGGGCTTTCGAGAAGGTTATGAAGGCAGTCAGGACTATGATCTGATCTTAAGGGCCAGTGAACTTACCGATGAGATCTATCACATTCCCAAAGTGCTTTATCACTGGCGGACCATTGATGGATCAACTGCTGCCGATCCAACTGCCAAGAACTATGCCTATCTGTCTGGTGAGAAGGCGCTTCAGGATGCGGCCAACAGGCGTGGAATTGATGCGAAGAGTTTTCAAATTCCAAAAAAGTACGGTCAGTATGCCCTTAAGTATTCTGTTGAAACTCGCCCCAAAGTTTCGATAATCGTCCCAAGTATCGAAAGTTCAGACCAACTGAAAAAGCTGGCGGTTTTCCTAGGGTCTTTCGCACTGGCGATCGATTACCCTGAGTTCGAAATACTCGTTGTTTTGAGTCGGTCTGTGATTTTGGCTACGCCCGACATGGACTCTAATTTAGAAGCTGAAATCATCAACAATACTCCGAGTTTTCTCGTTGAGCATGTTAGATCATGCTTTAAGTCAACAGTGCGATTTGTAGTCTCAGAAGAGCCGTCGAACTATCCGCGACTGATTAACGTCGGTGCGCGACACGCGAGCGGCGAGCTTTTGTTTTGCTTGAGCGACTCAACTGACTCGATCGAGGCTTTATATGATAGTTCGAAATATTGGCTGCATCAGATGGCTAGTCGTGCACAACTTGAGCCACTTGGTTCGGTGGGCGGATTGATAGTAGACCGCAAACGCGACGTTGTTATCAGCTCTGGGATGATGATCAATTCGGATGGTACGCCGGCTGATATGCACCAGGGAGAATCGGCCGCGAGTACCGGTTATTTTGGTCGCCTGCTGGTTTCATCAAACTGCTCTGCAGTTTGTTTGGATTGTCTGCTTACCAGACGATCTCTTTTTGAGAATAAGGGGGGGTTGGATGAGGGCCTGTCAGCTGATTTAGCTGCACTGGATTATGGTCTGTGGCTCCGAGATAATGGTTACCGCAATGTGATGTTGCCCCAGTTTCGTTTTTCCCAGGCTGATTCAGAATCTAGCGGAGTGTCCGAAAATGCCACGGATGACATGGAACGGAATGAGGGCTGGGCGCATTTCTCGGAAAAATGGAGTGCTTTACTGCCTAAGACGGATCCTTATTACAATCCAAATCTAATGATTAAAGGTCGTGCAGCTCGATTTGACCTTGACCTTTCTTTCAGGGACAAGAAATTGACTTCCTAGAATTTAACCCTGCTAGAGCAAGCCTCCCAGAGGATGTTTCAGTCCCCGGCAAAACTGACAAGGGTGCGAACCGGCACATCCATCGCTGCCAGTTTTTCGCGGCCGCCAAGATCCGGCAGGTCAATGACGAAACTCGCACCAATGACGTTGGCTCCAGCACTGCGCACCAGTTCCACCGCGGCACAGGCGGTGCCGCCGGTAGCGATCAGGTCATCGACAATGAGCACGTTCTGGCCGGCTTTTAGGCTATCGGTATGAATCTCCACCTCATCGCTGCCGTATTCCAACTGGTATTGGACCGACATGGTTTGCCAGGGTAGCTTGCCTTTTTTTCGTACCGCAACAAAACCTAGCGATAACTGGTGTGCGACCGCGCCACCGAGGATGAAGCCGCGGGCCTCGATGCCGGCAACACAATGAACGTCGCTACCGGCGAAGGGTTGCACCAACTCGTCAACCGCGCGGCGAAAGCCCGATGGATCCTGAAGCAAAGTCGTGATGTCACGAAAGATGACGCCCTTTTTCGGATAGTCAGGGATCGAGCGAATCAGACTTTTGATACTCATGGTGTCTCCTTAGGTCAACACGCGGCCGGCCACGGCATCAAGCTTTGTCAGCATTGCAGGGTCGCGGGCATCGGGGTGGGTAATGAGTGCGGCATCAAGAGCGCGATCATCGCCGGATGGGCAAAGCACAGGGCGCTCGGTCAGGCGTGCAGCTACCGCACGGACCAGTCGGCGGGCCTTGTCGGCGTTGTCCAGTAATACC
>JAAZYQ010000123.1 GCA_014239575.1 Gammaproteobacteria bacterium
ACAGCGGATGGTAGAGCTCGCGAAAAAAGGGGCAGTCATCCAACGAAAAATGATGGGGAGAGATGATGCGATTTCGTTTTTTCGCAATCTCGGCGAGGAATATAAGGCGGCAATTATCGAAGAGATCCCCGCGCAAGAAGCGCTTTCGCTTTATCAGCAAGCGGATTTCGTAGACCTGTGTCGGGGACCCCATGTTCCGGATATTAGCCACCTTAAAGCATTCAAGCTGACCAAACTTGCCGGTGCTTACTGGCGAGGCGACTCAAGCAATGTGATGCTACAGCGTATATACGGGACAGCCTGGGCCGATAAAAAATCTCTACAGGATCATTTACACCGGATTGAGGAAGCCGAAAAACGCGACCACCGACGGATTGGCAAAGAACTTGATTTATTTCATTTTCAAGAAGAAGCCCCAGGAATGGTCTTTTGGCACCGGGACGGTTGGACGCTGTACACCGTGGTTGAACGTTATGTACGAGAGTTGCTTGACGAGTATGGCTATCAGGAAGTGCACACACCACAGATGCTCGATAGAAGTCTGTGGGAGCGGTCCGGGCACTGGGATAAGTTTCGGGACAATATGTTCACCACTCAGATTGATGATCGTGATTACGCGATTAAGCCGATGAACTGCCCCGGGCACGTCCAGCTTTTTAATCAGGGCTTACGCAGCTACCGCGATCTGCCGATCCGGATCGCTGAGTTTGGGATTGTCCATCGCAAGGAACCATCTGGCACTCTCCATGGCCTGCTCCGCGCGCGGCGTTTCACACAGGACGACGCTCACGTGTTTTGCACTGAGGATCAGTTGCAAGAAGAAGTTTCGACGTTAATTGAGCTCACCTATCGGATGTATCGGGATTTTGGCTTTAATGACATCGAAGTCGCCCTGTCGACACGTCCGGAGCAACGAGTAGGCGACGACGTGTTGTGGGACCGCGCCGAGAAAGCGCTCGCATTGGCGCTCGAAGAAAAAGGTATTGCGTACACCGTGCAGCCGGGAGAGGGCGCTTTTTACGGCCCCAAACATGAGTTCGTTTTGCGGGATTCGATTGGGAGGCGATGGCAGTGCGGGACTATTCAAGTCGATTTCTCGATGCCGGGTCGGCTTGATGCCGAGTACGTTGCAGCGGACGGGACCAAAAATACCCCCGTTATGATCCATCGGGCCATTCTGGGCTCTTTGGAGCGTTTTATCGGGATTCTGATTGAAGATACAGAGGGCAAGCTGCCCTTTTGGCTGGCCCCGGTGCAGGCTGTTATTCTGAATATTACTGATCGGCAACGCGATTATGCGTTGGAAACAGAAAAATCTCTTAAAAAACAGGCAATCAGAGTCGAATGTGACTTGAGAAACGAGAAAATAGGCTATAAAATTCGTCACTCGACTTTGCGACGGATTCCGTACCTGCTGATTGTGGGTGATCGGGAGATGGCGCAGGGGCAAATCGCCGTGCGAACGCGCGAGGGTGAGGATCTGGGAGCAATCCCGGTAAACGAGTTGTCCGAAAGACTCCTCCACCTTGAAGCTGATGCACGGCGTTAATATTTCTGGAGGGTAAACCGATAGCAGTAGCAAAACAACAGCGGATGAACGAGGATATCGTTGACGCTCAGATTCGCCTAGTTGGAGACAGGGGTGAACAATTGGGGATCGTTACTGCAGTCGAGGCCAGAGGCATCGCTGTTGAACGCGGGATGGATCTGGTAGAAATCGCGCCAAATGCGGAACCGCCAGTCTGCCGCCTAATGGATTATGGGAAATTCCTTTACTCAAAATCCAAAAAGAAACAGGAATCCAAAAAGAAGCAAAAGCAGATTACTGTCAAGGAAATTAAGTTTCGCCCCGGAACCGATATCGGCGATTATGATATTAAGGTTCGCAACCTGACCCGGTTTCTGGAAGCGGGTAACAAAGTTAAGGTCACGTTGCGTTTTCGCGGCCGCGAGATGGCTCACCAGGAACTTGGAATGGAAATGCTGAATCGGGTCGAGGGCGCCTTACAGGATATCGGCGTGGTAGAACAGATGCCAAAGATGGAAGGTCGGCAAATGGTTATGGTGCTGGCGCCAGCAAAGAACTGATTACGGAAATATCGACAATGCCAAAATTAAAAACCAATCGTGGAGCTGCCAAGCGATTTACGAAAACCGCCGGCGGCAAGTTCAAGCGTTCACAGGCTTTTCGAAACCATATTCTGACCAAGAAGTCGACCAAGCGTAAACGCCAGTTGCGGGAAAGTCTGATGATCAATCCGGCTGACCAGGCCGCAGTCCGCCGTTTGTTGCCCTACAGTTAAAGATTCAAGCCAAAATTACCTAGAGAAAGCATCATGCCCAGAGTCAAAAGAGGTGTTACGGCCCGCGCCCGACACTCCAAGGTTATCTCCCGAGCGAAAGGATACCGCGGCGCCCGTAAGAATGTATTTCGGGTAGCGAACCAAGCGGTAATGAAAGCCGATCAGTACGCCTACCGAGATCGACGCCAACGTAAAAGACAGTTTCGGATGCTGTGGATTGTTCGGATCAACGCGGCTGCTAGGACTCACGACCTCAGTTACAGTCGCCTTATTGATGGTTTAGGTAAGGCCAGCATCCTCATTGATCGTAAAATACTTGCTGATATGGCCGTGAACGACCATGACGCATTTGCAGCGCTCGCTGAAAAGGCAAAAACCGCACTGGCAGCCTGACACCCGTAACACCCGTAACAACAGTGGCCCTGCGTGTTCAGGGGCCGCACCCTGGGGAAAGGTTGTCAGAACCTTTCCCCTTTTCGTTTGGAGGCGCTGAGAACGCGATGACCGGGAAAGGAGACCTAACGTTGGATTCAATATTGGGGCAGGCGTTGTCAGCCATAGACCAAGCTGCGGATTCGCGTCAACTGGAAAAAACTCGGGTTGAATTCTTAGGTCGCCACGGTTCGCTGACTGCCCAACTAAAATCAATAGGCGGCTTGCCGCTAGACGACCGAAAGGCCTTCGGTCAAGCGGTCAACCGCGCTCGGGACCAAATTAACGACGCGCTGATGAAAAAAGCGGAGACCCTAACGACACGCGAACAACTTTCAGATACCGAGAAGGATCGAATCGATGTGACCTTGCCGGGTAGGCGCGGTCTTGTGGGAGGGGTCCATCCCATTAGCCGAACCGTAAGGCGAATAGAACGGATTTTTCAGCGTGCCGGCTTTGATGTAACTCATGGCCCCGAGATCGAGGATGATTTCCACAACTTTGAGGCGCTAAACATTCCAAAGGATCATCCTGCCCGAGCGATGCATGACACTTTTTATATATCGCCTGGCGTGGTGCTTCGAACTCATACCTCGCCAGTCCAGATACGCTATCTTGAGTGCCATCAACCACCACTTCAGATCATAGCGCCGGGGAGAGTATATCGATGCGACTCTGATGTAACTCACACACCGATGTTTCATCAGGTTGAGGGGCTAGCCGTTGACACCGATATTTCTTTCGCCGACCTTAAGGGCGTGCTTACTTTTTTTCTTCAAGAATTCTTTGAACAGCAACTGCCGGTTCGATTCAGACCATCGTTTTTCCCGTTTACCGAGCCCTCAGCTGAGGTCGATATGGGTTGCGTATTCTGTGAAGGGCGCGGCTGCCGTGTCTGTCAGCAAACTGGCTGGCTCGAGGTTCTGGGTTGCGGTATGGTGCACCCGGAGGTGTTCCATCAGGCTGGAATAGATAACGAACAGTTCACAGGCTACGCCTTTGGGTTAGGGATCGAACGCCTAGCGATGCTGCGTTACGGTGTAGATGATTTGCGGCTGTTTTTCGAAAATGAGGTGGCGTTTTTGAGCCAATTTTCTTGAATGAGGAACCGTAATTGATCATCAGTGAGCATTGGCTGCGTGAGTGGGTTGATTTCGACCTTGATTTTGCGACTTTGGCAGATCGACTCACTGCGGCAGGCCTGGAAGCCAGCGCGTTGACTTCGGTACCGCGAATGTCTGAAGCGGTGATTGCTGGACGGATCACTCATTTGAGGCCTCATCCCGATGCGACTAATTTATCCTTGTGCGAGGTCGACAGCGGTCCAGGGCCCGTGATCCAGGTCGTCTGCGGAGCAGCCAATGCCCATGTCGGGATGGTCGCACCTCTAGCTATACCCGGTGCCATTTTGCCAAATGGCTCAGTTATTCGACCAACCACGATTCGAAATGAGGTCTCTACTGGCATGCTTTGTTCGGGCGCCGAGTTAGGCATTGACGACTCGGTGTCCGGCTTGCTCGATCTCGACCCCTCGCTGACGCCCGGCACCAGCTTGAATGCCCATCTCGACCTGGGTGATCAATTGCTTGAAATCGACCTAACGCCTAATCGGGGCGATTGCCTTAGTTTGTTTGGGATGGCCCGCGAAACAGTTGTGGTCGCCAACGGGCGTTTAAAGATGCCGTCGCTTCCACGGATTCGGGCGCGCAGAAAACTAAGGCGCGAAGTTGACTTAGCTTGTCCGGCTGAGTGCCCCCGCTACCTGGGTCGTATCATTGAGGAGTTAGATACCGGCTCGCGTTCGCCGGATTGGATTCGGGAGCGGCTTCGACGCTGCGGAATCCGTAGCATCGATGTGCTAGTGGATATCAGCAACTACGTCATGCTTGAACTCGGTCAGCCAATGCACGCATTCGATGCCGGACGTCTTCAGGGCCGAATTACCGTACGTGCCTCGACCAGAGGCGAGAGGCTAAAACTACTTGATGGCGTGACTATTCGCCTGAAAAACGAAGACCTGGTGATCGCGGACGATAGTGGACCGATTGCGCTTGCCGGCGTGAAAGGCGGTATGGCCACTATGATTACGCGCAAAACCCGGACGGTGATGCTTGAGGCTGCATTTTTCGCACCCACCGCGATTGCCCGAACGGTCAGAAGCTACAATATGCCAACGGATGCCTCTCACCGATTTGAACGAGGCGTGGACTTCGAATTACCCGCCGTGGCAATTCAGCGAGCGAGCGAGTTGATAGTGGATGCCTGTGGTGGAGCCTGCGGTCCGATCTTCGGCCGCACTATCAAGCGCCAACTCCCATCTCGCAGACCCTTAACCCTACGCAAATCCAGGCTTGAGCGCCTCTTAGGTCAGAAGATTCCGGCGCCTCAGGTTCGAGCTGTTTTCAATTCGCTAGGAATGAGTCCCAAAACTGAATCGGGTGGGTGGACCGTTACCCCATCTAGTTATCGTTTTGATCTTTCCGGAGAGCATGATCTGGTTGAGGAAGTAGCCCGTATCGTTGGCTACGATAAGTTTAAGCCACGCACGCCGCGAGTTCGGGTTGGCCGCGGACTCGCCCCTGAAGAGATTCTGAACCCTGATCGGGCCAGGGATTTGTTAGTGGATAGGCATTATTATGAAGCTATCACCTATAGCTTCGTTAACCCGGCCCTACAGGGGCTGGTTGCACCGGGCGTGCCGGCGATCGATCTTCGCAACCCTATCGCGTCACACCTGGGGCAGATGCGCCTGTCGCTTTTGCCAGGATTGCTTGAGGCGCTTTCCAATAATGCGAGGCGCCAAATTAGGGATGTCAGGTTTTTCGAGACTGGGCATGTTTATCTAAAGACAGGGCGGATCCGTACCGAGATTGAGAGGATTGCTGGGGTGTCCATGGGTATGGCACTAGATCAATCCTGGGATAGGCCGGACAGGCCGATTGATTTCTTCGACATTAAAGGAGATGTCGAGGCGCTTCTAAGGTTAGCCGACCCGAAAAGGCGCGCCACTTTTGAGTCAGACTCCAATTCGGCCTACCATGAAGGCCAGTGTGCACAAATAAGG
>JAAZYQ010000124.1:0-2715 GCA_014239575.1 Gammaproteobacteria bacterium
GACGGAACGTATGGACACTGTTTCCGAACAAGGGTCAAAGGCCTGGGCGTGGACGAGGTTCCGATTGCGCCTCGCTCACCCTGGCAGAATCCCTACTGCGAACGCGTGATCGGATCGATTCGCCGTGCTGGTCAAGCAGGGGAACAAGGGTTGGACGTTCACTATCCGTCGCTACCGGCAGATCCGCCATATTAACCTTAGTGCCGCCAAAATCAGCGACAAGGTTTAGAATCAGTTGATGGTTAGACAGATCCTCGACGCTGCTTAAGCAGGCATTGGCTATTTTCGCATCGTCCAGCAACTGGCTCATCTGATCAGCAGAATGTCTGCCAAACACGCCATTGATGATCTCGTCCATGGCTCCACGGTGCTTAACCCGCTCAGTGTTATTGACAAAACGTGCATCAGCACCGAGCTCCGGCTGACCCAATATGGCATCACAGAAACTACACCACTCACGATCACTCTGAATCGCAATCAGAATGTGGCTGCCATCTTTAACTGTGTATGCACCGTAAGGCGCAATCAGCGGGTGTGTCAGCCCCATTCTTTGCGGTGCACCGCCAAGGTAACGGTGCGCCAACAGCGGAAAATTCATGAAATCCGCCATAACATCGAACATGGCAATGGAAACGTCGACTCCTGTCCCAGTGCGCCCACGCTGAATCAGTGCCCGCAGAATCGAAGAAAATGCCGTTTGGCCAGAAGCAATGTCGCAGATGGAAATGCCCACCCGTGCCGGTTGCTCCTGTGTACCGTTAATGGCACAGATTCCACTTTCAGCCTGTACTAAAAAATCGTAGGCTTTCTTCCTGGCACCCGGACCAGATGAGCCATATCCATTGATCTCACAGGTGATGAGGCCAGGGTTGTGTTCACGCAGCGTCTCACCACCAAAACCACGGCGGGTAAGCGCCCCCGGCGCGAGGTTGTGCAAAAACACATCGGCATGTTTAAGCATAGACCGCAACAACGCTTCATCAGCATCTTGGTTGAGATCGATACAGATAGACTCCTTACCTCGGTTGAGCCAGGAGAAAAAAACACTTTTTCCATCGGCGCCTTGATCGTAGCCTCGCGCGAAATCTCCTTCTGTGCGCTCCACCTTAATCACTCTGGCGCCGGCATCAGCCAGCATCAAACCGCAATACGGGGCAGCCACCGCCTGCTCCATTGATACCACTAACAATCCGGCCAGTTCCTGATCTAATCCCATATCGTCAGATTTTCCTGATTCATTTAGAAGCATAAGGGGCTTGCACCCTGTTACATTGAACTGTACCACTCCGATCAGACCCGGATATTTTATCTATGGCCCGACCCAGGATATTGGAGTTCTTCTTTTGACCTATCGGTTTTCGACTGAACCTTTCATTACCGTTATATTTTACAGATTAGTTAAATCCAGAACCTGTCCCGCACGATCGCGCTGCGATCCCCGTCGGGAACTTTAGCGGTCAACACCGTTCCCCCGCCCCAATGTTCCCGTTTAACCATCGCGATCGTCACGTTGGTGTCAAAGTCTGGCGACCAGGTAGAAGAAGTGATACACCCCGCGATATTGTCTGTGGAATCATGCAAAGGCCATGGGTGATTGATCGCAGGCACCGCTGGCCCAGCAAGCGCGAGTGCTCTAATCTGCTTTGCTGGCGCTTGCAGTTCTAACAAAGCTTTACGCCCCAGAAAACCGGCGGCACTGTCGAGATGACAGTATTTTCCCAGACCTGCCTCAAAGGGCGTGTGATCCATGGTGATATCGCTGCCAAAAGAGAGTAGTCCTGCCTCGATCCGTTCGATCAGATTGGGGCAACCCGCCCGGACATCAAGATCTTTACCAGCCTCAAATAATGCATCCCAAACGGCTTCTCCGTATCCGCTACCATCCAGGTACAACTCAAACCCGCCTTGGTGAGACCATCCGGAGCGGGCAATGATCATATCCTTGCCCTGAAAATTGATTGTCTTGTGCCGAAAGAATCTGGTACGAATGATCTTTTCCCCAAACACACGGCAGACCAATTCATCGGCTTTTGGGCCCTGAATCGCGAGCGGTGAAACATCCGGCTCAAAGACCTCGACATCGAGGCCAGACCCTGCCGCAAGACCCTTGCAGTAAAGCAACATGTCCGAATCCGCCAACGAGAGCCAGTAACGATCCTGGCCCAGACGTACGGCAACAGGGTCGTTCATCATTTTGCCGGCACTGTCGACCATAGGTACGTAGTAACATTGATCGTCTCGCATCCGCGACATATCACGAGGCGTCGTCATCTGTACCAGTCGTAGCGCATCTGGACCTTTGATCTCAACCTGGCGCTCACAGGAGACATCCCAAACCTGGACCGCAGTCTTAAGGTGTCGATAATCTTCCTCGGGCGTGTCGTAATAAGACGCCAGCCGCATATGGTTATAGATCGTGTATGCCTTCGCCCCAGCACTATCTACACGATTGGAAAATGGCGTTCTACGAAGGCGAATCGATGGTGTCAAATTGAGCATAGACATGGGCTAAGATCTCAGGGGAAAATTGAGCGGTACAACCATACTGTTCAGTCGGTCTAAACGCCAGTGTGAACCAAATGATAACTCGCGTGGTTTTCAATGTCCGCTAAAGTATTACATCTGTCAAGTTCCCATACACTTTTGAGCGTTATGCCTGGGTGATCCCACCCCTTAGCATCGTTTCAGCCTAAAGGGAGTGGGTAGATGCCAACT
>JAAZYQ010000124.1:2813-5789 GCA_014239575.1 Gammaproteobacteria bacterium
ATTTTTGCCACCGGTTCGCATTCTGGACGAATCCGAGGCGCAGATCCTGCGCGGCCAAGTTGAACAGTTCGAAACAAACTATCCGAAACTCAAAGGACAGTTGGACTTCAAGGCAAATCTCATACTCCCATGTATAGACCGGCTTTCCCGCGATTCCCGATTGCTGGATCTGATGGAGGATCTTCTCGGTCCTGATCTTTTGCACTGGAATTCCACATTCCGGATTAAAGAGCCCAAAACCCGTCAGCACGCGGCGTGGCATCAGGATACCGCATACATCAAACTCAAACCCTTTCTTTCCATCTGCTGGCTCGCGCTAAGCTCTGCCAATAGCAAAAGTGGCTGTCTTAGAGTTATTCCGGGCTCTCACCGCGGGGCGTTACTTGCTCACAGTGAGGGTAGCGATCCTGACAGTATTCTGTCGCGGGCACAGTACATAACCGAGGTGTTTGACCAATCAGGTGCTACCGATATCGAACTCGCTCCGGGTGAGGCTACCGTAATCAACCATTCGATCATTCATGCTTCGAACCCAAACCAGTCCGATGATCGGAGAATCGGACTACTGATGGATTACCTGCCCACGAGTGCCGTCAAGGAAGGGTCCCGGGATACTGCCATACTGGTTCGTGGAGAGGATCACTTTGGACATTTTGAACTTGAGACTGGCCCCGTCTCGGATGATCCGCTAAAAAATGTTGAACACCAGCGTCGCTCACTCGAGGTCATTACCGAAACCATGTACGCACACTCGCAGCATCGACCCAAAGGGTTGTCCTAAACAGCAAACACTGCACTTTCTTTAGGATCTTACATGCTAAATCGTTATCAAAAATTGGCAGCACGCCTAGATGATGGCGAGTTGATTCTGATTGATGGTGCGACAGGCACTGAGATTGAACGCCGCGGGGTACCCCAGCTCGAAAATGCCTGGAACGGCGGCGGCGCCTTGAGCCACCCGGACGTTGTGCGCGAAGTGCACCGCGACTATATCGGTGCCGGAGCGCAGATCATTATCAGCAATACGTTCGCTGCATCCCGTCACGCCCTGGACGACGCCGGTGTGGCGGAACACTTCGATACCCTGAATAGGCGCGGCGTCGAGTTAGCCGTTGAGGCGAGGGAGCGCTCAGCAAACCCGGATATCGTCGTTGCCGGAGGCATCTCTTACTGGAGCTGGACTGGCGACAAGCCTGGACTCAATACACTGAATGAAAGTATTACAGAACAGGCGAAGATCATGAAAGAAGCCGGGGCTGATTTGCTCATGCTCGAGATGATGATCGACATCGATCGGATGTGTGTCACTCTTGATGGGGCGATGACCACTGGCCTGCCAGTCTGGGTCGGCATCACCTGTATGATCGACAATCAAGGAACAGTTTGCCTGAGAAATGGAGAGCCCCTGACGCAGGCGTTGGATGCGCTGAAAAACTATGAGATACCACTGATCAGCATCATGCACACCGAAGTCGATTTGATCAGTGACTGCTTGAGCGCATTAAAGAACGACTGGGATGGATGGACCGGGGTATATGCCCATAGTCAGGGTGACAAAAGCCGCAAACGCAGCAAACACGAGTGGGTTTTCGATGGCGTGATATCACCCAACGCCTACCGAGATGTGGCAAAGCAATGGCGCGCGCAAGACATCAATATGCTCGGATGCTGCTGTGGCCTCGGTGTAGAACATATCAAGGTGCTCAACCGATATCTGACCGCCTGACACCAGAATCACCTCGTAGTAACCGCGTTCTCCCGACCAGAAGGTCACAACCCAATGGTGACTCGCTTGATCAGCCGGTCTCAGCGGTAAGACCGGCCGCTTCAACCCCTCCAAGGGCCGCTGCCTCGTCATTATCTGAAGTATCCCCCGAGGTGCCGACCGCGCCCAGCAACTCCCCCGACCCATCGCGTAAAAGCACACCGCCAGGTACCGGCACCAACTCGCCCCCGGCAAGCCCGTTCATCGCCTGAATGAAGTAAGCCTGCTGTTCTGCCCGATTCATCAGAGCACGCGTTCCCATGCCAAGTTGAATCGCGGCATTCGCCTTGCCGTGGGCAATTCTGGCCCGCATCGCGCTAACACCATCCTCGGATGCCGCCGCGACAAGCGAGCCCCGATCATCGAGGACAACCACACTCACGGGCTTTAATTCCAGATCACGGGCCTTAGATAGTGCACCGTCGACAACGACTCTGGCCTGTTCCAATGTAATAGACATGCTTTGTCTCCTGTAAAAATAAAAACGAAACTCCTTGAGCCCTGGTGTTTTATGGCGATGCTGCCACAAGCGCTTTAGGCAGCGCTCGGGCAAAAAGCTCAAGATCTTGCGGGTGTCCTACCGAAACCCGAATACATCGATTAAGCGGCGCGATTCCCGGCATACGGACAAAAACACCCTGTCGGATCAGATCGTTCAGCACTCTCGTTGCAAAATCTCCATCGTGACCGCAATCGATGGCAACAAAGTTAGCGGCCGATGGCAAAGCGTTGAGGCCGTTCACAGACGCTATCTCGCCAAGTTGCTCCCGCGCGTGCGCCACCTTGTTAATCACCTGATTCAAATAATCCTGATCGGCCAGCGCCGCAAGGCATGCGGCTTGTGCAACACAGCCAACCCCGAAATGATTGCGGATTTTATTGAATTCATTGATCAACGCGGCTTCGCCAATCACATAACCGACACGAATGCCTGCCAGGCCATAGGCTTTGGAAAAAGTACGAAAACGCAACACCCGAGAATCAGACGTGTTTATCACCGGTAACGTGCCTTGGGGAGCAAATTCGCCATAGGCTTCATCCAACACCAACAGCGATTTTTCCGGCACCCTTTCGATCATAGACTCGATATCACCGGCATTCCACCACGAACCCATGGGATTATCCGGGTTGGCGATATAAATCAACTTGGGTTGGTGAGCCACGGCCGCGTCAATCAGTGCATCAATATCCTCGCAGTCGTCACGGTAAGG
>JAAZYQ010000125.1 GCA_014239575.1 Gammaproteobacteria bacterium
CCCTGCGCCGGCTTTTTGATGGGGGTGCAAAAGAAGTCATTATTGCTGATGGGCGTACTGAGCACCCGGTCCGCGACGCGCTTGCAGGCAAAGGGACAATCATCCAATGACGAGCCTCCACCTTGAAGATGACTATGCGCTAGAGGTTTATCCACGACGTGCGATCAATATTGTACGCGGGCAAGGCGCTATTCTCTGGGATGATAAGGGAAACGAATATCTGGACTGCGCCGCCGGCGTTGGCGTGGCTAATGTGGGCCACGCCAACGTAGCTGTTGCTAAAGCTATCGCTCGGCAGGCTGAAACTCTGATAACTTGTCCTGGCATCCTTTATAACGATCAACGCGGGCAACTAATGCAAAAGTTGATCGAGCTTTCACCACCCGGCCTCAACCGGGTGTTTCTGTGCAATTCAGGCACTGAAAGCGTCGAGGCTGCGATCAAATTTGCCTGCAAAACGAGTGGACGTACCGGACTGGTTGCGGCAATGCGGGGCTTTCATGGACGCACCCTCGGCGCATTGAGTACCACGTTCAAGTATCGAGACGCGTTCGAGCCCTTGTTGCCGGATTGCGCTTTCGTACCTCTTAATAATATCGATAAACTTGAGAAAGCAGTCAATGAGAGCACGGCTGCTGTAATACTGGAAATTGTCCAAGGCGAGGGTGGCGTGCGACCCGCACAAGCGGACTACCTGGCAGCAGCAAGGCGTTTTTGCGATGAGCAAGGCGCGCTGTTGATCATTGATGAAGTTCAAACCGGGTTTTGCCGAACCGGCACCCTTTTTGCCTGTGAGCGATTCGACCTTGTGCCTGACATGTTGTGCCTGGCTAAAGGTATTGCCGGCGGAATGCCTATGGGCGCCGTGCTGTGCACTGACCGGGTTCAGGCCGGCATCGGTGTGCACGGATCTACGTTTGGCGGTAACCCGCTAGCCTGTGCAGCCGCACTAGCAGCTATCGACTTCATGCTTGACCACGACTTGGCGGCGAGTGCCAGAGACAAAGGGGGGTATTTCCTTGATCATTTTTCAGCCAAGTTGCCTGTCCGGGTTCGGGAGGTGCGTCAGGTCGGACTAATGATCGGGATCGAACTGAAAGAAAAAGCCACCCCTTACCTTAAGGCCCTCCTCCAGCGCCGGGTCTTTGCCTTACCCGCCGGTCCCACAGTGATTCGACTGCTTCCACCGCTCGTTATCACTTCGGATCAGCTGGATACGGTGATTGACGCCCTGCATGCCGTGCTATCGGACTGAGATCCTGGATAAGGTTATAAGCTGTCCGGTTGCCTGACAGCCGACCCGATTCGGTGCTCTCGCGATGACGGTAGTGTGGTGATTGGGTTGGAGGCTTAAGGCGATGTTTGAAGCCAACGGCTCAAGCCGCCTCGATTCGCGGTCCCAACTGTTGGCGCTTAAGAAGGGTTAGTTCATCGCGAGTCTGCGCAGCCAGTTCGAACTCAAGATCCCTCGCATAGGTGTACATCTGTTTTTCCAACTGGTTGATCCGTTTGCCCAATTCCGCAGGCGACATCGAAGAGATGCCGGATAGGTTTGCCAGATTTTGGCTCTTGCGGCCTTTTTTCTGCTTACCAGGCGAAGCAGAAACATCGCCGGCCCCTTCGATAATGGCCTTAACCTCCTTACGAATAGATTGAGGCTCGATGCCGTGACGTTGGTTATAGGCCTCTTGTTTTTCGCGCCGCCGATCAGTTTCGTCGATGGCTTTTTGCATAGATTTTGTGACCACGTCTCCGTAGAGAATAGCTTTACCATTAATATGTCGAGCGGCTCGACCAATTGTTTGAATCAATGACCGCGCCGAACGTAAGAAGCCCTCTTTGTCAGCATCGAGAATCGCGACCAGCGATACCTCGGGCAGATCGAGCCCTTCACGTAACAAGTTGATACCGACCAACACATCGAAAACACCTCGTCGCAGATCAGAAAGAATCTCGACTCGCTCAACCGTGTCGATATCGGAATGCAGGTATCGTACTCTGATACCATGGTCATTGAGGTAATCGCACAGGTCTTCTGACATACGTTTGGTCAGGGTTGTTACCAGCACCCGCTCCGAAACTGATGCCCTTTCCCGAATCTCCGACATGAGATCATCTACCTGGCTGGCTACCGGTCTGACTTCAATAATCGGGTCGACCAACCCGGTTGGCCGGACAACCTGTTCGACCACCGTGGAGCTACGTGTGTGCTCGTAGTCCGCTGGCGTGGCCGACACAAATACGGTGCGAGGCATCAATCCCTCGAACTCATCGAACCGTAATGGCCGATTATCCATCGCCGATGGCAGACGAAAACCGTATTCCACCAGGTTCTCCTTTCGTGAACGATCCCCTTTAAACATGGCTCCCAATTGGGGTACGGTTACGTGGCTTTCATCAATAACCAGCAGCGAATCCGCGGGAAAGTAATCCATCAATGTCGGCGGAGGCTCGCCGGCTTCGCGCCCGGAAAGAAACCTCGAGTAATTTTCTATTCCGGCGCAATAGCCCAACTCCTGCATCATCTCAACGTCATAACGGGTACGCTGCTCTAAACGCTGGGCCTCAACGAGTTTGTCCAGGTCACGCAAAGCCTTGAGTCGGTCAGCCAACTCAGCCTTTACTTTGACGACTGCCTCAAGCACTTTTTCCCTTGGAGTGACGTAGTGGCTCTTGGGATAGATGGTAAAGCGAGTCACCTTCTGTTCGGTTTCCCCGGTCAGCGGGTCAAACCGGGTGAGTTGTTCTATTTGATCTCCGAAAAGCTCAACCCGAACCGCGAAGCGTTCGGACTCGGCGGGAAAAATATCTATGACATCGCCGCGCACCCGAAAATTTCCCCGGCGCAACTCGATGTCGTTGCGGGTGTACTGTAACTCTGCAAGGCGGCGCAAGATCTCACGTTGATTGCCAAGGCCACCTTCACGCAGGTGCAGGATCATTCCATGATAGGCCGCTGGGTCGCCTAACCCATAGATCGCAGACACCGTGGCAACAATGACAACATCTTCACGCTCCAGGATCGCCTTGGTGGCGGAAAGGCGCATCTGATCAATATGTTCGTTAATCGATGCATCTTTTTCGATGAAGGTATCGCTTGCCGGAACGTAGGCTTCGGGCTGGTAATAATCATAATAAGAAACAAAATACTCGACCGAATTACTTGGGAAGAACTCTCGCATTTCTGCATAAAGCTGGGCAGCGAGAGTTTTGTTTGGCGCCAGTATCAATGCAGGCCTATTCAAATCTGCAATCACGTGCGCGATGGTGAAGGTTTTCCCCGAACCGGTAACCCCAAGTAAAGTCTGGAATGCCTCCCCTGTCACAAGACCATCCTTCAGCTTGGCAATAGCCTCCGGTTGATCTCCCGCAGGCACAAATGGACTTTCTAGGACAAATGGGCGAGTCATATTTCAGTGCGATTCTTCACGGAACAATCCTGGCCAATGCCGGACTATCGGATATATGTCCAAAAACGGTAGACCTCCATTATCTTCTATTCGTCCGAAAGACTCGAACCGAAACTCGGGCTTTAGTTTTGTGGAGCTTATGGTCGTTGTATCGATCTTCGGCATTCTAGGGCTCTACGGCATCGGCGCCTATCACGAAAAGATCAACACACATCGGGTGGCTCGTACGGCCGAAAAATTGGCCCACCATCTGGCTCTGGCCAGATTCGAGGCTATCAGGTGGGGTTATCCAGTAACGCTATGCCCCGGGGACGCTTCTGAAGGATGCGCGGCTGGCAGCAGATGGTCAGCCGGCTGGGTTGCCTTCGTCGACTCCAATCAAAACTATACTCTGGATTCCGGTGAAAGACCGTTCCTGGCCGCCGCCAAGAGCCCCGGGGTTACCATCGGCTGGCGCAGTCCCGATCGGCTGCTATTTAAAAGAGATGGCAGTGTGTGGCCCAACGGCCATTTCCGGGTTTGTGATCTTGCATCCAGCAACCGGCGTGCCGTTATTATCCACCTTACTGGACGCGCCAGATTATCGACACAGGCTCCAGGCAACAAGCCGGTTCAATGCGGGTGATACCGCGATTAATTAATTTGCCCGCTTGACCAAAACGGCTTCCGACAGTAGCATTGCCGGCCCTGCGATCCCCGGTAGTTCAGTTGGTAGAACGGTGGACTGTTAATCCATATGTCGCAAGTTCGAGTCTTGCCCGGGGAGCCAGTTTTCTCGATGTTTTTGCTTACCGTTCTGAGCCCTTTCCTGGTCGAATTCCGGCAACGTGCAAGCCCCGAATGAGCGGGAGACCAGTTGCACCATGAGTGAACTATCTCCACAGCAAAGAATTCGCTGCATGAGTGCGCTCATCGCGACCCTGGCGGTTGTGTCGATCGCCAGCTCTTTGACCTGGCCGATTTTGTCTGAATCGTTGCGAAACCAGGGCTACAGCGAATCCATGATCGGCATTAATGCGGCCGTCCAGTTTGGTGGAATTATCGTAGTCGCACTGGCCGCACCGCGCATCATCCCCGCTATAGGCTTTTTTAAAACCCTGGTGTTAGGCCTGGTAATAGTTGCGATAATGTTGATAGCTTTGCCGACATTTCGAAGTTTCGAGGCATGGATGTTGATCCGATTCCTGCTGGGTATGGGCAACTCGCTATTATTTACGGCTGGTGACACGTGGATGAACCAGATTGTCAATGACCGAGTCCGCGGACGGTGGATGGGCATCTATGTAACGGTTGGCATGGCCGGCTGGGCCGTGGGTCCTGTGCTCGGCGCTTATCTAGACCCAGACACTTTTTGGCCGTTTGTTTGCGGGTTGGTGGCAGTCGCCGTTGCGGCTGTATTGCTGCTACCCACCCGAAGGCTCGATTTCAGATTCGGTACGCCCAAACAAGGAGTTGTCGTCGGCTTGGCGGCAGTGTTTTTTGTCGCACCCACGGTGCTTCTTTCATCAGCCATGTTTGGTATTGTCGAAGGCGCGATGCAATCTTTCGCCCATCTGTACACCATGGATATCCTGGGTGCACAATTTCGTGAGACCGGTTATGCCGTTATCTGGGTCGGAGCGCTGGCTGCTGTTTTTTTTCAATACCCAATTGGCTGGTTAGCCGACAAAGTTAACCGTAACTGGCTTCTGATCGTCTGCGTTTTGACGCTGCTGGTTTCTATCTTTTTGTTTCCACTGCTTATCGAAGGTGGACGCGATCCTTGGTGGGAAGCACGGGCGTTGGCGCTATGGGCTGTGGTCAGTATCTGGGGTGGTTCCATGGGAGGTATCTTTACTGTTGGCATTACTCTGCTGGGCCAACGTTTTCGTGGTGTAGAACTGGTTTCGGCTAACGCCGTATTCTCGGTACTGTTTGGCGCCGGCGGTCTCCTTGGTCCGTTCTTTGCTGGAACCGCAATGAGCGCAATCGGTCCCGCTGGCTTTCCTTTGTCGCTGCTTGCAGCGGTCGCGCTCTACGCACTGTTTGCACTCTATCGGCAATTTACCGTCAGATAACAGCTGTCTTGGGTATATCTACACCCGTCACCTGATCGGAAGTAGGAAGTCAAATAACCCCGGTTCCACCTTCCCTAGCATTGCCTTCGCTTACTTAAAGTTTGGTAACAGATTTTCTTTTTTTGAATCAAAGGCTGCCACAGGCCTCGCATTTTAAACTGGGTCGGCAAATCTAAAGTCGCTGCCTAAGTCCACTGGCTTAAATCAGCTCATTGTTTATGACTCAATCTTTTGGGCGCTTTGATTTTCATCGTTACATCGAATGACATCTCGATATGAGATGTCTATCATATC
>JAAZYQ010000126.1 GCA_014239575.1 Gammaproteobacteria bacterium
GTGGGGCAGACATCCGGGCACGAGGTGTAGCCGAAGAACAGCATCACGACCTTGTTACGATAGTCACTGAGAGATACCGGACCGTGAGCTGACGCCAGGGTGAAATCACCACCGAGTTTCTCGTAGGGATTAACGGCTTTACTGCCACGCTGCTGCAGCCACACCCCAGCCCCCAGGCCTATCGCGCTGGCACATAGCAGCACCAGCAAAGGAAGGCGCCATGGTTTTGTCGTGATCATCGCTCTTTCTCTTATCGATGGGACCCGGGTGACCGGTACCACCCCGGCTCTTATCTGGATCAGTCGGCGTGCTGGGTGTGATCTGTTGGGGTGTGCATGTCCCCTGCCATCTGCACCGGCGCGTTGACTGTCACTCGCTCACCGTCAGCGAACTCCAGATTGATAATAACTCGCTCCCCTACCTGCAGGTTACGGCTCAGCCCGATCAACATGATATGTAGTCCGCCGGGTTTCAGTTCCACCTGACCATGGCCCGGTACCACAATCGTGTCAACACGGCGCATCTTCATCATGCCATCGGCCAGGATGTGATTGTGCATTTCGGCCGCACCGGCTACGTCCGAGTGTACCTTCACCAGTATTTTTTCATCCATGCCATGGTTATGCAGGGTCATAAAGGCAACGCTGATAGGCTGCCCTGGTGGCACCATACGCACCATGGGATCATGTACCTCCACCTGGGCCCAGGCGGGCGTCCCAAGGGCGCCGACCAATACGGCGAGCAGGACAGTCATCGTCTGGGTCATGTTTTATCTCCAAATTCAGTTTTAGGCTCTCGGCGGCCGTTGCAACCAATGGGCGGCGACCCTACGAGCCCCGCCCTGATGGAAGAAGTGGTGCCCGCCCGGGAAAGCCCAAGCCGTGGATAAAACGCCAACGGGCAGGCCACAAGCCAGGAAATGGCAAAAGCCAGATGCCGGTGCATCACCTGCGTCAGTATTTCCGATTGCCTGTGGAGCGACAGGGTGTCAGCACGCAAAGGGGAAGGCGATAAGCTGAGTGGTATCAAGAGTTGATCAATGAGCAGGGCACAACCGCTGGGGATCGATACCACAGCGCTCGAGCATGAAGGGATGGCTGATCACCAGTGTGGCGCGGGACTTCTTTTTAGAGACCCAACCTCGCGCCACAATGGTAGCCCGGTCAAGTGCCCACGGCGAGTAACCAAAATAGGCCTGCCAATCAGTGCGACGAACCAGAATCACGAACTTTTGATTCAGGGAAAAGACAAACCATTTCTCACCGATTTCAATACGTGACAAACGGCCATGGACAAACTGGTAACCGCCACGGACGCGATCAGGTGGATGGGGGGCGTAGTACGGCAATGCCCAGACACCACGGTCAAGACGGCGGGCGGTATCTTCTGCCCGAATGAATCCCTCAAGATAACGATCATTGGGGGAGATCACCACTACACTAGCCAGTCCTTCACGCAGCAAGGTGGACTGGATGCTGGCGCCGTCAGGCGTGAACAGGTAGGCCAAGGTACGGCCGTAACGGTCTTTTGCCTGTGGCGCAGTCTCGACGCCAACCCAACCACTCGATACCTGTGTCTGTAGCGCATCGCGCGCTTGAACCGCCAGCGGCTCGCCGGGACGGCTCTTGTATGCCATCTCCGGGGTATTGATACCAGCAAGGCGGATAGTCTCGCCAGAGATCAACGTCAAGGTGTCGCCATCGATTACCCGAGCCACCTCGGCGACACGCACCGACTGGGAAAATACTGGCGTGCTGGCAAGGCAACACAAAACTGCCGCCGCAACGGCGGGTGCTGTACAAACGCCGTTTTTCAGATAAGCAAATACCCAGGTCGCAGCAACAGCTGCCGGACGGTCAGGCAGAGCGGCCGTACTTTTTCTGGAATTTACCCACGCGCCCGGCAGTGTCGATAATCTTCTGCTGGCCGGTATAAAACGGGTGGCAAGCTGAACAGATTTCCACGTGCAGTTCCTCACCCAGCGTAGAGCGGGTCTCGAAACTATTGCCGCAGGCACAGACCACTTTGATGGTCTCGTAGGCGGGATGTGTGTCTGGTTTCATGAGTGTTATATGGCTTTGGTCGGGGCCAAAGCCCCGGCGGGACGCGGATCATAGGCGAAACGCGTGGGTGTCGCAAGTTCCGAATTAGCGGTTCATTGATTTGAAAAACTCAGCGTTGTTCTTGGTGGCTCGCAACTTGTCCAACAGGAACTCGACGGCCTCGATATCGTCCATCGGGTGCAGCAGTTTGCGTAGTAACCAGATTTTCTGCAGTTCGGCCGGATCGATGAGCAACTCCTCGCGGCGGGTCCCGGAGCGGCTTATCACCACTGACGGGTAGACGCGTTTTTCAGCAATACGGCGGTCAAGGTGGATTTCCATATTGCCGGTACCCTTAAACTCCTCATAGATAACGTCATCCATCTTGGAGCCGGTATCGATCAAGGCAGTGGCCAGGATTGTGAGGCTACCGCCCTCTTCGATATTGCGCGCAGCGCCAAAAAATCGCTTGGGCTTTTGCAGAGCGTTAGCATCCACACCACCGGTCAACACCTTGCCCGATGCGGGCTGCACCGTGTTGTAGGCGCGCGCGAGGCGGGTGATCGAATCAAGCAGAATGATCACATCTTTCTTGTGCTCCACCAGGCGCTTGGCTTTTTCGATAACCATCTCGGCTACTTGGACGTGGCGCGTGGCTGGCTCATCAAAGGTTGAGGAAACCACTTCCCCGCGCACGGAGCGCCTCATTTCGGTCACTTCTTCCGGGCGTTCGTCGATCAGCAGCACAATCAATGTGCTGTCAGGCTCGGTTGCTGTGATCGCATGGGCGATCTGCTGCAGCATCACGGTCTTTCCGGTCTTTGGTGCCGAAACCAACAGACCACGCTGACCCTTACCTATGGGTGAGACGATATCGACCATTCGTCCGGTCAGGTCCTGTGAAGAACCGTTCTCCTGTTCCAGGCGTAAACGCTCATCAGGATGCAACGGGGTCAGGTTTTCAAACAGAATCTTTTTCTTGGCTTCTTCGGGCAACTGAAAGTTGATGGTCTCGACCTTGAGCAGCGCGAAGTACCGTTCGGAATCCTTAGGGGGACGCACCAGGCCGGTAATCGTGTCACCGGTGCGCAGGCCGAAACGGCGAATCTGGCTGGGGGAGACGTAAACGTCATCTGGCCCAGCCAGGTATGAACTGCTGGCCGAGCGCAGGAAGCCAAAGCCATCTTGCAGGATCTCGACCACACCCTCGCCCTTGATCTTCTCGCCACGCTTGGCCTGGGACTTGAGGATGGCAAAGATCTGGTCCTGCTTGCGCAAGCGGGTTACGTTGTCCAACTTGAGCGAGCGGGCGAATTCGGCCAGTTCCGTGGGGGTTTTTTCTTTTAGCTCGGACAGACTTAGGGACATAACTGTAGAGGTCTCGGTGGGTTTGGAAA
Source organism: Gammaproteobacteria bacterium (assembly GCA_014239575.1). Classification (GTDB taxonomy): domain Bacteria; phylum Pseudomonadota; class Gammaproteobacteria; order Arenicellales; family UBA868; genus UBA868. The sequence goes on from JAAZYQ010000126.1 coordinate 3,440, forward strand.
ATCAGCGTCCGGCGGGCCAATGGACCCAAAACGGGCCACTTTGTGGCGGCTAAATACTGGGAAACTTCTGAAAATAAAGGGGTACGGACGGGGTGGGCTCTCAACCCAGGGTTAACGTTATCACTAAAATGCCGGCCAGGTCTAGTCCGGACCGGACGCAATGGTGTGCGGCTGCGAGCTCGCAGCCGCTGGTTTGTGCTCAGATATTCTCATCCAGGAAGGCTGCCAGTTGCGCTTTGGAGACCGCGCCCACTTTGGTCGCCTCAACCTCGCCGTTCTTGAATAACATCAGCGTGGGAATACCCCGGATACCATATTTCGGCGGTGTCGCCGGGTTGTCATCTATATTCAATTTGGCAATTTGCACCTTGTCGGCGTACTCGTCGGCCAGTTCGGCCAGCACTGGCGCGATCATCTTGCAGGGCCCACACCACTCGGCCCAATAATCAATCAGGACCGGCTTATCGGATTGCAAAACTTCCTGCTCAAAAGAATCATCGCTGACGTGAATTATATTTTCCGACATTGGTTATTGACCTGGGTTTTCCCCGAGGGGACATGAAAAGGACGTGACTCTGTGGCAATCAGGGCGTGTGGTATACTGATTTTCAGTTGCCGCTTGGGATTATTGTACCGGACAGCGCAACTGACGGCTCGTTATTTCCGGCCGGCACAACAGTTTTACCAGAATTCCACCCAGAGAATCAAGGACCAATTATCTATCCGCAGGAGGCTTCGCTTGCTTCTGCATTAAATCCGCGACCCGCCCAGAAGACTATGCCAGCTGTTTGGCATGGCTGATATTCCCGGCCTTTTTATATTCATAATCCTGCAATCACGCTGGTCGTAACAACAACCACACGATACCCTACTCACGCTATAAAAGTTATAAAACCCTATGGAAGATACCAGTTACCTCACCAAAACCCGCTTTACCGAATTTGCGTTAGAGCCCCAACTGCTCGAAGGACTGGCTGATGCCGGCTTTGAGTATTGCACCAAGATTCAGGCGCAGTCGCTACCAGTGGCACTGGCCGGCCAGGATGTCGCTGGCCAGGCCCAAACTGGCACTGGCAAGACCGCCGCTTTTCTACTCGCCATTTTTAACCACCTGTTGACCCATCCCCGGCCGGAATCGGCAGGACCGCTCAGCACCCGTGCCGTGGTGCTCGCACCGACACGGGAACTGGCGATACAGATTCACCGTGATGCCGAGGTACTGGGAAGGACCACCGGCCTGAAACTAGGGCTGGTCTACGGTGGCACAGGCTATCAAGAGCAGCGCGAGACTCTGGCCAACGGTGTGGACGTGCTGATTGGCACACCGGGGCGATTGATCGATTACTTCAAACAGCAAGTCTTTGATCTCAACGCAGTACAGGTTCTGGTGCTCGATGAAGCGGATCGCATGTTTGATCTGGGTTTTATCAAAGACATCCGCTACGTACTGAGACGAATGCCGCCGCCCACTGAGCGGCTGAATTTACTGTTCTCGGCCACGCTCTCACACCGAGTGAATGAGTTGGGCTACGAACACATGAACAATCCCGAGGAGATCAAGATCGACGCCGACGTGATCGTCGCCGAACGGCTGCTCGAGGAAGTCTACTACCCTGCCAACACCGAGAAACTACCGTTACTGCTGGGGTTGATGCGCCAGACCGCTGGTGAGCGGGTTCTGGTTTTCTCCAACATGCGGGTCACCTGTGACCGGGTGGGCCGGGCGCTCAAACAACAGGGCTATACCGCGGCCGTGTTATCGGGTGATGTTCCACAACAAAAACGCGAGCAACTGCTCAATGCCTTTAAGGAGGGCAAGCGGCAGGTACTGGTAGCGACCGATGTTGCCGCACGCGGTCTGCACATTCCCAGCGTGAGCCATGTCATTAACTATGACCTGCCGCAGGATGCCGAGGATTACGTGCACCGCATCGGCCGTACCGCCCGGGCGGGTGCCAGCGGGCACGCCATCAGTTTTGCCTGTGAGGACCATGCCTTCTCACTGCTCGATATCGAACAGTATATTGGTCATCCGCTGGTGCGCCAGGAGATTTCTGAGGCCGTGCTCGAGCGGCCAACCCGTAGCCAGTCAAGCTCTGACAAGCCGCGCAAATCACCTGCCCACGATCGTACGCCCAAACGCAACGAAAAAGCCAACGCTCGTCCGCCACGGCGTGAGCGCGCCTCCCAGCCCAACTCAAGTACGACTGATAAGCCACGGTCCGAAGCAAAGCCGGCGATTGCCGCTCCAGCCAAACCGGCACCGATACCCGTCGCGGCAGAACCCGCGGTCGCACGAAGAGTTCAATCATCACG
>JAAZYQ010000127.1 GCA_014239575.1 Gammaproteobacteria bacterium
GTTTTCCTGGGAGATAAAATAACCCCGGCTATTGTTTGGGGTGTGGTACTCGTCGGCGCAGGACTTTACTTTGTCTCACGGCCTAAAGTCGCTTGAACGGCGTGGTCCAGGGCTGAGCTCAGCAGTGGTAATATCTGGTCAGACCAGAAACATTGAATAATTCAGACAACAATTTAGACAAGGAGGTTGCGATGGCTATTGAAACTCGTTATTTGTTCACCGCGAGCATGGATGTGGATCCGGACAAGGAAGATCTTTTCAACGAGGTATACGATACAGAGCACGTACCGAATCTGTGTGAAGTACCGGGATTGTTATCGGTCACCCGTTTGGTGAATGAGCCGTTTACCATGGCAATTGGGGGTGAGCTACGGTCGGTTGAGCCCGGAGGTGAGCCTCGGTACAGCGCGATCTATGAGATTGAAAGTCCGGATGTGATTGCCAGTCCGGAATGGGCGACGGCTGTGGAGAAGGGCCGCTGGCCAACAGAGGTGCGCCCCTTTACCCATAACCGCCACCATCGCTTACAGAAGGTGACAAAAGCGGCCGAGTAGAAGGGTGGGCGCGGGAGACGCCAGCTTTCGGCCTTGACCGGCTTAGACAACGCTGGCGCCCCCATCCATCGGCAGAATAGCCCCGGTCACCTGGCGCGATTCGTCTGAAGCGAGATACACCGCCAGTGGTGCGGCGTCTTCCGGCTCGCTGGGACCTAGCGGTGTTTTCAAGCGTATTGGATCATCATCGCTGAGTAGTCCACGTACCCGGTCGGTCAGGACGACCCCGGGTGAAATCGCGTTGACCCGAATACGGGCATGCGCCCATTGCAAGGCAAGCGCCCGGGTCAAAGTGATGATGCCGCCTTTGGCTGCCGTGTACGCATCCGCGCCCGATGTCCCAATCAGTGCCCGAATAGAGGCGCTATTGATAATGGCGCCACCACCGGCTTCGAGGAGATACGGAATTCCGTATCGGCAACCGAGCACTGCGCCAAAGAGGTTGAGCCGGATTGCGTGCCAGAATTCGTCCAACTCAATCTCGGTGATCAGTCCATCATTTCCAGTGGCACCGCCGGCGTTGTTATAAATTACATCCAAGCCATCAAAAGCGGCGGCCGCCTGTTGGAAAGCGGTTTGCATGGCCTCAGGATCGCCTACGTCGACATGAATAGCCAGCGCTTCGCCTCCCCACTCGCGGATTTCTTCGGCCAGTTGGTTATTCTCCTCAGCCTTGATGTCACAGAGCGTCAGTCGGGCGCCCTCCTTGGCAAATAACCGGGCGGTGGCTCGGCCGATCCCGCTCGCGGATCCTGTGATGAGCGCTCGCTTTCCATCTAGTCGTCCCATGGCGCAACTCACTGGTAAAAGAAAAAAGTATAGCAAACCCCAGCAAGTGTCCCAGGCCCGATTAGAATGTTGGTTGGATCATCGTTAACCAGGAAAAACAAATGTCAGATTTCCAGATTTTATCGACCAATCACACCAGTTTTACCGTTTCCGATCTGGATCGTACGGTGGCGTATTTTCGTGACGCGCTGGGATTTGAAGTCACGTCCAACGCACCGAGGGACCCGAAGAAAGTGTCGGAGATCACCGGTATTGAAGGGGCCCAGGTCATGATTGCCTACGTTCGGGGTGCTGGACACAGTATCGAGCTAATTGAATATCTGGGCCCGAGCGATCGCACGTCGGTACGGCCCAGGCCGTGCGATGTTGGATTCGCCCACCTCGCCTATGATGTCGATGACATCGATGCAGCAATTGATAGATCGGCCGAGCACGACGTTTTTCCGATCGGGTTGGTCACGGTAATAGACCAGGGCCCGAATCGAGGTGGCAAAGTGGCCTACCTGCGGGACAGCGACGGAATTACGATTGAATTTATCCAGAAACCGTGACCACCCCAAGGTCGCGATCAGACCTGGTCGTATTGTGACCGACCACCGAAGTGCTGCCAATCGTGATCACACCAACACAAACTATTCAGGAGGAGGGTGATGACAAAAAAAACCATCGTCGTAACTGGTGCGTGCGGGTACATCGCGCAACGCATGTGGCCGGAACTCAGTGAGCGTTACCACCTCGTTGCCCTTGATGTGGGCGAGGTTATGGGCAATGGAACGAAGTTAGCTGACGTTCGAGTCTGTGACCTGACAGACTCGGATAGAAGTTCGTACCTGAATCATTTCAAAGGCGCGGATGCGGTGCTGCACTGCGCATTTGTGAGCCCCCCTGGCCTGGATGCCGCGAACTGGCAGGATCATAGCGATTCCAAATTCCAGGCGGAATATGTGAATGTGGGGATGGCCTACAACGTGTACCGTGCTGCCCAGGAGGCCGGTGTACGGCGTGTTGTTGTCGCCAGTTCCAATCACGCCGCGGATTATCTCGAGCGTTTAATCTGGTCGGATCGGCTGGAACTCGTGACCCCCGAAATGGCTCCGTACACCGATAATTTCTACGGTTGGTCGAAGGTGGCTTATGAGCAATTGGGCTTTGTGTTCGCAACGGGTCAGGTGGGTGATCGCCCGCTCGAGGTTGTGCAATTGCGGATCGGCGGTCCCCGTGATGACGCAGATCTCACCAAGGTGACTGCGGGTGATGTGAAAAGAATGCACCGAGGGCTGGGTGCTTACTTGAGTCGACGCGACCAAATCCAATTATTCGTTAAGAGCATCGAGACAGAAGATATTGGTGACGAGAACGGAGTCCCGTTCCAGATTTTCTACGGTGTGAGCGGGAACAGCCATAATTTTTGGAGCATTGTGAATGCCCGTCGCGTGATTGGGTATCAGCCGCAGGACAACAGCCAGGTCAATTTTGCCGACCGTATCGCTGAAATAGCCCGTGAGGGATCCGAATGAAGATTGTCGAGGTCGAAGCTATTCCGCTTGCCATACCCTTCACTCATGGGGGCAGGCCCGCTGGGTGGGGTGGCCAGGCGTGGACATCGCTCAGTATTCTCCTGGTTAAGGTCACCACAGAAACCGGTGTCACCGGTTATGGCGAAGCATTCAGTTATGGCTGTCTTCGTGCCGTCCGGGCAGCGATAGAGGATATGGTTGCACCTATCGTCATCGGCCAGGAGTTTGACGACATTGGTGCCTTTGTTACCCAACTGCAACAGAAATTGCACCTCTTTGGGCGTTACGGTATCACGATGTTCGCTTTGTCTGGCCTTGATATTGCCTTGTGGGACATTGCGGCGAGAACGGATGAACTGCCGCTTTGGCAATTACTCGGGCGCAAAAAGAGAAATCGATTGCCAGCATACGCGAGCCTCTATCGCTACGCGGACCCCGAGATCGTTGCAACGCGTTGTAGCCAAGCGATTGCCCAAGGGTATGACTGGATAAAATTACACGAGACTGAGGATCGTGAAGTGGCCGCAGCGCGACAAGCGGTGGGAGAAGACTTTCCGATCATGCTCGACACCAACTGCCCCTGGACAGAGGCTGAGGCGCATGAGAGGGCTGCATCCTTACGCCAGTACGGGTTGTATTGGCTGGAGGAGCCGATTTTCCCGCCCGAGAACTTCACGGCGCTGGCGACGCTCCAGGTTGCCTGCAATATTCCGATCGCTGCGGGTGAGAATGCCTGCACTGCATTTGAATTTGAGAAAATGTTCGAAGCGAAAGCGGTTCGTTACGCTCAACCCAGCGTGACCAAGGTAGGGGGTATTACCGAATTCAGGAAAGTGGCTTCTCGTTGTTCGACGGCCGGGGTACATCTGATGCCGCACTCACCGTATTTTGGCCCTGGCTTCCTGGCGACCTTACATCTTGGCGCACTAGAGTCAAAGGACTGCCTGATCGAACGTTTTTATCTATCACTGGAGGCGAGCCTCTACGGAGATTGGATCGAGCCGACCGCGGGCGCTTTTGATCTTCCTGACGGGCCGGGGCTCGGTTTGCTACCAGATCCTGATGTTATTCGAGAATACCGGGTGGGGACGTAAGAGGTACACCTTCGATCAGAGATTCATCGGGTCACTATGGACGATGTTTGATCGAACGAGAGTATTACAGAGCCCCGAGCAAGATTTCATACAGATGCCGGCGCGCCCCGACAGCGCCGCACGTACTAGCCGCCGCGTTCGGTATGGGGCGTGATACTCGGATCGCCTTCGCTGATCCGTTTCTCGATACTACCTATGTGATCAAAGTCGTAACTGCTTGTTTGAAGGTCCAGCACCCGGTCAGTCGCCCATTCATCATCTGCATTGAGGGCACCGACGATGAAATAGTGAATCGCCAGTACGGCGCCCCAAAGAAGCATGGGCCAGAACAGCCACCAGTTTCCTACCGTCAGGAATTCTAAGGTCACCAGAACCAGGGTGCTTAACCCGTAGGCTGCAACATGGCGACGAAACCCAAACTGGGCAGGGCAAAAACGGCCGCCGGGGGGCCTCAGCATCATCGCTTAAAGAGTCGCCGCTGGGGTGATTTCTCGTCACCGGGCTGCGGAAAATTAGTATAGGAATACGCCAGTGCAACAAGCCGCAACGAGTACCAAAGGAACAGTAAGGCAATGATCGCGACAACAATCGTATCGATACGCGCCCGATCGGGACCGAACCCGTAGATCAAAAGGTAAACAAGCCCGGCCAGTGGCGTTGCTCCGAGGTAGAGGGCCGCTGGGTAACTCTTGGTAAATCCCAATATGATACAGGCGCATACTACTGTGAACGAATACAGGCCGATGCCGGGAGATCGTCCATGCGGTGTTGCGTCGCTTAATGCAGTGATTGCGACGATGCCAAAAAGAACCCCAACAAAAAGGCAGTAGGCGAGAATCTCGTGATGAGCCTGACGTTGATTGAGTTTGGAAAGTGGCACCAGGTAAGGCGTGGTGCGGTCATCCCAGACGTAGCGTTTAAATAAACTCTCCCAATCCAGCATTGTGCAGTACGTTCGTAGTGTCCCGCGTAGGGTTACCCGCCGGCCTCTCGCTGGGTGTCCTCTTTCTCTTGTCGAATTCTCGCGCGTTCGGCAACCTGATCGACGAGTGTTTCCAGATTCAGTCGCTCCTTGCCTTCAATGCGGCCGCCAATATCTTCGGGCCACTCAAGCGTCATTAAGTCGTATCGCCAATGTTTTGGACCGAATAGCACTACGGCCACTTGTAGCCACACCGAAATGCCGGCAATAATTGTGACTCCGAGGCCGAACACAAGAACACTCTTGATAATCCAGCGATGACTCAGTCCAACCAGGGAGGCAGAAATTTCTCCACACTGCCACCAGGCGCAGCCCTCAGGGCGATTAATGGCCCAGGAATCAAATGCGTACATGGCAGCGTAATAGACGACGACGCAGGTATAAGGAATGAGAAAGAAAGTCAGGCCAATGAACTCTAACCACGCTCGATGTCGAAAACCAACCCGCTCGCGCACCAGATCCACCCGAACATGTGTGTTCCAGATGTAACCAAATCCCAGTACCAGGGTGATTAACACGGTGTGGGAGTGCCATTCGAGCTCCTGCAGCAGCGTCGAGCCAAAAATTGGACTCACATTCTCCACCAGCCAGATTTGTTGCTGAGAGAAAAATTTGCGCACGATCAGATCCCAAGCCGTGATCAGGATCAGCGGGAGTGCAAACCAGGCACCGAATCGTCCGACCGCATCAACGAATCGGCGTAGTTTTTCACTGATCCGAAGAACAGTCGGGAGTTCGTCAGGCGAGAAATATTGCGTTTCAGCCGACGCGACGTTCATGTCGGGCTCGGTTTCAGAAGT
>JAAZYQ010000128.1 GCA_014239575.1 Gammaproteobacteria bacterium
GTCTCCCCCGACTAATTCTCTGACCTTCTCTGAATCAGGATGGTGGGGTAGGATTCTCTCGAGCAGTGAAAACATTGATTCTATTTGTCATAGGTTTGTTGGTTGTGGGGTGTCGGGTGAAACAATCCACTAACACAAACGAGAGCAACAATACTCCAAAGAAAACTGCCACGACAGCGGTTCAGACTGAGGGCGAAGAGAAAGGTTCCATAGCCGAGAGCGGTGCGAACGCCGCTCATTTTGCTGAGTTCTGCATGGACTGCCACGATGAGGACTCTCAAAAAGGCGGACTCGACCTTTACGCGTCTCTGTCTAAGCCGGAGACAGATTGGACGCTGCCGTTTGAGAATCTGATCACGGGCAGAATGCCCCCGGCCAAGAAAACTCAGCCGTCTGCGACAGAACGCGACGCCATGCTCAATTATCTGGCATCGCGACAACCAAAGCGAGAGCGCAAGCGCTATCGCCGTCTCAGCCGACATGAATTCATGAATTCGGTCAACGACCTCGTTGGTGTTGAATTGGACCTGCTGGGAAAGCTTCCCGAGGATCGTGACACTCATGTGTATGATTCCAGTTCGGAAATTCTCCTCACCAAGGATCTCCTCGCCGCCAATTTCGATGTCGCGGACGAGGTGTTGGACTACGCCTTTCCGGTAAAGGGGTTTGGCGAGCAGCAGACCTGGACTTGCAACGTGATTCAACGCACCAAGGTGAAGCGCTTTTCGCGCCGGCACCTTGATGGGACGCTGTTCTCCTCCTTTCGCCAGAAAAACAGCGCTTTCTTTCCGTATTTCTACAAGGGATTTGTGAGCCCTGTCACGGGAGAGTATCAACTGTCGGTGAATGCTCAGAAGCTCGGCACGTTCGATGGCGACGTCGCGCTGATGGTGTTCGCCGGGCACTTCTATGGCGAACCGACTCAGACCACTCCCAAGCGCTTGCTGTCGATTTTCTCGGTCGATGCCAAGATGCGATTGCACACGACCAAGGCGCTTTTGAATGCGGGCGAAGAGATCGCTGTGTTTTGCTACTCCCCGCACACCATGCAGAAGCCGCAGAATAACAACAAAGAAGCGATCGGAACCTACATCGAGCAGTTAAGCATCAAGGGACCCGTACACTCATCGTGGCCGCCACCGGCCTACAAACAGAGATTTACGGGGCTGTCCATGCAAACCACGGTGATGGCTGGACACCGCGTGATTGGCGTCGAATCCACATCTCCAATTGGCGATCTGAAGCAGGTAATCAAAACATTTGCCGAGCGTGCATTCTGCACGTCGCTGACGGACGGGGAAGTCCTGCGGTATCATCAGTTGAGCGTCGCTGAGTTTCGTAGTAGTGGCGACTTCGTGACAGCTGCGAAAGCGGGCATGAAGGCGATCTTGTGTTCGCCTCGATTCTTATTGCATCCTGGTTTTCGCGCCAATGATTCCTATGATTCTGCGGCCAAACTTGCGCATATACTGTGGTTGTCGGTTGCTGACGAACCGCTCATGGCGTTGGCACGGCGCGACGAACTGAAGGGCAAGCGCCTGGAGCTCGAGGTCGAGCGGATGCTGGCGAACGACAAGAGCCAGCGAATGATTCAGTCGTTTTGCGCCCAATGGCTGGAGCTGCGGCACTTTGATGAGTCGAGCCCGTCGACGAAGATGTATCCGCAATACGACGACGTCGCTAACCACTACCTGCCGTTGGAGACTGAGGCTTATCTGGCCTGGTCGATACAGCATAATCTGCCGGTGAGTACGCTGGTTGATTCTGATTTCTCTATTCTCAATCAGCGCCTGGCTCGCCACTACGGGATCGAGGGCGTTAGCGGTCATGACATGCGGCGGGTGAAACTTCCCGCCGACTCACCCCGTGGCGGACTGCTGACGATGGGCAGCATTCTGAAGTCGACGAGTGATGGATTTGTGACCTCTCCCATTCTGCGAGGCGCATGGATTTCGAAAAACATCGTCGGCACGACGCTCTCGTCGCCACCGCCCAACGTGGAGGCGATCAAGGCCAAAACGGAAGCTGGCCAGGAAGCCATGACGATCAAGCAGCAGCTGGGAGAGCATAAACGAAACACGTCGTGTAACGCCTGTCATCGGAGTATCGACCCATATGGCCTTGCGCTGGAGAGCTTTGATCCGTCTGGTCGGTGGCGCGACAAGTACCGTGTTGCGTTGCCGCATCAGGAAACCTTCATCTGGCAAGCAAAGGGCCTCTTCAAGGAGACCGCTACGGTCGATCCGTCAGGCGACCTGTACGGCAATCCTTTTCGGGACATCAGCGAATTGAAACAGATTTTGGTGGCCGCTCCTGAAAAGCTGGCCTATAATCTGGCCAAGCAGTTCTTTCATTACGCCAACGGCTACGAGGCGGATCTGCGGCAACGCATCGACCTGCATCGGTTGGTCACCTCCGGTGATGCCGACATGGGGTTACGAGACATCCTTCGCGAAACCATAATCTATTCCATTCAACAGAAACCCTAGCTCATGCACATTGATAGACGAGATTTCTTGAGGGCTGGAGTCGCACTGCCGTTTATGCCAAGCCTGATGGCGGCGGAGACCCCACGCACAGCACCCCGGCGGATTGTTTTCATCTGCAATACACTCGGTTTTCACTCGAAGTATTGGTACCCGACAGAAGCTGGAGACTTGTCGAGTTCCGAGTACCTGAAAGGCATGCGGACGACGCACAAAATGTCGGTACTTGGCAATTTCTATCATCCGGGAATGGAGACCAGTAATCATCTGTCGGAGAAATCGTTTCTGACCGGGGCACTGCATCCTGAGACCCCGGGCTTTCGCAACACGACCTCGATCGATCAACTGCTGGCACGCGAGAACCCCCAAAAAACGCGATTCCCGCATCTTTGTTTGAGTCTGCTCAACCGCAGTTGCGCATGGGACAAGTCAGGCTCAGGCATCGCCCCGATACATGATGAGAATGTGCTCTTTAATATGCTCTTCGGGGTGCTCGACAAGTCGGCCAGGCGCGCAAGGTTGCAACGCGACCAGAGCATCGCCGACGCACTGCATCGGGACATTATGGATCTTGGCAAGCATGCCGGCGTTGACGATGCCAGAAAGCTGGATGAGTATCTATCGGTGCTGAACGAGTTTGAGCAGCAAATCAGCCATCAGAGCAAATGGCTGAATACCGACAAACCGGTCGTCGCCAATCCAATTATTCCAAACGGCCAGTATGCGTTCGAAGCGAAAATCCGCAACATGCTGAAGCTTGCCGCATTGGCTCTTCAAACCGACTCGACCCGAGTCATCACGCTGAACATGCCATTTACCAATAATTCTGCCATCGCTGTGCCGGGGCTGAAAGGCAAGGCCGGCTGGCATAACTTATCGCACCACAGCGGTCAGCCTGCCAAGATTGCTAAACTCAAGTTGATCGAAGAGAGTATTCTGCGAAACCTTGACCAGTTCATCTACGACCTGGATCAGGTTAAAGAAGAGAACGGCAGCCTACTCGATAACACGCTGGTAGTCATCGGCAGCAATATGGGCAACGCGTCGGGGCATACCCACAACAACCTTCCCATTTTACTGGCTGGCGGCGGCATCAGACATGTCCCGTATCGCGCTCAGGCCAGGCCGACACCACTATGTAATCTCTATTTAGAGATCCTCAACCACTATGGTATCCCGGCGCCCGAATTTGGCAGCAGCACGGCCCCCTCCTCCCTGCTCGGATGATGGCCATTCGGCTCTCTATGTCTCCACGACTAATTCTCTGAACTTCTCTAAATCAGGATGGTGGGGTAGAATTCTCTCGAGCAATGAAAGTACTGATTCCAATTGTTATAGGTTTGATGGCACCTGCATCTACACCGGCCGAATCGAAAAAGGCCCCCAAGCCCAACGTCGTCATTATCTTGGCCGACGATTTGGGTTACGGTGACCTGAGGTGTTACAACGCGGACTCAAAAATCCCCACGCCAAATTTGGATCGACTGGCGGCGGAGGGAATGCGTTTCACCGATGCCCACAGCCCTTCGGCGGTCTGCTCGCCGACTCGGTATGGCCTCCTCACTGGCCGTTATGCCTGGAGAACCGAAATGAAGAGCCGGGTGCTTTGGGCGTTTGATCGTCCGTTAATCGAGCCTGACCGCTGGACGATCGCGAGGATGATGAACGGCGCCGGGTATCATACCGCCTGCATTGGCAAGTGGCATCTGGGTTGGGCCTGGCCTACTCGTGAGGGCAAGCCACTGGATTTGCCTTTCAAGATAGGACAACCGGGACACGCAGAGAGGGTGCGTTTGGCCCGGAGTGTTGATTATTCCAAGCCGCTTGGAGGGGGTCCTATCGGGGCCGGATTTGATTTTTATTTTGGCGATGATGTGATCAATCAACCGCCTTTTCTCTGGATTGAGGACAATCGATGCCTGACTTTGCCAACTCTGCCCAATCACCCAAAAATCCTGCGCGGCTCCTCGAATGGTCCCTGCACGCCAGACTGGGATCAGGCCAAGGTTCTACCGAGACTGACTGAACGGGCCGTCGATTACCTTCGCAAGCGGGGAAACAGCAAGGACCAGCCGTTCCTCCTTTACTTTCCCCTGACCGCGCCGCACGTCCCCATCGTTCCACCAGGTCGGTTTGCTGGGAAATCTGTGTACGGGCCATACGGGGACTTCGTTCACTATGTCGATTGGATTGTTGGCCGTATCGCGGCCACGCTTGAGGAGACTGGCGCAGCGGCAAACACCCTGCTTGTATTCACATCGGACAATGGCTCTTATGCTGGCAACCTGAAAGGACATAGGCCCAACGGTTCATTGCGAGGGCGAAAGGGGCAAATCTTCGAGGGCGGTCATCGCGTGCCACTCATCATACGTTGGCCGGGAGAAGTAGCCGCAGGTTCCAGAAACGATCAACTGGTCGGCCTCAACGACTTGCCGGCAACTTTTGCGGCCATCCTGAAAAAGCCGATTGGCGAGGGTGCTGCAGAGGATTCGGTCAATCTGATGTCAACACTGCGTGATCCGGAAAAACAGGTTCGCGATTCACTCGTGCACCACTCGGTGTCAGGTGAATTTGCCCTCCGCTCGGGTAAATGGAAAATGATTCCCTCAAAGAACATGCTTTTCAATCTCGCGAACGATCCAGCCGAAGAGAAAAACCAATGGAACGACCAGTTAAAGATCATCTCAGAATTAAAGCAATTGATGGAGAAAATCACTGTTGCCAGGGCCGACAAGAAAAACGCCTCCAAACTCTCAGGACCAAAATTTCAATTGGATTACAAAAAGAAAGAGCCACATGATGGGCCACGGTAAACAACCCCCTTTCTCCCCCCTGCACGATGCTCTTGACCAACTCACCCAAAAAGCAAATTCCTAGCAATCAATCCCAATAGATGAAACTTAATAAAATACTTATGATTACGGTGCTTTCTTTGGCTTATTCAAGCTCAGCATTTGCACAAGGAAAAGAGATCACCCCCTATGCTGTAACGGCAAATAATGTGACTATTGCCAAGCCTGCTAGCATAAACATAGATCAGAATGGGATTACGATGTTGGCGCCTAATCTCGGTGAGATGAGTTCCAAGTTCATGCCCGTGGTGAAGAACTACATGATTCTTTGGAGTCAGACTAAGGATAAAACTAACCAAGTAGAATGGGCAGTAAATGCACCTGCGGATGGTGTCTATGGAGTGACTGCTTCTCTA
>JAAZYQ010000129.1 GCA_014239575.1 Gammaproteobacteria bacterium
TAAAGACGATACCCGCGGCCGAGGGACTTTCCAAAATGGCGATCAGGATTTGTCCAACCTTAATAAAGAATTCGTGGTTACTGATGCTTTTGGTGCCATCAGTCTGGCCACTTTCCCGGTAGGCAAACACCAGATCCACATCCGAGGACAGGTTTAGTTCCTGTCCTCCGAGTTTGCCCAGGGCAAGAATGGTGAGCTGTACCGGTTTGCCGCTTTGCACGCCGATCGGCTCCCCGTATCGTTCGCGAACCTCGTTATGAGCGCAGGTCAATGCGCAATCAATCGCCGCATCCGCTAACTCCGACAAGGTGCGCAGTACCTCGCTCAGCGGTGCAAGCCCCGCCAGATCGCGCCAGCCAATGCGTACGATTTCCTGTTGCCGCCACTGGCGCAATGTAGATGCCACGGTTTCGCGGTCACCCGAGATGGTTTCTATCTGCTGGCGCAGTTCGCCGGGTTGTCGTGATTTGGCAATGGTGCCCGGCGAAGTCAGTTGCGTTAGCAACCGGGGCTCGCTCGCCAGGGTGCGGGCAATGAAGTCACTGCCAGCCAGTACTTTGGGCAGTGAAGTCCAGCCTAGTTCAGGCGCTGTGACCCATTCGTTTTTGTCGTAGGGGCTGCCCAGACGCGAAAGATGAGCGCTGACCAGTGCGCGCAAGGTCGCTGGTAGCTCGTCAACCGCCGTTTGGATTAGTGTGGGCGCGCAACCCATAGCTGCGTTGGCGGCACGCCTCTCACCGACAGGAGCTCCGGTATGGTCAGGAGGTTATACCCATCCGGAATGGATCGGTGGGATCGAAGATAAGAGTCGCTTCAGCATTAATATGTGCAGAACCCGTGATATGGGGTATGACCCGGTCATTGTCCCATTCACCGCGTGCCTCAAAAACGCTGCCCACAATGCTTTGCTGACGCCACGTCTCACCTGCGCCAAGGGTGCCGTCAGCCATCAGGCAGGCGAGTTTGGCACTGGTGCCGGTGCCACAGGGCGAGCGATCATAGGCACCCCCTGGACAGAGTACGAAGCTCCGACTGTCTGCCTGATCATCGGCGGGCCCAAACAGTTCAATGTGATCAATTTCACCGCCGTTCTCACCGCTAATGTTTTCATGTATTAAGGCGCTACGGATTGACTCGGCGACTTCGGTTAGGCGTGCAATGTTGTCAAAATGCACTCTTTCGCCATGTTCCTTGACCAGAAAAAACCAGTTCCCACCCCAGGCAATATCGCCGCGAATGGTGACGTTGCCGCCCAGGTTCAATGTCACGTCAGCCCGGAAACGGTAACTGGGCACATTGGTCACGGTAACTCGGTTACCCTCGTGCAGGGTTGCGGTTACAGCGCCAACCGGCGTGTCGATCAAATGGGTACCCGGGCCCAGTTTGCCCAGATAAGCCAGGGTGACAGCGAGACCGATGGTGCCATGGCCACACATATTTAACACCCCGACATTATTGAAAAAAATCACGCCTGTGACGGCCTCAGAGTGATCCGGTTGGCAAAGGAGGCCGCCAACCCAGACATCGCTTCCCCGCGGTTCGTTCACGACGGCTCGGCGGAAGGAATCGTATTGGTCTCGAAAGGCTTCGCGGCGCTGGGCAAGGCTCCCCGTGCCCAGATCCGGCCCGCCGTCGATGACGAGGCGAGTGGGCTCCCCACCGGTATGGGAGTCGATGACCCGGACTCGGTCAAATGATTCGATTACGGCACCCGGTGAGGCGGTCATTTCACTTGGTTCCATGGGTTTTGAGTCACAGTGCGGTATGCTCAAGGCTGAATGCGCGACTATAGCGTGCTTTGTACCGCTGGTGCGGGCGGCACGCTTTGGCTAAAACGATGACCGATCTTTTTGATTTTCACAAGCAAAAGCGCTGTTTTGCTGTAGTTGGCCAGCCGGTCGCCCACAGCAAGTCGCCACAAATTCACGAGGATTTTGCGCGACAGTGCGGCGTATCGCTTTCCTATGAGGCTATTGCTCTGGATCCTGGGACTTTCGAGCAAGGGGTTCGCAACATCCGCGCCGGTGGCATTGCTGGCGCTAACGTCACGGCGCCGTTCAAACAGGCGGCCTGGCGGCTGGCAGATAAACTGACTGATCGCGCCCGGCTAGCACAGGCGGTTAATACCTTGTCTTTCTCTGCTGGCGATGTGATCCACGGAGACAACACGGATGGCGTGGGATTGATGCGTGATATTCAGAAAAACCTGGGGTTCTCGTGCGCAGGCGCTCGCGTGTTGGTGGTGGGCGCCGGTGGCGCTGCCCGAGGTATTTTTCAACCCTTGCTTGATAGCGGCCTCGGCGAACTCGTAATTGCCAACCGGACTTTATCGCGGGCTCGGGAGTTGTTAGCCGCATTTGCCTCGCCGATCGGTAGCGCTGCCTGCAACTTAGAGGATTTATCATCGGACGCCTTTGATCTGGTCATCAATGCTACCGCGGCGAGTCTGACGGGTGAGGTACCTGATCTGCCGAATGGGATTTTTGCGAACGACGCGCTTGCCTATGATTTGGCTTATGCTGATCAGCCGACGCCTTTTATGCGCTGGGCCAGGGATGCCGGTGCCGTTCGCGCGGTTGACGGCTTGGGCATGTTAGTGGAGCAGGCTGCTGAATCCTTCTGGATCTGGCACCAGCATCGACCACAGACGGCACCGGTCATCAACGCCCTGCGCTCAGGCAACCGTTAAAGACCGTCTGCCGGTGGTGTTCAGTTCAGGTGCTGTGTGTCAGCCAGCTGCCCGCTGCACGTTCGGCAATGCCAGCAAGCGCCTTTATGTGATCAACGCGGTCATTCAGACAGGCGATGTAGGAAAAATCTTGGCCACCCGCCTGGTGGAATATTTCAGAGTTTGTTCGTACGATCTCCTCAAGCGTTTCCAGGCAGTCTGCAGCAAAGCCCGGGCAGATCATATCAACGCTGGGTATACCTGCCTTTGCTAACTCGGTCAAAGTCTGGTCGGTATAGGGAGT
Organism: Gammaproteobacteria bacterium; assembly: GCA_014239575.1. Classification (GTDB taxonomy): domain Bacteria; phylum Pseudomonadota; class Gammaproteobacteria; order Arenicellales; family UBA868; genus UBA868. The sequence continues at coordinate 2,973 of JAAZYQ010000129.1, forward strand.
CAACCACGGTGTTCGGCCAAAGCGTGACTGGAATGACAGCACCCATTGATCAGGATTCAGTTTAAGGCGGCGTGACAGCGCTATGGCGGTAGCCTCGCACTGGGACCGGTAGGGATCGCCTTGGTCGGCATACCGTTGCGGTGTGCCATGAAAGGAAATCACCAGTTTTTCTGCCCGAGGGTGGTTCGACCAGTGCTCGCGGACCGAGGCTGTCAGTGCATCTAAATAGCCTTCGTCGAGGTGATAGTCTCGTATCAGGTGTAGTGCTGGAAGGTTGCGCCACTTTCCAAGGATTCGGGTAACCGCGTCATAAACTGAAGCGGTCGTGCTGCAGGAGAACTGCGGGTAAAGTGGCAATACCACGATTCGCTGAACACCCGCTGCCACCAATTCATCCAGTGTGGTGTGGATCGAGGGCTGGCCGTAGCGCATGGCCAGTGCGACCTTTACGGCATCGCCATGGCGATGCCTGAGCAGTTGGTCTAGTTCCTCGGCAATGCGCTGTGACAACGCCATCAGAGGTGAGCCGTCCTCGCGCCATATTTTTTGGTAGGCAGCCGCACTGCGCTGAGGTCGCAGCCGTAAAATACCCCCATGCAGGACCGGACACCACAGCCAACGGCTGAGTTCGATCACTCGGTGATCGTGCAAGAATTCGGCGAGGTAACGGCGAACCGCTTTGGTGGTCGGTGCACTGGGCGTACCCAGATTAACCAGCAGTATACCGATACGCTCAGTAGCGCCAGGAAGCAATCCGCGTTGGTAACGCATTGGTGAGTCAGCACGCTCCAGAGTGTTTACGACCGTACGCTATCATGCGTTGGATAGGAATCGCGGCCTGTGCTCGCACCGATTCGTCGAGCAATACCTCACCCGTTCCGTGACGCAACGCTTGTGCCAGGCGCGATAGATCGTTCATTTTCATCCATGGGCAATGGGCGCAACTTTCGCAGGTGGCACCTGCCCCCGCGGTAGGCGCTTCCAGAAAGCGCTTGCCGGGCGCACTTTGGCGCATTTTGTGCAAAATGCCCTCTTCTGTCGCCACAATAAAAAGTGTTGCCTCGAGATCTTGGACGGCCTGGATTAACTGACCGGTTGAGCCTACGACATCAGCCAGCGCAATCACCGATGGCGGCGATTCCGGGTGTACTAGCACTTTGGCGTCGGGGTATTGAGTCTTAAGGTTGATAAGTACCTCACCCTTGAATTCTTCATGCACGATACAACTGGCGTGCCATAGCAGCATGTCGGCACCGGTCTGTTTCTGGATGTAATCACCCAGATATTTGTCCGGCGCCCAGATCAGTTTTTCACCCTGTGTTGTCAGATCCCGGATCAACTCCAGCGCAATCGAGGAGGTAACTACCCAGTCAGCGCGGGCTTTTACTGCCGCACTGGTATTGGCATAGACCACGACAGTTCGCTTCGGGTGCTGATCGCAAAAGGTCGAAAAATCCTCAATGGGGCAGTTCAGATCCAACGAACATTCGGCTGACGGCTCCACCAGAAGGATCCGTTTTTCGGGACTCAGGATTTTGGCAGTCTCTCCCATAAACCGTACTCCGGCGACCACCACGGTGCGTGCAGGATGCTCCAGCCCGAGACGCGCCATCTCCAAGGAGTCAGCCACATAGCCGCCGGTTGCTTCGGCAAGATCCTGTAACTCGCTGTTGACGTAGTAGTGCGCGACCAGTACCGCGTTTTGCTCACTGAGCAGGGTGGTGATTTCCTGTTTCAACAAAGACTGCTCGTTCGCGCTGAGTGGCGGCTGGACTGCTGCCCGGGCTTGTGCGGCGAGTCTGGGAATATTGGCCCTAACAGATGTCAGGCCATGAGTGTTTTCCATCAGTGGCTTTCTTAAAGGTTCACGCGGGATAGCGTCATACGTCGAGGCTGAAACAAAGATGGTATATATACCACTCGTTGGCAAATAAGTTCACTATAAATGCACTGGTTATTACTTGGCATCATTGCGTTGGCGCTCATAGTAGTCGCGGGACGCCATCCGCGAACCGCCTTTGGTTTGTTTGCAGCTCTTCTGGTCGGCGCGATTCTTATGTTGCAGTTGAGCTCCGGGGAAAAAGAGCGTGGATCTGCATTGATATCACTTGGCGATGTGCTGCTCTCGAGGGTGCATTTTAAACCGGGCTATGCTGGTAGCTTCGATCTTTCTGCGCGCCTGGCGAATCAGGCCAGCCATGCACAGATCGTGGAAGTTGTCCTTGAGGTTCAATTACGCGATTGCCACCCATCCGATCAAGGTGGGATCCGAGATTGTCAGGTACTAGGTACAGATTCACCGCGTTTGGTGCTGGCCGTACCCCCTGGCGAGGCCCGTGATTTTGTGGCGAATCTGTCATTTCCCAGAACTCAGTCCCGCGGCGAGATTGACTGGAATTATCGGGTGACCGCCGTATTAGGTCGTCGCTACCGCGCCGCGGCACAGCGATAAAAAAAGGCGACGGTGTGAGCCGCCGCCTTTTTGGTCCGCCCGCTTCATGGGGCAGGGTTTTTCAATCAGCGCCGCCGGGCCGCCTTCTTCTTAGTGGCTTTCTTCTTAGTGGCTTTCTTCTTCGTTGCCTTCTTCTTAGTGGCTTTCTTCTTCG
>JAAZYQ010000012.1 GCA_014239575.1 Gammaproteobacteria bacterium
CAGCGCATGTTCCGGATTGTGCGCATCCGAATTACAGATTACGGTTATCTGGTAATCTGAGGCGATTGCCCAGAACTGTCCCCATGGGTAGCCCGGGATTCCTTTGGTATTATTGGCCGCCTGTTTGCGAAAACCACCTCCGTTGACTTCGAGCGGCTTATGGCATGCCTCAGCCGCTGCGAGTATGTCGTGGGTGCAGGCGGTCAGATCTTCAGTCCAGCTTTTGTTGGATAGGCCAAAGACATCTGGGTGAGCAATAAAAGAATAAAGATCGGATTCCATCATTTCGCACAGATGAGCACTATAGGCTCGCAGTTTCGCTGCATTACTCATGCCAGAATATGAATCTTCCCATTTACCGTTTATCGGCGTGTAGTGCCCGGCACCGATCAGGTAGTCGAACTGGCGCTCACCCAGGATTTCATCCTGATAGAAACTGCGAGCGTCCTTAAAGTCCTCACACTCCAGTCCCATGAGTACAGTCATGTCGGTAAAGCGCAACCGGGTATCTTCTACTGCCTGTTGGTATCCATCTAGCTCTGCCAGCGCCATGCGGACATTATTAAAACGATCTTTGGGTAGGGGTGTGTGATCCGAGATACCATAGGTGTCAGCACCGCCCTCGCGGGCCGCATGTACATAGTCAAGGGCATCCCCGGTCGCATGTTTGCAACGATAAGTATGGGAGTGCAGATTGCGTTTGAGCGCTTTAGCTATGTTCATAACGGTGTTGTTGGTGTGTGCGAGGTTTCATTAAGGAGGGCCATAGGATATTACAGGCAAATGACGGCTCACCCATCTCTGCTAGGATCTTACCCGGACACCCAAGTAAACTTGGCTGATTGGGGGGCAACCCACAACGCCTACTGACCGGGGAAATTCAGGTGCCGAGCAAAAGTATTATTTTACTGATAATAAGCTGTTTATTATGGCTTGCTCCCGCAAGGGCTGAGCAGGTCGGTGCGCAGATTTATGACAATCAGTGCAAATCCTGCCATGGCAGCGAAGGATTAGCGCTTGATACGCCCATTTTGCATGGTCAAGAGCCGGCATATATCGTGAAATCACTCCAGGCATTTAAGAAAGAGAGCCGTAAGGATCAGATCATGGGCAGCATGAATACCATCGCTGCAAGTTTATCGCTGGATGATATGAAAGCCGTAGCCCATTTTCTGGCGGGGCAGGATTCATGCGACATCGAGCTTGAGATCGATTACAGCCGTGAGGGTTTTCGCGACGAATTCTCCAAGGGAAGACAGAAATATGCCGAATCGAATTGCAGTCACTGCCATTCGAGCTTTCATCATTATGCGCCTCGGATTATCGGTCAGAAATCCGGATTCTTGGCACGGGCGCTGGAGGAGTTCAGGACGGGTGAGCGTGCTGCGCCGATGATGCCAAATCTGCTTCGTAATTGGACAGATGACGATTACCGGAATGTAGTGTCGTATCTGAGTGGTATGCGGTTGATGCGTGCCTGCGGATCAAGCCATTGAAACGCCTTTTGATTAATTGGATTTTTCGTTATAGCGGGTTTTCGATCATGGCAAAAGAGGGGAGAGCCTTCTAATGGATAATTTACAAATGCCCTACCGTCTTTTTTACGCTGACGGTAGCGCGGCAATGGGTGCGCGTGTCATTCTTGAGGAAGTTGGCGAGACTTACGAGTTAATTGAAACCGAGATTGGTGCGGGCATGCCACGGGCACCGGAATTACTGGCACTCAATCCCAACGGCTGGGTCCCGGTGCTATTGTGGGAACACGGTGTTATCTACGAATGTGGTGCGATCGTGACCTTCCTTTGTGACCGCTACCCGGAGTTTAGATTGGCGCCGGCTGCGAATGACGCTGACCGCGGCGTATTTTTGCAATGGCTGTTTTTTTTCTCCAGCTCCCTGCAGACCGCCTACCAGATGACATACCACACGGATAGGTTCTGCGAATCAACAGTGGATCACGACAGTGTTCAACACCGGTCAACCAGGCGATTGCACGAGTTATGGCAGGTGGTCAATGATGCCATTGGTGACAGCAATTGGATGCTGGGTGACCGATTCAGTGCGGCAGATATTTATTTGTTTATGCTAACTACCTGGCTGTCAGATGAGCATGGTCACCCATCGATCGAAGAGTTTCCCAATGTCATCCGGATTGTCGATGCAGTAGTGGAGCGGCCATCGGTACGTAAAGTCTACTTCTCTTTCATTAAGGAGCGCTCCGAAGCTTAAATACAAAAAGGTCGGCCGTGGACCCAGGCTCCACCGACACTGTCGAGTAGTGAGTGGAGGCTCCAGGCAGAGGTGGAGTGAACTGCTCACCAATAGTACCTGCCAGAGGGGTAACCATTGACGCCACCGCAAAAAAACCAATTTCTAAGGTTTGGATTTCTGACCACTGATGGCTGACATCAGGCTAAGGCACCCGGCAATGATCAGTCCCAGCGTGTAATCTTGGGTGCGATCGTACAACCATCCGGCAGTCCAGGGGGCAACAAGTCCAGTGACACCCCAGGCAGTGAAGACGATTCCGTAAATTCTGACACCCTTGGTCACTCCGTATATTCTGGATATCATGGCCGGATATACAGCAATGAGCGCACCGTAGGTCAGTCCGGTGATGATCAGCCCCAGGATGATAGCTGCTACTCCCGGAGCAAGTGCAATACTGAAAGTGGTGAGGGCAGAGATGAGTGGCAGTGCAACAAGCAACTGCAGTCCTATTTTTGCATCTGCGAGGCGACCGCCTATGACCCCACCAAACATATTGGCAAGTGCAAGCACAATAGGGGCAAACACAACCCATTTAGCTGGAACACTGGCGTAACTAGCGATAGCGGTAGCATGGCCGATGATCATGAGGCCGGCAAAGACCGCACTGCCATAGCCGACCCATAACCAAGCCAGGGCCTGTACGCCGGAGATCGTACAAATGTGCTCACACCGCTTTTCTATCTTATAGGTAATTGGAATTTGCCTAAGGCACCACCAGACAAGAGGAGTGACGCCAGCGACTATGAGTGCAAGACTGCAAAGTGAGCCGGACCATCCCCAGTTTTCCAAAGCGATCATCAATGGATAGGGGGAAACAGCCGCGCCTAACGCGTAGCTTGCGGTGACGAGTCCGATTACCGATCCTCGTCGATCTGGATATGCCTTTGTTGCAATATGCAGTGCGAAACCATAGCCAAGGCCGTTCGTCAGGCCAAAGATAACGCTGTAGCCCACCCAAACGGTGACAAGTGACGACGCAAACGCGCTAACTCCGAGTCCGGCGGCACCGAGAAGCAAAACAATTGTTGCGAAAGTTGCAGGTGTCCATCGGGAATAAACTCGACTGCCCAGCAAAACGCCAACGGTCAAGGCGGTTAGTGCAAAAGAATAGACGAGGCTTGCTTGGGATCGACCTACGCCAAAACGTAACTCTATAGGTGTAAGCAAGACCGAGAAAGCATGGATTGTTCCAAGCACCAGCGTTATCGTCATGGTGCCGTACAAAGTTCGAAGGTCGGTATTACCTGAACGATCTGTCGACATTGAAGTTGTCCCGACGCCTTTTGTTATTCTCGCACCCAGGCGAGGTCACTGCGGCGCAACCGGATTTAGATCAATTGAGTGGCATTCAGTGGGTCAGCCTACTTAGCATAGCTAATTAGCACAGATAACCTTTTCTATCGCAAGATAGCAGTGAACATAATCCATGGCATGCCCGTCTGGTTCCAGTGCTACCAAGTCTTCGTATCGTTTATAGAACGTATCGACAATGGCATGACGTTCTTCGGGGGTTCTATGGCTATCCAGACCGCTCAAAAAGACCGCTTCACTCCATGATCTTAGTGTAGGGATGTAGCTCACAGCAAATTCACGGGCCGACATGGCGCCACCCGCTTCATCGTAGGCATGCCGGTAAGGGCAGCGTACGACGCCCGTATGAGCAGATACCAGTCTCAGGCCGGCCTTGAAAACCGGCGATGTTTCATCTCGAAGCGGAGCACAAAATTCGTCTATGGTTCGGTAATACTGCGGGAACGCGGTGTTCTTGAATTCGGCATCGGAGATAACTTTTTCTTGTGACATCTGTTTCCACAGTGTCGCGAAGGTGTTGAACATGTTCGCCCCACCGGTATTGCCAAGGTAACGTCCTTGCTCATCTATTCCGAAATTCAGCATCACAAGTTGTCCGCCAGGTCGCAGTTCTTTGGCGCGTGCCAGCAATATATCGAGCCAGTTCTGGGCCGCTTGATCTGAAAACGCCTTTGCAGGCTCACCTGTCGCACCGACCATGTGAACATGGTTGTCAATGGTGCAGGGTTTTTCAGAAAGGTAATGCATGGCGGTAGCGGAAAACCCAATATCGAGTGATTCGTCAGGCAGTAACTGTTGATGAAAACCAATACCACATGCACTTACAAAAACGTTGTCAAATTCCGTGAGATAGGTTTGTTGGGACTCCTGGTTAAATCCAAGCAGATTTCTAAACAAAGCGGTGAAATCGTTATTGGGTAGATCGGTATAGGTGATCTGAATCTGGGATTCGCTGAATCGCGAGCGGATTTTTAAGACACAGGCCCTGATGGCTTCTTGTGATGTGCCTCCGTCAGCTGCGCCAAAGTCGGCCAGGGTGATCGGTTGACCGTCGCTGGGCGGGGAGATCTGGTCAACCGCATCGAGTAGCATCCCAGATGCGTTATCGATGACATCCTTGGCACCCCGAGTGCGTTCGCTGTAGTAGCCCCCGCCTTTCATCGCCATCGTACGGGCTGTTTTCATTATTCTTGTGTTTGGTTGATTCATGGCCTTAAGAGGTATTTCCTCCACGCCTCTAGCAGGGCTGAAGGTGAACTAACGCACCGGAGTATGTAGGGTTGTGTCCGCAATGGCATAGTAGCCTATCAACTACTAGCGATCGGTTTTTGGCATCCTCGGACATATTCCAGATTTTCTATCTTTAACTTCTTGAGTGGTTACCCAATATTTGACATACTGGGCGTCATCGGTCAGTCTACTTTGACCGTTATAGTTATGAATAACAATACCCTACGATTAAGGAGGAAACATGAAAAGACGTGATTTTCTTAAAAAGGCCGGTACGGGAACGGCCGTGGCGGCAGGCGCACTAGCGGCTCCTGCAATCGCCTCGCAAAGCCGGGAGATGACGATTGTCTCGACCTGGCCAAGAGATTTCCCGGGCCTGGGCATTAGTGCCCAGCGGTTGGCGGCGCGCATTACTGAACTCAGTGAGGGTCGGATCAACACGACTTATTACGCGGCAGGCGAGAAAGTTGGAGCCTTTGACAGTTTTGACGATGTGGTTTCTGGTAACTCACAAGCCTATATTGCTGCTGATTATTACTGGAAGGGCAAGCATCCGGGGTTTGCCTACTTCACGACGGTGCCTTTTGGGATGACCACTGTAGAGTGGAATGCCTGGATCAAATTCAAAGGCGGCCAGGCCCTGTGGGATGAAGTCTCCGGCGAGTTTGGCCTTAAGGCCCTGCCTTGTGGTGCAACTGGAGCCCAGATGGGCGGTTGGTTTAACAAGGAAATCAATTCCGCTGAAGACCTTAAAGGTCTGAAGATGCGCATTCCAGGCCTGGCCGGTGACTGCATGGCATTACTGGGCGCCTCACCGGTATCACTGCCGGGTGGCCAGATTTACGAGAACCTGGTATCTGGCGCTATTGATGCGACTGAGTGGGTAGGTCCGTATAACGACTACTTCATGAAGTTCTATGAGGCGGCCAAGTATTACTACTACCCCGGCTTCCATGAGCCAGGCGGCGGCCTTTCTTTTGGCATGAATGCTTCCTGGTGGAGTTCCTTGAGTAGTTGGGAACAGGCACTGATCACAGCGGCCTCTATGGAAGAGCATGCGGCACAGTACGAAGAGTGCCAGGCCAATAACGGCGAGTATCTTGCCAAGATGATCGATGAACACGGCGTGGTGCTCAAGGAATTCTCCGACGATACTTTCGATAGCTTTGGTGAGGCGGCTGCCGAGGTCTTTGAGAATGTTCGAGACCACAGTGCTTTGGCCAAGAAGATCAACGATAACTTCCAAGCCAACCTGCGGGAACTCGGCGCCTGGCAATCCATTGCCGAGGTCGCTTTTTCCACTCAGAGAAACCGAGTACTTGAGATCGGTAACTAGTCGTTCATCCTAAACATAGTGAGTGAGTGAGGGGCGGGGCTTATGCCCCGTCCCTTGCTTTGGATCACCGTTATGAGCGACGCAAGCATAGATCGGGTAAACCGTGGCGATTGGCCGGACTTACTGGCCCGTCTTTTCAGTTGGATATTGCTTGCCGCTATTGGCGTTTTTCTTGTAAATAATGTCCTAAGCCTGGTGTTCGACTGGCCCGGGATATCACCTGTTTTTTTTGCAAAAGATCCGAGCGCGTCTTCATGGATTCAATTGTCGGTCTATGTTGCTGGGTTTGTCGGTGCAGTGGTTTATGTACTTTTAAGCCGTCAACGCTCTTTGAGGGCGGATGGATTTTTGATCTCTGACATAAGCGCCTTTTTGGTCCGTGTGGCATTTTGGATCGTTCTACTGGTCGGTGTCGGCGACATGATAGTGTCTTTTGCGCGGGTTGAGGGCTGGTTGCCAATCTTTGTCGGCGAGGACATCGCAAGGTCATTAGGTCGGCCGAGTTACCGCGGCATTTATGTTCATTGTCCGTTGATGATTCTTAGTGTCGTTATCGCGGCGTTCTCGCGATCTCTTGGATTCATCTGGCTCACTCTGCTGATCGTAGTGGCCGAATTGGCGATTGTGTTTACCCGGTTTATATTTTCCTATGAGCAGGCATTCATGGGTGATCTGGTGCGATTCTGGTATGGCGCACTGTTCCTTTTTGCCAGTGCTTATACACTGCTTGAAGAAGGGCACGTTCGGGTTGATGTTTTTTATTCTGGTTACAGCAATAAAAGAAAAGCGCTGGTTAATGCCTTTGGTTCTATATTTCTGGGGTTGACGATGTGCTGGACGATTATGATAGTGGGCATGGGCAACAAGATGGCAATTATCAATATGCCGGTGGTCAATTTTGAGGTTTCCCAGTCTGGCTACGGCATGTACGTGAAGTATCTGATGGCAGGATTTCTTGGAGTTTTTGCTGTGACTATGGCGGTGCAGTTTGTCAGTTATTTTCTCGAATCGGTAGCTGACTATCGCGATGAGCCTGGAAAAAGAAAACCGACTTCTTCGGCAGTTGCCTGATTAGGCGGAATTATTATGGAATTGGTATTTCTTGCACTGCTGATCGTCCTCATGGCTCTGGCACTGGGCGTGGGATTTCCGGTTGCGTTTGCCTTGCCGGGGTCCGCCATTCTCACGATTAGCCTTGCTGCCATTGTGGGGTACCTTGCGATCGGCGATGCGGATGCATTCTTTTCCCACGGTGGTCCCAGCGAGTGGTTGACTGCGGGGGTAACAAACCTAAGAGGCGTCTATTGGGAGGTGGAGCGGGACACCTTGATTGCTATACCGCTTTTCATCTTCATGGGCATCATGTTGCAGCGTTCGCGGATTGCAGAAGACCTGCTGGTGACGATGGCGCAGTTGTTCGGCCCAGTCCCAGGCGGCCTTGGAATATCTGTGGTCTTCGTTGGCGCGCTGCTGGCAGCGACGACCGGAATTGTTGGCGCGACAGTGGTGGCGATGGGTTTGATCTCGTTACCCGCTATGCTAAAGAGCAACTATTCGCGGCCGCTGGCAACCGGCACCATCGCAGCCTCGGGCACTCTTGGGCAGATTATTCCCCCATCGATTGTGCTCATTATCCTGGCCGATCAACTGGCGAGCGCCACTGATCAGGCAGGCACCGCACGCAAGAGCTTGCATAAGGTGGCGACTGGCGAGCTAACCATGCCGTCTGAGTTTGGTGTGTCGTCTACCAGTGCCGGCGAGATGTTCCTGGGTGCTTTTGTTCCAGGCCTGGTTTTGGTTGCCCTGTACATGGCGTTTATTCTTGGTTATGCCTTGCTACGGCCCAATGCGGCCCCTACTGTTCGTTACGAGGGCTCTTTCGATCTGGCATTTTTTGGCAAGGTGATTTTGATTCTGGTGCCGCCATTGGGGCTGATCTTTCTGGTTCTGGGCTCGATCATTGCCGGTATCGCTACAGTGAACCAAGCTGGTGCCATTGGTGCTGCTGGTGCGTTATTCATGGCCGGGTATCGACTCCGGGCAGGGCGCAAGGGCGCCTATCTCCCCGCCTTTATGGGCATCGCTTCGCTGGTCGTGATTGGCGTCTTACTACATCAATTTGATATCAATGTTCGCCAGATCAAAACCGCCACCGACGTCGCCGTTCTGATTACCGCTGTAGTGGCTACCGGTTGTTTGCTGACAGCACTGATCTGGAGTGCGGTACGGGCCTATCGTATAGATGACACCTTAAATGGGGTCATGGTCGAGACTGCCAAAACGACTTCGCTGGTCTTTATCATCCTGCTGGGTGCTGCCATGCTCACAGCAGCGTTTCGGGCCTTTGGCGGAGAAGATTTGGTCCGGGACTTCCTAAACCAACTGCCAGGAGGATTCTGGGCCAAATTCATCATTGTGATGGCTGTGATCTTTATTCTGGGTTTCTTTTTGGACTTTATCGAGATTGCGGTGGTGGTGGTCCCCATCATTGCGCCGATTCTATTGGCAGACCCATCAGCTAACGTGACTGCAGTTTGGCTCGGTGTGATGATCGGATTGAATGTCCAGACATCATTTTTGACCCCGCCTTTCGGTTTCGCGTTGTTCTATTTGCGCGGTGTGGCACCGGCCATCGTAAAAACCGTTGAGATGTATAAGGGTGTTATTGCTTTTATCGTGCTGCAGTTGGTGGCGCTGGGCATCGTTGCTGCCAATCCCGCGCTGGTGAATTACCTGCCAAACCGAGTTGCCTTTACGGCGGAAACGGCACCGCCACCACGCAACCCTAAACTGCAGATCTGTATAGAAGAGTACGTGTCCGAACAGTTTTCGGAAAACTTGAGCGCCCTCGAGGATGCAATCGTCCTTGCCCGTTCCCTGGATACAAGCTATCTACCTAAGAAGTTAGCTGCGGGATTCAGCAAGGGGCTCGATCAGGCTGACGCGGTTCCTGCGCTACTTGGGCAAGCCGAGCAAGCCAGTGGTGTGGTGGTCGCAGCCCAAGATAAGTATCGGGTAGTACACAACCATGTTCGACGCCTACAGAGCCAGATTCGCAAGGTCGATGAGCAGATCGCAAAAACCACGCGGCGGCTGAATTTAGCCGGGTCAGAAATCTCGGCTGTAGACCGAGAGGCCCTTGAGCGAGAAATTCTTGAACATCAAACATCTCGCGATACTCTGGAAGATCAGATTCCCAAGAACTGGCAGGAAACGCGTAACGCTTTTGTTGCGCTGGTCAAGACCGAGGCCACAGCACGGCGTCAGTACCGTCGTGCTGCCGATAGTGCCTACGAACCGGTAGAGCAGTTGCTTGGGATATTTGAAGCCAGCGCCGCATTAGAAGCATTGGAGGGCGAGCTGCTCGCGATGCGCGAGCGAATTAATCAGCAGGATGCTGCGCAGACGGCTGAAGCCTTGAAAGGTCTGGCGAAGCGACTCAGTGGAGTCAAGGGCGCCGAGGATATAAAATCCAAGATATCAAAATCCCGACGCGCGTTAGGTAAGAAAAAGCCCAAAGTAGAAAAGGCTCAGAAACTGCTCGAGCAGGGTATTGAAGAATTCAACAACCAGATGATCTGGCGGGATCGCGCCCAGTCGGAGCTTTACTCGGGCCTGGTGCGATATGAAGAGATGATTCGTGGCACGCTCGGGATCCGTCAGCAGACTAAAATGCCTGAGGAACTGGCGCTGTACGTGGCGGCTTGCAATTCAGGGCATCGAGATATTTCGCTGCACTTTTGACGGTTGAGGTCAGATTTTACGATCCCCTTCGTAAAGAATGCACATGTCACCTTCCTTCGACATATCCCATGCAATGGCCGGGCGAGGCAAGATCATCAAGAGATTTGAGTTCCCTAACAGAAGTTGTCGGCTCGACTGTGCGTGATGCGAAATTTGATCGCCCAATAGGCAGTACCCCAACACGGCGGGGAAAACTCAGGGTTTTCAAGACATCGAAAGTATTTCATGTTATGAATACCCCGCCATGAGGCGGTTAGGGAAGCGTCAACGTCTCAGACTTGTCCGCGCGATCGAAAAGTCTGAGGAAAATGCGGTTTAGGCCTTCCCGGCGCTAGAAGAGCAATCACAGGGAAAGCATGAAAAGTTTCTTGAGTCAGCACGAGGTCCGGTGTCCGCGAAGTTTACTAACGCGGGCTGCCAGCGCCGAGCCGGTGACGACTGCCATAATCGGTGCAGGCCACCCGTTGGCGCTAAAAAGTGCCCGCGAGGCCCAGAACGCAGGAATCATTCAACCGTTACTGGTGGGTGATGCAAGGACTATTGCCCAAGCGGCAAAAGAGATTGGCTGGGATATCGAAGATCTGCAAATCGTCGAGGCGGCCAGCGAAGAGCGATCAGCAAAAGAAGGGGCGGCACTGGCCCGTTCTGGTGCAGTGCAGATGGTCATGAAAGGCGACATCCACTCGGATACGTTCATGCGCCCGCTACTGGCAAAGGATACCGGGATTAGGGGCCAGCAGCGCCTATCACATGTTTTTCATATGACTTTGCCGGACACCGATGAAGCGATTATGCTCACCGATTGCGCCGTGAACGTTGCACCAAACATTCCCACCCGGTTAGCGATCATTGAAAACGCGGTTGCCTTGGCGCACAAACTCGGGCAGCAAAGACCTCAGGTTGCACTGCTGGGAGCTTCCGAAACGGTCAGCGATGCTATGCCCGTTACCGGGCAGTGCCAAGAGATCACCGCGCATTTTGGCGCAACCGACCTACAGGCCGATGTTTTTGGCCCGCTCGCTTTTGACAATATTGCGTCCGTCGCGGCGGCACAAATGAAGGGTATTGAACACCCAGTCGCCGGTAACGCAGATATCGTGGTTGTGCCAACCATTGAAGCCGGCAACGCGTTGTTCAAAATGATGGTTTATTTTATGAGCGCCTGCGCGGGCGGTATCGTGCTCGGTGGGTCGGTGCCGGTATTGCTGACCAGTCGCGCCGATCCACCCGCGGCACGTCTGGCGAGCGCAGCCCTGGGTGCTATCGCGGGAAGATAACCGTAGTATCATCCGCCTGCGACAGTCTTTTTGCGGGACTGATAAGATGGTAGTAAGCCAGGATTTATTCCAGTTTTATTAATCAGGAAAACCCGAAAAAAGAGGGAGCTATGACGATATCAGTAGGTGATCGAATTCCAGCATCGACTTTACACAAAATGGGCGAATCAGGCCCGGAGTCGATTCAGTCAGAAGAACTGTTTTCGGGGCGAAAGGTGGTGCTTTTTGCATTGCCTGGTGCCTTTACACCCACTTGCTCTGCTAAGCATTTACCCGGGTTTATTGAATTGGCCGGGGAGTTTCGGGGCAAAGGCGTTGATGAGATCGTCTGCCTGTCCGTGAACGACGCTTGGGTAATGAATGCCTGGGGTAAGGCACAAGGGGCCGCAGATAAAGTATCGATGATCGCTGATGGTAATGGTGCGTTCACCCGCGGTATGGGCCGCCAGGCAGATCTGAGTGCGGCTGGTTTTGGTGAGCGTTCAGGCCGCTACGCTATGATTGTGGATGATGCGGTAGTTACCCACCTGAATATTGAAGAGCCGCGAAAGTTTGAAGTCAGCGACGCCGCTACGATGCTGGCATTGCTCTAGTAAAAAAAATGGATCGACTGTAACTGTTTCTAACCCCCGCAGGATGATGAGATTGTCATCACCAAGACAACCGACAGTGCCCTGACAGGTTCAAATCTCCGTCTGATTCTGCACAACATCGGGGTAAAGAATCTAGTGGTAGCCGGAATCTTCACCGATCAATGTGTCAGCAGCACTGTACGCAGTCTTGCCGACGAAAGCTTCAACGTACTGGTCGTCGAAGATTGTTGTGCTGCTTCGACAATGGATCTTCATAACCACGAACTGGCGGTGATCAATATGATCTATTGTCACGTGGTGCAGTCGGAAGACATCGCCGAATTTATTAGGACTTGAGTCAACTCCTCTATAGCCGCAGCAAGACGTATTGCAAGGCAAGGCAAGGTGCTAGGGGCTCGGTAAAAGTGTGGCGCCAGGCATTGAAAAGATCTGACCGAACCCTTCAACCGTGTCGGTGATGCCGGCACGGCGCAGGCAGCTCCACATCTGTGCCTGGTTGCTTGTGATTACGGGTTTTCCCGCTAGGGCCTCAATCTCCTGTACGACCTCGGCTGAGCGGATTCCTCCGCAGCTGAGAAAGATGGCATCGGCATCTGCACAGTCGATCTCAAGAGCAAAGCGCTTCCAGTACTGCGGCGTGACTTGACCGAACTCGATTCCAGTCTCAAGGTTTAGACCCTGTATGTCCAATACCTCGAAATCCTTGGCGAGAAGAAACTCGGCTTCGTTGGTATTGATTTCATCCAGGTAAGGTGTGCCGACAACGATCTTTTTGGCTTTGAGTTCGCGCAAAGCGTCTACCACGCCAGTTACCAGTGTCATGGGTTGTGCATACGGGGCGCCTTTTTTGATCTCGGCCATGATCTGCTCCTCACCAATCACAATAGAGCCACTGGTGCAGCTGTAGCTGATCACATTGGGTTTGGTATCCGGCTGAATACGGCTGGCCGCATCAGCCATGGCCTCGATGTGTCGGGACAAGGTCTCATTGGTTGTGTAGTCGTCGGTCTTAAGCCGTGTAATGTGCACAGCCACCCCTTCGGGCGCCATGGCAAAAAAATCCGATTCTGCAGCCAGGTCTGTGGACATCAAGATGAAGCCCAGTTTTGCCCGCCAGTGCTTGCCGGCATCGAGTTCGGGTTGCCATCCGCTGGATACAACTTGGTCGCCTAGTTTGAACATAATAAGTTCCTTATCAGATGATCACCTCTGCCAGTGCTTTTGGATGCGAGGTAATCTGCTCATACCCATTCTCGGTAATGATAAAGCTATCGCCGACCTGGGCACGGAATTTTCCGGGTACGGTGACCGAGCCATCTACCGCAAATACCATGCCCGGTTGCAGTACCGTTTTATCACCAAAGACCAGCTGCGGGCGCTCAAGAAAACTGAAACCCGTAGCCCGGCCGCAACGGAAAGGATACTCATACCCTGCAGATTGGATCACTTGTGCATAAGCGCTGTGCACATCTTCTGCGCGAATCCCCGGCCTAAGAACCGCAAGCGCTGCGGCCTGACTATCTACCGCAGTCTGGTAGGCAGCCTCCTGCGATCGGTCGGCAATCTCCCCCAGCCAGAAGGTGCGATCGAATCCCAGCTTAAATCGGTGAAAATTGGTCATCCCGCAAAAGCACAAAAAGACCGGCTCGCCGTATTTAAGAGGTTTGGTACTGGCCCGATGATGAGTCATGGTGATCTCATCCCCCGAGGCCATAATCTGCATGAAGTGAATGCTCGGCGACATGCGGCTATCCTGGTAGTGCGCTTTCAGAAGTCCCGCTGCCTTACGGGTGCCGGCCTGAGTTGAGGCAAGGGCTACTTCGTATTCCGGTACATCCACGCCAATGGCGTCGCGACCAGCCTCCATCATGGCGATACCGACTTGCCCGGCATGGCGGGCAATCTGTAATTCTTCCGCAGACTTAATCATGCGCATGTCGCTGATGATCGGTGTGACATCGCAATAACGCTTGGAATCAACTATGGAATCAACATAAGCCCGGACTATCGGAGGAATCAGGTCCGGCTCAATGCCAACCCGGGCAGTAGTGCCGATCAAGCCCGGCAGGGCTTCACGCCATTCATTACCCATGCCGTCGTTCCAAAGCGCTATGCCATCGACCACTGCCGAGGATTCAGCCAGGTCCTGTTCCATAGTCGGGGTGATCAGTACGCTCTCGCCGTTCGCAATAACGACAAGCAGGGTCGGGCGGCCAAAATCCATATGCAGGTAGTCGTAATACCCGCTGTAGTAATAAACGCTGTCGTCGTCGGTGATCAGCGCTATATCAATGCCAGAGTCAACCAGCCGCTCTTTGAGTTTGGACATTCGATGAGAAAACATCGGCTAACGACTCCCGGGAGGATTCAAGACATGCGGTGAGCCTATCATTTGCGGCCGCGCTGGAGTAGTCCAAACAACTAGCGGCGTTTTAGGCAGGCAACGCTCGCTGAAGGCTAATCGTCGCTCCTTCCTTTGGGGAATGCCATTACCAAGACAAGACAGGACTTAACGGTAAGGGCAGGGCACGAGTAACCCCAGCTATCCTTCCAGGGTGTGCAAAATAGTGCGAAGCTTCTTGATCAGGCCGCTCTTTTCTTTTTTCGTCAGCCCTTTGGTGACTTCTTTTTCGAGTTCATTAAATTTGGGGAACAACTCCTCCATCAGGTGTAGTGTCTTTTGGGTTGGCGCAATAATTAATCGACGGCCATCACTGGGGTGGGATTTTCGCTCAACGAGTTTCAAGGTGTGTAAGGTTTTGACGATGCCAGTCAGCGTGCTCTTGGAGACTGATGACTCCTCCGCCAACTGGTGAGATTCCCGGGGTCCCCAGACCCATAGCACCCAAAGCACGGTAAAACCGGTGAAGGACAACCCATGTTGGGCCAGCAGATCGCGCTCTGCCTTATTGCGGATGCTGTTGGCTGCACGAAAAATATTCGCTACTGCATCCATTGCGCCAAGATCGACACCCAGCGCACGCACGCGCTTGTGGGCCGCTTTTTCGGCGATGGTAATAGACGAATTGTGAGGCGAGTCAGTCACCACCGGTTTCCGGCAGGTTGCGACGGGCGAGCGTGGTTCCGGATTTCCAGGAGAACGATACTTCACGCCAGTAGCCGGCGATCAGCTCGCGTGGCTGCAGACGAGTCAGTTCTTCGGTAGGCGAATCAAACAGCTGCAGTTGAAAATCGCCGGTAAAGGTGCGACCTATCTCGCTTTGGTAAGCCGACATGGTGACCAGTTCGTCCAGACTGTCAGTACCGTCTCCCTCGATAGCAGGCATGAGGCGGTTGTGCAGCATGGGCAGGCCGTTGACGAAGCCGGCGTTATCGCTGGTACCGGTGATTTCAAACTCTGCTTGAATAAGTCGCCGGTCATACGCTGCGATGGTGGCGCCAAACCGACCTCCAGATTCCAGGTGGGCACCGGCCCGGCCGACGGTAATAGGTCGGGTCATGTGAATTGAGGCTATTTTCTTGGGGTAACCCTGGTGTTGGCCGCGCACCAGTGCATAGTCTTTATCCACCCAGATGTAGACGCAGCGCGAGTAGTGAGATCCGCGATACTGACAGCGAACCACGATGAAGGCTTCCATGTATTGACTGCGCACGGGATCCAGCAGTTCTTCATAGCTGTCAGAGCAGCTTTGCCAATCGGCCCAGATCACTGCGACGGCACCCGGATCCTCATCGGCCAGTTCAATGCCTTCGGGCAGCAGTTCGGCAACCGCATCAGGATCGGTGCGGTATTCAAGTGTGAGCATGGCGCCGGAGTAGTGCCATGGTGTATTAGGCAGCAACGACGCCTGTCCGGTCGCTGTGCGTGGGAACATAAACCCCTTTACCATGATGGAATACCTTATTTTTTATTGCACTTTTGTCCCTCTATGATATCGTTCGGAGCCTAATGAAATCAACAAGTGAAAAACGATGACTGAGTTTAGAAACGTGCTCCTGGACGGGTATCCAACGCGGGTCAGGCGTGAAGGCGATACCTTGATCAGTAACGATGGTCGCGAGGTATCCACCCAGAATGCGGTGCATCTTCCACCGGCACAACCGCGCAAGATTATCTGTGTACATCTGAATTACCGCAGTCGGGTAGAAGAATACATGACGAAACTACCCAGTGCGCCCACGTATTTTCAAAAACCGATCACCGCGTTATCTGCCCACGGCGCTGATGTGGTGCGCCCCCAGCGCTGTCAGTGGCTTAACTACGAGGGCGAAATTGCGATCGTGATTGGACGACATTGCCGTAACATCAGCCAGGCACAGGCTGCAGACTACATCGCGGGTTATTCGGTCGCCAACGACTACGGGCTTCATGATTTTCGCGATACAGATGCGGGCTCGATGCTGCGGGTCAAGGGCTCAGATACGTTGTGCCCGGTCGGACCGGCTCTGGTTACTGACTGGGATTTTCGGGGTAAGCAGATCTCAACCCGGGTTAACGGCAAGATAATGCAAGACGGCAGCACTGACGAAATGGAATGGGATATGCACTATCTGGTTGCAGATATCGCACGTAATATCACACTGGAACCAGGTGATATTCTGCTTTCAGGTACGCCCGCCAACAGTCGTCCAGTCGAGCCTGGTGACATCGTCGAGGTAGAAGTCGAAGGCCTTGGCACCTTGAAAAACCGGATTGTGACTGGCCCGACACCTATCCGCGATGATCTCGGCGCGCAGCCAAGCAGTTCTGAAGAAGTAATATCCACTGCGATGGGGGGCGACTGGGAGCATCGTGGTAAACGTGTCCCGCAGGGACAAGGGGCCAAGCACTACAAGAGCCAGTTGGAGGATTGACTGATTCGAATTGATGCTTTCAGCTTTTTAGGGCCGTCTTCAAGACGTAGTCGGCCGACTCAAGGTGAGCGCGGCTAATGACCCGGCCATCGGAGAGCGCTTTTCGCGACAATGCATGATAAGCAGGCCAGTTGATGGTTTCTAGGGCGCAAAGGTGATTTTGCGTGTTAAAGCAAAATGCCGCGGCCTGGGGCGCCTTCTCGCCATCGACTGTCACCACCTTGGAAGCGCCGTACGAATCTCCGGCCATCTGCAGTTTTATGCTTCCCTGATCGGACCAGAACCACGGCAGGGCATCATAGGGTGTGCGCTCACCGCAAAGGGTTTTGGCCAGGGTGCGGGCCTGGTCATTGGCATTTTGGACTGATTCGTAACGGCGGTGCTCTCCAGTAGAAGTCTCAAAACAGGCGGCATCGCCAATGGCGTAAATTCCAGGAACGCTCGTTTCAAGCACCCGATTAACGTGGATACCGTTACCAGTGGTCAGTCCGGCCTTTTCTGCCAGTTCAGCGCGGGCCACGCTGCCGGCCCCACATATCACCAGATCGGCCTCAATAAATCCGTCACTGGTGGAGATGCCATCTGTGCGGATCGCGTCTACTGCGGTATTGCTAATGATATTGAGTCCGCCCGCTTCATGCACTGTCCGTACGCGTGCCGCGAGCGAAGGCGTCAGAGATCGGCCGAGTATCTGCGGGGCGGCTTCAACCACGGCGACCTTTTGTCCAGCAGCAGCGACGGCAGTGGCAATTTCCAAACCGATAAAGCCCCCACCGATCACTGCGACAGTTTTTGCACTGCCAAGGCGCATGGAGAGGATCCGTGCATCATCCAGCGAATACAGCGACAATGCATGTTCAATGCCGGGGATCGAAAGCATTCTCGGTTGCGATCCAGTTGCAATCACCAGTTGATCGAAGGGGAGCTTTTCACTATCCCCCATCACTACGCACCGCTGATGGATATCGATCGCTTCAACCGATTTTCCCAGGCGAAGTTTGACGTTGTTTTTTTCGAAGAAATCAGCCGCCCGTAGAAGGGAGAACTCCTCGGGCACTCCTATGACGGCGTATTTTTTTGAAAGTGGCGGCCGATGGTAGGGTAGGTCGGTCTCACCTCCCAGCAGCGTGATTGTAGAACTAGAGCCGTTATCGCGCAGACTGGCAGCGCACTGTACCGCGGCATGTCCGGTACCGATAATGATGATGCCGGCCAAGATCAGTCGCCGGTACTGGCTACGGTGACGATCAGGCCGTCAAGTTGGGGGGTGATCTCAATCTGGCAGGCAAGGCGGCTGTGTGGCGTTATATCTTCACCCTCGAGTTCCAGCATGGTCTCCTCCATCTCGCTGATGCCACCCAGACCGAATTGCCCCGGGTCTTTCAGGTGAATGTGGCAAGTCGCACACATGCACGAACCCCCACACTCCCCAATAATGCCGACGATGCCGTGGCGCAGCGCTTCGTGCATCAGTGTTTGGCCCGAGTTCGTTTCAACGGTAATGCTGGAGCCGTCATGTTGTTTAAAGCAGATCTGCGGCATTTCAGCTAACTGATGATTGTAAGACCTGCAGAGTCTTTAAGTCACTGTGAAAATCGAGTGCGTAATCACCACCCTCACGTCCAATCCCACTGATGCCCGTGCCGCCAAAAGGTGCACTGAGATCACGGATCAAAAAGCAGTTTACCCACACGGTGCCAGCGCGGACCGCGCGTCCTACCCGGTCGGCCCGCTTTGCACTGGTGGTGTAGATCATACCGGCAAGCCCGTAGGGAGTGCTGTTGGCAAGTTCAATCGCTTGCGCTTCGCTGTCGAAAGCCTGCAGGGTCAGCACTGGCCCGAACACCTCTTTTTGCACAATCTCAGAGTTATTCGATACCGGTTCGATCAAAGTCGGTTCGTACCATAAGCCACCTTCACGCCAGATTTTGCCGCCAATCATTACGTTATCGCCGCATCTTCGGGCACGCTGGACAAATCCGTCAATTTGCGCCAGATGATCTACATGAATTACCGGGGAGATGGTGGTATTGTCGTCCCGACTGTCTCCCAGAACGTGCTCATGGGTATAGGTCAGGAATTTTTCAAGAAACTCATCCCGAACTGACGCCTCGACCAGTAGCCGCGTGCCTGCCAGGCAGACCTGCCCGGCATCGTCGTATTGCCCAGCGGCTTTTTTTGCCGCTGCGTCTATGTCTGCGTCGGCGAATACCATCAGAGGACTTTTTCCTCCAAGCTCGGCAGTAAAAGGCACGAGATTTCTGGCGGCTGCCATTCCGATCAGTCGACCAGTTTCGGGTGAGCCGGTAAAGGAAACCCGGCGGACTCTTGGGTCGCTGACGAGGGCAGCCCCGATTTCTTCTCCGATCCCCTGGACGATATTAAACACACCGGGTGGAAAGCCTGCTTCATCGATCAGGTCTGCCAGGATCGAGGCACTTAAGGGTGACCATTCGGCAGGTTTCAGGACGACCGTATTACCAGCCGCGAGCGCAGGGGCGCACTTCCAGGTAGAAAGCATAAAGGGCGCGTTCCAGGGTGTGATGATCACCGCCGGGCCACAGGGCATGCGGATTACCCGGTTATCAGTATTATTGGAACTCCAGGAGCGCTCCTCGTATTCCACCGCGAGATCGGCGTAGGCGCGGAAATTTCTGGCACCGCGGGGAATCACGCGTAATCTGAGGCTTTCCTCCCGCATAGCCATATCAAGACACTCAACGCGGGCGATCTGGTCACTACGCTCGTCGATAAGCTCTGCCAGACGGTGCAGGTACTCCCCTCGTGCTGTGCCCGAAAGTGCCGCCCACCTGGGGAAAGCCGTGGAGGCGCTGGTTAGTGCTGCATTCGCGATAGCCGCATCGCCTCGGGCCACATGGCCGAGCACGCGGGTCCAATCGAGCGGTGAGCGGACTTCGAAAGTCGCTGCGGATGCCAGGCGGGCGCCATCCACATAGTGATCTGGCGAGATCGCAACACCTTCAAGCTCAAAGCGTGTTGAGGAGCCAGTCATGACGAAAATACGGATCCAGTCTTAAGAGCATACCCCGAGTGTCGAAAGACAAAGATAGTCATCAGATGAAGTTCTGGTAGTACTCGAGTTCCCAGTCACTGGTATGGGCAAGATATTTGCCCCACTCGATTTCCTTGATTTCACAGAAATTAGCAACCAGCCCCTCTCCCAAGGCCTCGACCAATGCCTCATCGGCGCGTAATGCACCGAGAGCCGCGCCCAGATTTTCTGGTACGCAGCGCTCGGTATTGATATTTTCGAAACAATCACCCGTCTCTGCCGGGGGTAGGTCGTATTGATGCTCTATGCCGAGCCGTGCCGCCTGCAATACAGTGGCTGCTGCCACATAGGGGTTTGCAGCGCAGTCGGCCATACGATGCTCTATGCGGGTCGCACTGCCGCGCTCTCCGGGGATGCGAACCGTGGTTCCGCGGTGATCCAGACCCCAGTTGGCCCAGTACCCCGACAGGCTCGCCGGGCGTAGCCGTCGATACGAATTAACGGTGGGTGCCAATAGGGCGGCCATACCCTCATGATGTTGTATGAGCCCGGCAATGCATTGACGGGTAAGATTGGAAATACCCTCTGATGCGCCAGAGTCCGCCAGAGCGTTATTGCCGTTGGTATCTGTGAAACTGAAGTTGACATGCAGTCCGCTGCCACCACGATCTGATAGCGGTTTGGGCATGAAGCTCAACAGGTAGCCGCGCTTGGCCAGCGTCTCTTTAGCCATGACCTTGAACAAAAAGATATTGTCGATCGCTGACAGTGCATCAGAGTATTTCAAGGTCAGCTCAAACTGCGGCCAATCGTATTCTGAGTTCAGTGATTCGATGGGAAGATTACAAAGCTCGGCCTGGCGCCAGATATCATCGATTAACCCTGCGGGGTCTACCGATTGCCCCGATCCATAAACAAATGCGCCCGGTGTGTCATAAGGCACCCATTGACCGTCGTCTCCGCGTTGAAAGATAAAGGCTTCCAGTTCGATACCGATCTGAGTATCAAGGTCTTTTTCCTTGAATTGCGCAATCGTTCGTTTGAGCAGACTGCGCCCACAGGTGGGCAAAGTGGCACCGTGTCGTTCCAGGTCGGCCAGGAGTATGCCGGTATCGTCTTCCCAACTGGGTCGGGCGTCGTTTGGGTCAAACACCGCCTCCAGATCAGGTAGACCTTCGAGCATCAGGGATCCGCTGACGGGCGAAAGCTCGCGATCATGGGTTAGCCCAAACAAACTGATGCAAAAACGAGCCTTGCCGGATTCGGCGACCGATGCCGGCAGGTACTTGCCACGGGGCAGGTTCAGGTGATCACAGAAAAGGACCCGCATGCGTTTATAGGTGCTCATATTCTTCTCCATCTACAAATTTATTTTTTAGGTTATAAGACTAAGATTCACCTTGACATTAAACAACCCAATCTCCTTCTGGTGCTGTGACCTAGGAATTATTGAACACACTGAATGGAAACGGGGAGTGATTTTATACCGCCAATAAAATTTGATCGCAGGTAGGTCTCAGGCGCGGATTGTTCTATCGAGTGAACTCGTTTGACCAGTTCCTGCATCACGACTCGAAGCTCAAGTCGAGCTAGCCACATGCCCAGGCAGGCATGCACGCTACCTTGCCCAAACGCCAGGTGTGGGTTAGGCGTACGGTTGATATTAATCGTAAAAGGTTGCTCGAATACGGTTCCATCTCGGTTGGCGGAGATAAACCAAAGGATGACCTTGTCTCCTGCGTTAATGTGATGACCCTTAAATTCTACATCTTCGATCGCGGTTCGCCGAAAGTGCATCGTGGGCGAGGCCCAGCGCAGCATTTCTTCAACGGCAAGCAGCCACTGCGCCTCGTCGAGTGTGCGAAGCTGGCTCAGCAAGTCAGGGTTGTCGATCAGCGCCTTGATCGATGCGCTGATACTGTAACGGGTCGTGTCATTACCGGCCGAGACCAGCAGCGCAAACGCGTTCTTGAATTCAAGATCAGTGAATGTTTCACCGTTTTTCATCGGTGCCAGGAAAAGAGATAGCAGATCATCTTTGTGGGTGTCTCGGCGAAGCGCGGCCTGCTTCTCAGCGTAATCATAAAGGTCTTTGCCCGCAGGGGAGCGAAAGGGATAGAACCGGTATTCATCGGTATTGACCTGATCGATAACATGGTCGGTGAAATCCGGATCGGTGTTGGCGATCAGTGAATCGCCCTTATCCACCAGCCAGTCGAGGTCATCATCGGGCAGGCCGACCACCCGACCGAGCATACGCATCGGCAATTTACGCGCGATCATCGTAACCGCATCAAACTGTGGTTCCAGCAGGGCGTTGTCCAGAATCTCTACAGCCAGTTCGCGAACCTGGATCTCATAAGTTGCGATCATTTTCTTGCTGAAAGCCCGGTTAAGATGTATGCGCGCGCGGGTATGTGTCGGGGGATCGGTTTCCTGAAATGTGCGCCGGGCCTCGACTTCATCGGGAGTCTGATCCTCCATGCGGATGCCATGTGCCGAGCTGAACCGGGCATGGTCGCGGTTGATAGTCAGAATGTCTTCGTGTCGGGTAACCGCCCAGAAGCCCAACCCCTCGCCGCGCTCGATCCAGCAGACCGGATCATCCCGTCTCAGCCGCTCGAAAGTGGCATGAGGGATACCTTGGGCAAAAGTGTCGTGAGAGGTGAGATCTGCGTGGGTATTACCGGGTATGGTGAGTTTGGGTGTGTTCATTCTGATCCGTCTTGCGTGGCTGCCGTAGCCATGTTAGTTTAGACCCGAACGATTTGTCTATTAGGATTGACTAATAGAACAAGAAGTCGGAACAGGAGGAGATGCGATGGGTGCAGTGGTCGGCGCGGGGTTCTTGTCGCACGTACCTACAATCATGCTGCCCGAGGCAGTGCGCCGGGAATTGAACGACGGCAACGAGATCAGCCTGGTCCCGGGTCTTGAGCGATTGAGGGACGAGGTGCTGGATGAACTGCGCCCGGATGTCGTGATTGTCTTCGACACCCACTGGTTTTCTCTGTTCGAATTTATCGTCACGGCACATGATCGTCGATTGGGTACCTACACCTCAGAGGAAGTGCCCCGGGGATTGAACCAGGTGCATTACGACATGCCCGGCGACCCTGTGCTGGCCGAGGCTCTCGCAGCGGGCGCAAGCGATGCGGGTGCCCGTTGTACTGCCAATGCCGATCCACATCTGCCGGTCAACTACGGTACGGTGAATATCGCCCATTACCTCAACCGCAGTGAGAAATGGCTTTCGGTCAGTATCTGCCAGACCGCCAGTCACGATGATTTTTTAAGGGCGGGGCAAGGGTTTGGCGAGGCTATCCGGCAGTCGGAGCATCGTGTGGTGTTGATCGCCAGCGGTTCCTTAAGCCACAGGTTTTATCCCATGAAAGAACTGGACAAGCACGAGTCGTGTGACCCCGTGCATATCATCACACCTCAGGCGCGGGCAGCAGATGAACAACGGATTGCATGGTGGGAACAGGGCGATCACGCCTCTGTGGTCAACACCATGGACGAATTCATGACCCATCGTCCTGAAGGACTTTTTGGTCACTACCTGATGATGATTGCAGCGATCGGCGGCGCTCAATGTACGGCACCTGGTCGGCGCTTTAGTGAATACGAAAACGCGATTGGTACTGGTCAGGTGCACATGTGGTTTGATCGGCCTGTGGCAGGCTGGATTTGATATGCTTTTCTCATATTCCCGGCGGAACGGTGGCGGTATGCAGTCGCGTCAGGCAGAAAGAGGGGCTTGGAGTCTGGCGAGACATCGCCAGTTTGGTTTCAACCATAGGTAAATAAGTGAGGACGAGAAAATGAAAAAGTGGATGAGCATGTTTTTGGTCGGTTTCTTATTGTGCTTCACGGGTGCCGCTAGCGCAGAGTACCCGGATAAGCCGGTATCGTTTGTGGTGCCCTGGCCTCCGGGTGATCTTGAAGATGTGTTAACCCGGATGATCGCAGACGACTTCCAGACCACTTACGGTGTGGCAGCGGCGGTAGTCAACAAGCCTGGCGGCGGCGGCGGCCCTTTTCCTGGCGCCATGGAGGTGGCTAATGCCCCTGCGGATGGTTCAATGGTCGGCTCTTTTGTAATCGGGGTGCCGGTAGTGGGCCCGAAACTGGGCATTGACGGACTCACGGCAGAGACCTTTGAGCCGTTGGGTATTTTTCTGACCTATCCCTTCGTGATCGCGACCTCTGGTGATGCCCCCTACAGTTCGATGCAGGAGTTAGCCACCCATGCCAAGAGCAACAAGGTCGCCTTGGGCCATTTCGGAGATCCCCTGACCCCAACCCAGGTGACCAAAGCAGCGGCCAAAGCGCTCGGTTTTGAGTGGGGTTCGGACGCAGCCTTCGACATGCTGGATTGCAATACTCTGTCTTCGGGCGACGCAGACGTGATCAACACCACCATTCAGTTGATCCTTCCTTGCCTGGACAAGGTCAAGATTTTGGCATCGGTTACCGCATCGCGGATTTCCAAGGCACCGGATGCGCCGACCATGGGTGAGATTTCACCGGAGTTGAATATCTTCTTGTGGAACGGACTGTTCGTGACCAAGGGGACACCTCAGAATGTGCGCGACAAGATTATTGCCGTCGCCAAAAAGTCCATGCTGAGTGATAAAGCGCAGCAGGTGGCGAAAGACACTGGCGCTCAGATCTACTGGATGGATGCAAGCGAATCTGCCGGACAGATCAACAAAGACATCGCAACCATGGCGACGATTGGTTCCCTGTTAGGGGGTTAGGCGGTTCTGAGACTGCCTCTAACCCCGGGTTTCACCCGGGGTTAGAGGCGTTTATGATCATATCTGATGATCGAATCACTTATCGGCGCACCTCCTGGCGCCGGCGTATAGAGGAGCGATCATGGCGGAGAAGCAGGACGATGCTTCGGGCATTTTCGCAGTAGAAGAACAGCCAGGCCAGGCAATTTTCGCTCTGGCCGTATGCGTGGTGGCGGCTGTTCTTTTATCGCAACTAGACGATCAGACCCAGTGGCTGGATGGAGCGTCGTTACTGGTGCAACCCCGCTTTTGGCCAAGCCTGTGCCTTGCAGGGTTCTCGATTTTTGCTTTGTGTCACCTGCTAAGCTCAATGGCTCGTCAGACCCGGTCGGGCAAATATGGATTTTTTCCGTGGACTGAGCTTGCCAACTGGGCGCAGCCGATGGAATATGCATTGTATTTTATGGGATATGTTTTCCTGGTTCCGCAATTGGGCTATCTACCGACTACCCTTCTAGTATTGCCTGCCCTGACTTTGCGTTCGGGTTACCGCAAAGGACGCATGCTATTGGCAGCAGCTGCTGTGGGCCTGTGTACGGTGCTGGTTTTCAAGAGCTTTTTGCAGGTCAGAATTCCCGGCGGGCATTTTTATGAATTGCTGCCGGACGCATTACGCAATTTCCTGATTTTGTATTTTTAGGAAACGCGGGCATGGAGATTTTCCTGTCAGCCCTTGAGACTCTGTGGCGGCTGGATGTAATCCTTGCGCTGTTGGTGGGCGCTGTGGGAGGCGTCATCATTGGCGCGATTCCAGGTGTTGGGCCTGCGGTTGCGATCGCTATCCTGCTGCCCGCGACTTTCAGTATGGAGCCCATTGTCGGTTTGACCCTGTTGCTTGGTATCTATGGGGCCTCAATGTACGGTGGGGCCATTCCGGCCATCCTGATCAATACCCCAGGCACGCCGGTTAATGCGTTGACCACCTATGATGGCCATGCCATGACTCGGCAGGGGCAGGCGGGCCGCGCCCTGTCGCTGGCTTATAGCGCATCGTTTTTTGGCGGTATTTTCTCGGTGATCTGCCTGGTCATTTTGTCACCTTATATAGCCAAGGTGGCTCCGCTGTTTGGTTCGCGCGATATCCTGATGGCAGCCCTTCTGGGTGTGATTCTGGTCGTCATCGCACATCGGGGCCAGACCTTTGCTGCGGGTATGCTGGTGTTCTTCGGCATGTTTTTAGATACCGTGGGTATGGAAAGCGTACGCTATACCAAGCGTTTTACTTTTGACCAATCGTGGCTGATGTCGGGCTTTGATTTGATTGTGGTACTGCTCGGGCTGTTCGCTTTGTCGCAGGCCTTTGTGTTGTTGGTTAGCCGCGACCGGAAAATTCAGGTCGCCCCGGTAGCGGGAAAGTTGTTTTCCGGCATGGCCGAACTGTTCCGTTACAAGCGGGTAGCGGCGTGTTCGTCGGGCTTTGGGGTCATCATGGGAATCATCCCTGGAGTCGGTGAATTTCTGGCTCAGTTTTTTTCTTACACCCTTGCCCAAAACCTATCGAAAGAGCCGCAGCGCTTTGGTCACGGCTCGCCCGAAGGGCTGATTGCCTCAGAATCAGCCAACAACGCGGTGCCAGCTGCCGCGATGATCCCGTTGCTGGCGCTGGGAATCCCCGGTGAGGCCTTAACCGCCATGATGCTGTCAGTGTTTTATGTGCACAGTATTATTCCCGGCCCCGCGCTCTTTCAGACCCAGCCGGATTTTCTGGTAACGCTTTATCTGTGTCTTTTTCTTGTGAATATTTTGGTCTTGGCTGTTCTAATGGTGACAACCAATACTCTGCTTAAGGTGATCAACGTGCCGGGCCGTTTCCTCGGAGCGTGTATCCTGGTGTTATCTTTTGTTGGGGTGTATTCATTGCGCAACTCGATTATCGACTGTGCGGTATGCGCCGTGTTTGGGTTGATTGGTTATATCCTCAAACGTCTCAAATTACCGTTGGTGCCGATCATACTGGGCATGGTTCTGGGCGGCATCATGGAACAACGCTTCCGGGCCAGTCTGGCGCGTATCGAAACCCCACTGGATTTCATCAACCGGCCGGTTTCCGGAACGATTTTTGCGATCATCATCATCGCTTTGATAGCGCACGGCATCACCCTTATCAGGGCAAGAAAAAAACGCCTATTAAACCCAGGCATCTGAACCCGGGTTTAACTCTGGCGCTCACCAGTGTCCGATCAGGATGCCAAAGTCAGCCTCGTCCCGTTCAGGCCCCATGGTTAACAACCGGTCGGCCTGAGCTTCGGTGCGGCTTTTAAGTTTGCGGTGCCAGGTAAAAAGAGCCTCATGCAGGTCGGCGCGCACCTCAGCACAGCTCGGATCATCACCAAGGTCCTTAAATTCATTGGGGTCATCCAACAGGTTGTAAAGTTGTGGGCGGAATCTCTCGTGCAGCACGTATTTCCATTGGCGTGTTCGGATCACACGAGCCCGACAGTCATAGGGGTGCAGGTTCAACAATGTGCGTGGGCCACGATCACTGTAATCTATCTCACTGATAATGTAATCGCGCCAGGACTCGCTGGCTAACCCGCCTTGTATCAAAGGTGCCAAAGAGCAACCCTCCAACCGTTCGCTGCAGACTTTAGCGCCTGCGTACTCGGTCAAGGTCGGCACCAGGTCAATGGCTTCTACCAGAGCGTCACTACGGCTACCTCGTGTGCTATCGGCAGCATCTGATGGGTCACTGATGATGAGCGGGATGCGAATGGAAGGATCATGATGTAGGTCTTTTTCTCCCAGCCAGTGATCTCCCAGGTAGTCGCCATGGTCGCTGGTCAGCACCACCAGGGTATTTTCCCTCAAGCCTTTTTCATCCAGTTTGGCCAGCACCCGACCAATATGGTTATCCAGTTGTTGGATGAGGCCCATGTAAGTAGGGATCACAGTCTGGCGGACTTCGTTGCGCGAGAAGTTCTCGCTGTAATCCTGCGCCATGAAGGCCTGGTAGACCGGGTGGGGATTGTGTCTTTCTGAATCGCAGCGAACAGCGCTTATCACCTGCTCAGGGCCAAAACAATCGTGGTAAGGCGCCGGAGCCAGGTAAGGCCAGTGCGGTTTTATGTAGCTAAGGTGCAGACACCATTTGTCAGCGGCTGAGAGGCCATCGATGAAATCGAGTGCCCGATCCGTGGTGAAAGCGGTTTCTGAGTGTTCTTCAGGTACCCGGGCCGCCAGGGCGGCGTTGCGCATCTGCCAGCCGCTGACGATCTTGCCATCGTTATCGATCGCGCTATTGGCCCATGCCTCCCAGGGGTTGTCTCCACCCAAACCATGACGGCGCAGGTAATCGCTGTAGCCAAGATCGGCCGGCAGAATCGGGTCTGGGTAGAGCCCGGCAAAAAGCTCGTATGGCAAAAACCCGTTGTTGCTAAGGCGTTGCTCCTGAGTTGAGCCAGGGGGCACATTGAAGCGCGATGCGCCCCGCGCATTGAAATGCCCCTCGGATTTTCCGACCACGACGGCTTGCATGCCGGCGTCGCTAAGGTAGTCGCCCAAGGTTAATTCACCCAGTTTCAGAGGATCTTCGTTGGACATCACTCCGTGGGAGGCGACATAGCGACCGGTGTAGAAACTCGCCCGCGATGGCCCACATAGCGGCGCCTGGCAAAAGGCATTAGAAAATCGCACCCCACGGCCTGCCAGGGCATCGATGTGGGGGGTATCCAGATACGGGTGACCGAAGCACGACAGGTAATCTGCCCGCAATTGATCACACATAATAAAAAGAATATTCATGGTCACCTGGGTTTTGTTTAATCCCTTCGGGATCGTACACCCATAGATTGTAAGGCTATGGTGTTAACGTGGCACCTCCCGTTTTAAGCCAGTATCGGAGCCATACTCATGGCTTTGGTAGGAAGCTTCTGTTGTACCATGCATTCCCTGAATATCCCCTGGGGGTCGACCCGCATTCTTGAGTGCGATGATCGCAAAAATGAGAGTTTATGCATTTAAAAGCAGTCACTAATCTGCTGCTGGCCATGTTTTGCATCTCGATCATGGATACCATGATCAAGATGCTGAGCGGCGGTTATGCGTTGCACCAGTTGGTATTCATCCGCGCCGCTATCAGCCTGGTGATTTTGCTGCCTGTTTTGTTTCGCCATGGGATCATGGCGATGCATACCCGCCGACCCGGCGCACATATCTTTCGTGGATTGTTGCTGGTCATGGCCAACATGACGTTTTTCACAGGCCTTGCCAGTTTGCCTCTTGCCCAGGCTTCTGCTGTGGTGTTTTTTGCCCCCGTCATCATCACGATATTTTCTTTTTGGATTCTCAAAGAACGGTTCGGGCCATTTCGCTGGGTAGCGGTATTGATGGGGCTGGTAGGTATGGTTCTTGTCGCGCAGCCATTTTCAGGGCGTATCGAAGTGGCGTACCTGTGGCCGCTGGCCGCTGCCTTTTGTTACGCCGGGTTTACCACGATGACCCGCTATATCGGTAACACTGAAAGCGCCTCACTGCTGGCAGTCACGGCACAGGGTTCGTTTCTTCTGGTGAGCACGTTAATGGGACTCGTCGTCGGTAGTGGACAGTTTGCCGGGCATGCCGATCCCGGCATTGAGTTTATATTGCGTGCCTGGCACTGGCCGGCATCGTCCGACATGTTCTATTTTGGCGCGATCGGGGTACTGTCGGCGATCACGGCTTTATCGATTTCTTACGCCTATCGCAGCACACAGGCTTCCCTTCTTGCGCCCTTTGAGTACAGCAATTTGCCTTTGGTGCTGCTGTGGGGCTACCTGGTATTCAATGAGTTCCCCAACACCATGGCGCTGATCGGGATATTGCTGATTGCCGCCGGTGGTATGGTCGTATGGCTGGATTCACAATTTCGCAAACGAGCCGTATAAGTGACCGCTCTTTTGGGCGAGTACTTCTAGCACTACATCTGGCACTACTTCTGGAAATGAAACGGCGCCTGTTCTGAGGGTAGTTGCGGTTTTTTCAACAGATAATCGGTTGCGCGTTCGGCGATCATCTGGGTTGGGGCGTTGAGATTGCCGCTCACAATATCCGGCATTACTGAGGCATCGATTACCCGTAGGTTATCTATTCCGCGCACTTGCATCTGCGCATCGACCACTGCCATATCATCGTTGCCCATGCGGCAGGTGCCGCAGGGGTGATAGTCTGTTGTGGCATAAGCGCGTACCCAGGCTTCAAGGTCGCTGTCCGAGTTGAGATCCGGCGCAGGCTCGATGCGATCGCCCCGAAATTCATCAAATGCGGGCTGTGTCAGCAGGTCCTGCATGACTCGTAAAGCCTCTACCAATTCGCGTGTGTCATCGGGATGGCTCAGGTAATTAAAGTGCGCCGCTGGACGATCATGGGGATCGTCTGAATGCAGTTTTACTTCGCCGCGGCTTTTGGGGCGTAACTGGTCACAATCCAGCACGTAGCCTTGCTCGAGTCGAATGCGCCGTCCTTGCCACTGACTATAGACCGGCGCAAAATGGTATTGCAGATTGGGGTGAGCTGCGTTTTTGTTGCCAGAGACAAAGCCGCCCATCTCCCAGATATTAGATGCACCGACGCCCGAGCGTGAAGTCAGCCACTTGAGCCCGGCGCTGAGTTTGGTCAGAGGCTGGGCCAGGGTATGCAGGGTCACTGCTTTCTTGCAATAAAAAGCGCTGATGATACTGAGGTGATCCTGTAAGTTCTGTCCGACGCCACTGAGATTCACAATCGGTGTGATGTTCATTGATTTTAGATAATCGGCTGGTCCGATCCCTGAGAGCATCAGCAGTTGCGGACTCTTGATGGCGCCGCAGCAGACCAGGACCGCACGCGATGCATGGGCTTGGCTCACCTGGCCGTCTTTTTCATACTCAATGCCGCTCGCGCGACCGCCTTCGATAATGATCCGTCGAGTCAGAGCCTTTGTCGTTAATGTCAGGTTAGCTCTTTTTAATGCGGGTTTTAGATGGGCAACCGCGGCACTACAGCGCCGGCCGTTACGGGTAGTGCTGTCAAGGCGGGCGATGCCTTCGGGTTTAAAACCGTTCAGGTCGTCTGAGGTGCCCTGACCGGATTGCTCTCCGGCCAGATAGAGTGCATCAAAAAGCGGGTTCTCCAAAGTGCCTTGGGTTACCCCAAGCGGGCCATTGCCGCCGCGCCAGGTGTTTTCACCACGATCCGAGGATTCACAGCGCTTGAAATAGGGCAGGCATTGCGCAAAGGTCCAATCGGCCAGCCCGAATTTATTCGCCCAGCGGTCATAATCCATCGGGTGGCCGCGCATGTAAACCATCGAGTTGATTGAAGATGAGCCGCCGATCACTTTTCCGCGGGGTAGATCGATCTGTCGGCCATCGCACTCGGATTCGGGTTCACTCTTGTAGTTCCAGTTAATGCTGGGATCCTTGTAGGCGTGGTAGACCCCGGCAGGGATATGCACCATTAGTTTGCGATCCATGGGCCCGGCTTCCAGGATAAGAACCTGGTTACTCGGATCTTTGCTTAGTCGATTAGCCAGGACACAGCCGGCCGATCCGGCGCCGATGATGATGTAATCGTATTCCGACATAGTATCTAGAGCGTGATTATGATCATGTCATTATGAAAGCCGTGACCCACGTTTTGATAATGAGCCATCTTTGAGCCAGAGGGCCAGGCATTTTTGACGATGACCCACAAGCCTTCCAAAAGAGAAGTCTAAATTAAATTTAATGCTGTCGGTCAGGCGCGGTATGGTAAAAAGGCCATAACCTGCATCCTAAGCAGGCGTAAGACCCTATATCTCGTGATGTGAAAAGGGGTACTGTGGTCTTCATGCCTAGCCCGCATTCGGATCAAACCATTTGGGAGAGTTAAATAAATGATTAAGGCGTGTTACAAGGCCCGGGAG
>JAAZYQ010000130.1 GCA_014239575.1 Gammaproteobacteria bacterium
CCATCACGCAGGTGATATCGTTTTCCTTCAGCATATCGGAGACTTCCTGACCCATACGTTCACGCAATTCCTGGTCGAGGTTAGAAAACGGCTCGTCCATCAGTAGTAACAAAGGTCTGGGCGCAAGCGCCCGGGCCAGTGCCACGCGCTGCTGTTGCCCGCCGGAAAGTTCGTGTGGGTAGCGCTTCGCATGCCGAGTCAATCCCATCCGCTCAAGCATGTCGGCAACCGCTTCTTTCCGATCAGAGGCTGAAAACTGGCGCAGCCCAGAGGCAACGTTCTGCTGGACTGACAGGTGTGGAAACAAAGCATGATCCTGAAACACCATGCCAACACGCCGTGCCTCCGGTGGCACCATCGCACCCGCGGCGGAAACCTGCTGATCATTGATAAAGATGCCACCCGTCAGTACCGGGTGAAAGCCAGCAATGGCGCGCAGCACCGTGGTTTTGCCGCAGCCACTGGGGCCCAAAAGACAGACCTGCTCGCCTCGATTCACGGTCAAACTGAGATCAAAGACCGCTCTTTCTAAATCATAGTTGCAAGAGATATTTTGCACCTGCAAGAGCGGGCGTTCTACTGCTGAGGAGCCGCCACTGGCCAGCGCTTGTGGTGAATTCATTATTCAGTCCTGCCCTACCCGGTTGCTTGGCATGGCTCTAGAACGGGAGATCATCCAGCTCAATACCAGCACTGGTATCAGACCGACCACAACAATAGTGAGTGAGCCCAGGGCGGCTTCGCCGAGCATCTCGTCAGAGGCAAACTGGTAGACATGAGTCGCTAGGGTCTCGAAGTTAAACGGGCGCAACAGAAGTGTCGCCGGAAGTTCCTTCATACAATCGACAAAAACAATCATGACTGCGGTCAGCATCCCGCCGCGAATCAGGGGTACATGGTAACGCAGCAGCGTCTGCCCTGCCCGGTAACCCAGAGTACGAGCCGCCATATCCATGGACGGTGAAACTTTCTCCAGACTGGACTCTATCTGGCCCAGAGCCACTGCCAGAAAACGTACCACGTAGGCAAAAGGCACGGCGGCCACCGTGCCGCTCAGCAGCAGGCCGGAAGAAATACCCAGGTGTGCCCGCAAAAACGCATCTACAGAATTATCGAATGCCGCAAAAGGCACCACCGTACCAACAGCCAGTACAGCGCCGGGCATCGCATAACCGAGCGACGCAACGCGCGCCGCAATGCCAAGCAAACGCCCACCGCCCAGGCGGCGGCTGTAGGCAATGAACAGCGCGACTCCCAGCGCCAACAGCGCAGCGACTGATGAAAGCGTGAGGCTATTAAGCGCGTAGGTGCGAAATTCGCTAGTCCAGGAATCCTCGAAATACAATACGGCGAGGTATGAGAGTACTGCAACCGGAATGACGAACCCCACGGTGATCGGTATCGCGCACAAACCGGATGCTGCGAAGGCCTGCCAGCCGGTTAAGTGGTATGTAGGCAACGCACGAAACCGCGTGGATGACTGCTGGTAGACCTTCTGATGACGCCGGCTGATCCGCTCCAGTGTAATCAGGGCTATTACGAAAACCAGCATGGTGGTGGCAATCTGGGCACCACCCGCAAGACTGCCCATGCCCAGCCAGACATCGATCAGGCCTGCTGTCATTGTTCGCACCGCAAAAAAATCAACAGTGCCGTAATCGTTCAGTGTCTCCATTAATGCCAAGGCAACGCCAACAGCGACTGCAGGGCGAGCGGCTGGTAATGATATTGAGTAGAAAGTGCGCCACGGCCCACGCCCGAGTACCCGACTGACCTCCAACACATTGACTGATTGTTCCAAAAACGCAGCCCGCGCCAGAAGATACACATAGGGGTACAACACCACGCTCATGAGAATCATCGCACCCCACAGGCTACGAATTTCGGGAAACCAGTAATCGCGCGGGCTTGACCAGCCAAACAATCCTCGAAGCACCATCTGTACAGGACCGGCGTACTCCAGCAGATCAGTGTAGGCATAAGCGATCACATAGGCTGGGATCGCCAGAGGGAAAATAAGTAGCCACTCAAACATGCGTCGACCCGGAAAGCGGCACATGGTGACAAGCCACGCAGTTGCCACTCCGGTCAACAGCACACTGATCCCCACGCCAAGCATTAACAACAGCGTATTGGAAAGATAAACGGGCAACGAGGTATCCAGCAAGTGCTGCCAGATATCGTCGCTGGGATGTACGGCCAACCAAACCACAGTAACCACCGGAGTGACTGCGAGCAGTGCCAGCATGACGGTGCCCAGCGTCCATGGACTAAAACGGGTCACACGGCGTAGCATTGGGTACTGCGCCGGCCGGATCAAAAAACTCGCCCCAATCACGGCCCTAGCGCGAGAAGGTCAGTCATCGTAGCCGACCTCATCAGCGAGCCGGACAGCGCGCGCACGATGATCTGCGATTGTCGCCAGTGACAGGGAATCCTGGCGGAATTTACCCCAGGATTGCTGTAAAGCGTTCCACGGCACACCGGACCTTACCGGGTATTCGCTATTCTCCTTCGCGTACAGTGTCTGGCCTTGCTCGCTTGCCAGAAACTCCATCAGGACAATGGCCGAATCACGATGGGGAGCATGCCTTGTTAATGCAACACCACTGACATTCATGTGCGTGCCCCGGCCTGACTGATTGGGGAAAATCACCCGGACCGACTCGGCCCAAGATTTTTGTTTGGGGTCTGCCAGCATCTTGGCCATGTAGTAGTGATTGATTACAGCAACATCACACAAGCCGTTGTGAATGGCTTTGACCTGGGCACGATCATTACCCTGAGGCCGACGAGAGAGGTTGTCACGTATCCCGGCAAGCCATTGCCTGGCACCCACTTCGCCGTGAGCGACAACCATACTGGCAGTCAGGGCTGCCATATATGGGTGTTTAGCCGAGCGAGTACAGACGCGGCCCTGCCAGAGGGGATCGACGAGATCCTCGTAGTCCTCTATCTCGCCAGGGGTGACACGGTCTTTAGAGACAACAATGATCCGAGCCCGCGCGGTCAGTCCAAACCAATGCCCTTGGGGCTCACGGTAGTTAGCCGGCACAGCCGCACGCAGGGTCGGCGAGTCGACCGGCTGGGTAAGCCCCGCACGCTGGATGTCAGTCAACCGACCAATATCGGTAGTAAACACCAGATCCGCTGGGCTGTTGCGTCCTTCGCTCTTAAGACGCTCAAGCAACCCCTTCTTGGCAAACACCGAGTTAACCCTGATCCCGGTCTGGCGGGTAAAAGCCTCAAGCAAAGGATCTATCAGTTGCGGCTTACGGTAACTGTATACATTGACTTCATCTGTGCCAGCAACTGCAAAGGGTGCAGCCAGAACCAGTGCCAAACATATGCTGATGCGGAAATTACTGACTCGGTCGATCATTGACATAGTCCAAACTTTTTCAATTACGAATGCGAATGATTCTCATTGTATTCTTTCCTAAGTCCAGGTCAAGCCCTGATGCTCTCCAGACGAAATTCGAGCGGGCGGTGCACGCACACGACGTACTGGCGATGAGCGAAGCCAATCACGATTCCACGTCGCCATCAGTGACGCGTCGCAGAATCCTTATCTCAGCGATTTCAATTCACGCCTGCTGGACGAGGGCCGGCGCTACCTGCGCCTGTACTTCCGCTCGTTCAACGACACGCTTCCGCCTGAACTCAACGATGAACACCACCAGATCATCGGCGCCATCGAAACACAGCAGGAGGAATTGTCAGAAAGGCTGGCACACGAGCACAGCATGCAGGTGAGCGAGCGTTTTCTGCGTTATCTGTCCCGCAGGCACAACACCGAACTGTCGTTATTCCCCCAGAGCTGACCGGCGAATCGCACACCGGCACAGCCGTTCAGCGTGTCCCGTTCCGGGCTTTGGTCGCCACCCCGGCATGCAAACTGAAACCGGATGTCTTTCCCCCCTGTCCGCTACTTCCAGACTTTCATATCACGGAACTCTTCCCAAAGCTCCAGCGCGATGGGCAAGGGAAAATGTTCGATCCTGATATGGCATGGCCGAGCGTTTCTTATTTCTTCCATCAACACTGAAACTGCCTTATCGGCAGTAATTGTCATCGAAAAGTTGCTCAACACCTCATGCTCCGCGAACATCAGGCCGATGGCCACATCATCCGGGAGGTCGTATCGAAGCCTTGATTTTTTGGCTAGCAGATTTTTAACTTCTTTTGCATTAACGAAAAATGCAGAGCCGCTGACGAACGTCTTTCCGCAGTACTCATCCAACTCCGAAGGTGATGTGATGCTTTTGCCAGGGCCAATTCGACCATACTGAAGCAGATTCTCCGCGAGGGTATCTACCCAAACCAGCGCACCGGAATACATGATCGGATCCTTATCCTGCACGAAGCGATCAAAATCCCGGACTCTGATGACGCTGCTCAGATTGGTTCGGAAAAACACGTCATAGTCATGCTGAAGCAGCTCGAGAGCATGTACAGTTTTTGCAAGTATCCCTGGAATTTCAGATTGATGGAACTCGGGATCGCAAAGCCGGGAAAGATCGGCATCGGGATCCACAATGATGTTGTCTACCAGATGCTCAAGACCTGAGGTATCCGAACCATGCTCGAACAACAAGAATATGTCGATGTTGGGCTTTTCGGCATTGGTGTACTCGATCAGCCGGGTCCAGTGTGTATAGATATAGTGTCGGTACAGTGGCACGTGGGTCGCCGCAATAACGAGAATGGCAATTTTTTTCATCGCTCACATTGTTCGAGCTTGGTCGCTCTAATGATAAATGGCTCATCCGACCCATCTGAAGATCCGAGTTCGCCCCTCCATAGCCTCTCGGCCGGTTAGGCAGTAAACTTCTCAAAACAGGGCAGGAATCGACAGGAACACCGGTGATAGATTTCCGGCGCCCAATACCGCGTCACTGGCCGAATCGGACGTCACACTAACAAATTTGAACCCTCGATAAAACGTCATAATGTTATATTCGGTGATCTGCACGGACACTGCGGACTATATCCACTGGCAGTCTGAACTGCTGGAGTATAGCTGGAGTAAAGTCAATCAGCCGGGCAAGTTAGTCCGACTGGTCGCCTGTAGCAGCGATGATGAGTTGCCCCGGCATCGCTACGCACAGGTAATCAGAACGAATCCGTCGAGCGTCGACCCGGTCACCGGCGACGGGTACATTCCCTACAATCGACTGTACTCGTTCAGGCAATGGCTTGAAGAGCAAGAGCCGTCGGGCACGGTGCTGATTCTCGATCCCGATTGTATATTCAGAAAACCCGTACTCACGGAGGTAGTTCCCGGATCTCCTGTCGGACAACACTGGGTGTATTTCGGGCTGCCTGAAAAAGTCAGAGCCGCGATCGAGACGCATAGCGATGTTGCAATTGACTCGATTCAGCCGTTTACCTGGCCTGCCCTGATCCACACCGATGACCTCCGAGCACTGATGCCTCGCTGGATTGAGTTGACGTCCTTGATCCGAACTCAATCCAGCGGCTGGGAAAGTGACATGTTCGCGCTCATTGTGGCAGCCGCCGAACTTGGTCTGGAATTTGAGCTCGGTAACACC
>JAAZYQ010000131.1 GCA_014239575.1 Gammaproteobacteria bacterium
ATCGCCAGTGCGGGTATCAGCGGGGCGAACGAGCCATAAACCAACCCCGGCAGATTCTCCTTCACCATGCTGCCCCAGTCCGACGCCGGCGGTTGCACACCTAGCCCCAAGAAACTCAAGGACGAGATAAACAGAATCACCCAAACGAAACGCAGGCCAAAATCAGTTGCCAACGGCATCGCAATATTAGGCAGAATCTCCCGGGTAATAATCCACCATAAGCCTTCGCCACGTACCCGTGCTGCCTCCACGAAATCACTGACCATAACCTCCAGGCCCAGTGAGCGGGCGATACGAAAAACGCTACAGGCATAAATGATGCCGGTGATCAGTATCAACCACGGTATGGTTGGGCTATTCAGCGCTGCGATTATTACAAGCGCAAACATGATCGAGGGAATAGCCAGTAACGCATCATTCACCCGACTCAGCGCCATGTCCATAAACCGGCTTCCCACTGCCGCCGCAATACCCAGGATAACTCCGATCAGATAGGCCAGAAGCGTCGCAATCAACGAAATACCAATTGTTGTTCTTGCGCCAAACAAAATTCGCGACAAGGTGTCACGCCCCAGATAATCACTGCCCAGCCACACAATCTTGCTGGGCGGCTGAAAATCCGTATCCGGATACATCTCGTCGCTGCCCGGTACGATGAATAATTCTTCGTCGAGGATATCGGCCTCGTGATATGGGGAGATCGTGGGTCCGATAATCACGATAATGGCCCAGAAAATTACCACTCCTATGCCAATCTTCCCCGGCAGACTGAGTTTTATCTTACGCTTAGGGGGTGCATCGGGCAGTTCATCAAACTGTGTCACAGGGTTTGTATTTTGCGATGTATCAGACATATCCTGGCAACCTCTTACTTCGGGTGACGCAATCTTGGGTTAGAAAGAATCGTCGCCATGTCAGCGATGAAGATCAGCACGATATAAGTGGCGCAAAAGATCATCGCACACGCCTGCACCAGTGGCATATCGCGCAAAAGCACAGCCTCGATCATGAGTTTTGCAAGGCCGGGGTAGGAAAAAATCTGCTCTACTATTACAACACCGCCCACCAGCCAGGCAAGATTCAGAGCAATTACATTAACGATAGGACCTATCGCGTTAAACAAAGCATGGCGCAAAATGATCTTTTTACGGGGCACCCCTTTGAGAATCGCCATCTCGATATAGGGCGAACTCATCACGTTAAGCACCGTGGCCCGTGTCATCCTGATGATCTGCGAGGAGACCAAAATGACCAAGGTCAGTATCGGCATTGCCAGGGTCTTTATCAGCAGCCAGCCTGATTCATTTCCCCTGAGATAAACAATCGAGGGAAGCCAGCCCAGCGAGACCGCAAATATCAACACCAGAGTCGTCGCAACCAGAAAATCCGGAACCGAGATCAGATTAAGTGTTGTAAAGGTGATCGTACGATCCAGTTTGGTGCCTGGATGCATCGCGGCCATCAAGCCCAAAAAAAGCGCAAGTGGTATCGCAATCACCGAAACCAGGATTGTCAGACGAGCTGTGTTGTAAACCCTCGGACCCAGCATCTCGACGATCGGCGTGCCTAATCCTGCACCCAAGCCTGCCTTGGAAATCCCAAGGTCGCCCATCATGACGTTCTGCAGCCAGACGAGGTATTGCTCAACCACGGGTTTATCAAGGCCTAGTTTGGCCCGCAGGACGGCCGTATTTTCCGGCGTCGCCATCTGACCCAAAATAATCTGAGCGATATCGCCTGGAAGCAGGTTCGTGCCGATAAAAATCAGCACGGAGACCACCCAGAGAGTAACCAGACTGATCCCAGTTCGACCCAGTAACGCACGCCAAAGCATTGTTAACTCGTTATTTAGTCAGCGCTTTAGCGATCTTAAACAAAGGGGTTCGCACGTTGCCGTGCGAACCCCTTTCAAAACCACTTAATAGCAAAAAGCCAGTCGCCTTAGGCTTCTTTCCAGATGAACTCGGCCCAGCCATTGCCACCGAACTGACCCAAAGGTACGTTGGAGAACCCTTTAACCTTTGGATTATTGGCATCCAGAATATTGGTGTGATAAGGAATGATGATCCCGCTTTGGGTGCTGACCAGTTTTTGCATCTCACAGTGCATCTCATGGCGCTTGCCTGCATCGGTCTCAGCGAGAGAACTCTTCAACAATTCACCCATGCGATCGCTGTTCCAGAAGGTGTCGTTCCAGTTTCCGTTCGGGCCAAACTGGATTGACATCATGGCGTTCGCAGTCGGGCGCATATTCCAAGACACCACGTTCAGCGGTTCTTTCATCCACACCGCACCCCAGTAACCGTCGGTCGGGACCTTTTTGAGCTTCAGGTTAAAGCCGATCTTTTTGAGGTTAGCCTGCATAAGCAAGCAGACATCCTCGATCGCGCCAGTCACAGGTGCGACCCAGATCTCAGCCTCGGTATATCCAGATTTATTCAAATGCCACTTGGCTTTCTCCGGATCATATGGAATTTGCGGCAACTCGTGACAATGATCGGCACCATAAGAAACATTGATCGGGTGATCGTTACCCAGTGTACCGTGACCTTTCAGGAATTTGCGGACAATCCGCTCACGATCCTGAATGTACCGCAGTCCCTGAACCAGATCATCATTATCGCCCGGGGCTGTGTTCTTAAGGCAGCAGATACCGCCATACACACCCGCTGGCACCGACAACACATTCAGCCCTGAACTCTCAATTTTCTTAATCTGTTTAGCGCTGATCGCGGTGATCATGTCGACGCTACCCGAGAGCAACGCATTCAGACGGGCGTTCATATCCGTAATCGCCGTGATCTCGATGTTATCGAGCCACTGGCCGGTATCACGCCAGTAGTTATCATTGCGTGAGTGGATTGATCTCACACCAGCCTGGAAGGAGTCCAGTACGTATGGACCGGTACCACCCTTCCAGCGGTCCGTTACA
This sequence comes from Gammaproteobacteria bacterium, assembly GCA_014239575.1. Taxonomy (GTDB): domain Bacteria; phylum Pseudomonadota; class Gammaproteobacteria; order Arenicellales; family UBA868; genus UBA868. Next base: position 2,933 of record JAAZYQ010000131.1, read on the forward strand.
TTTCTTCTGACAATCTTCGCCTGCGGCTGCGTCAGCTTATACGGCATGTCGGCATCAGGTGACGACAAAGTGAGTTTTACGGTGTATTTGTCGACCTCTTTCCACTCCTCTACGAAAGAGAAGAAGGACTTTATCGATGACGGTGATCCGTCCTCAATGTGACGGTTCATACTCCAGACGACATCATGTGCCTCGAGTGGGTGCCCATCATGGAAGGTGACGCCCTTGCGGATCTTGAAGGTGTATTCCGTCGCATTACTGTTCACCGACCACTCTTCGGCCAACTCACCATGCAGACTCATATCCGTCCAGATCTGGATAAGACCGTTGTAACCGGCGTTAGCCCGGGTGTAGTCGACGGTTGACGTACCCAGGAGCGGATCCAGGGTGTCATCCGGACCATGCAGGTTGGATGCGAAGACAACCGAGCCACCGCGGTTTGGGGTGGCGGCCAAAGCGCTGGCCGAGCCGAGCAGGCCTCCAGCAGTAGTTGCCGTAATTCCCAGCGCGCCCATGGCCGCCAGGAATTCGCGACGATTTACATGGCCGTCGCGGTACATCTGTTGAAAAGTTTTGACTTCTTTCATTTCTCAGGTTCCTCCGATGAAAAAAAATGACCTTCTGTCTGCTTTTAATAACCGCTTAAGGCGGCTGATATATAAGATTTAGCTCACCCCAACCAGAAAGCGCTGCCTGCAGTGAAACATAGGTAGAAAATTCAGTCAACAATTTAAGGCTGAAGGCCTAAGTGGGCATAAACTACTGTCTAACCGGGGATTTCTCTGTCTGTCGGCACTAAATAAACACAACCAAGGCGTAATAACTGAAATATTGAATGGTTTTATTCGCTTTTGGGTATCTCAATGTCGTTTAACTTAATCATTTTAAATGTCCGTTCGGCTGAAATTACCTGTGGTGAATGGCGCGCCAAGCTGGCGATCGGCCATTTAAATATATAACTTAAGGATAAGCTTGATTGAAAAGTCTTCTCGCTTACCGCAGGTTTCTATTCACAACTCTTGTACTTTTGGTATGCGGCCCTGTCACAGCGGCATGCCTTTGCACCTACACCCCAGCGAAGTTGGTCGACGTACTTGACGGTGGCAATATCGTTTTTGAGATTGCGGGTGAACAAAAAACCGTACGCCTCGCTGGAATCATTACGCCCCGGCTTAAACCAAACTCCCAGTTGCAAAAACCCTGGTGTGAAGCCGAGGGTGCCAAAGCGATACAGGCGAAAGCATATACCGCCGAACTCTTGTCTCAAGCTTCACAGATCACTCTTGATGCACAGCAGGTTGATGAAGCCGGTGAAATCACTGCCGTGGTTTACATTGATAACTTCAGCCTTGGCCAGGAACTACTCTACAAGTATCTTGCAGTTGAAAATAACGAGCCTACCCAGTGGTGCGACTGATGGCCCCAAACGACTTCTCCACGGTCGATCTTTACGATACGTATCCAAAAAAAGTTCAGGCCTGCGGTCCGCTGTGTCGTAACTTTGGGGGGTATTTTCCTTACGCTGATACCGATGGCGCCCGGCTCAGCGAAGCTGATCTTGCGGGTGACGCCTCGATAGCAACTGAATAAAAATAGAGCATCCTTGTTGACAGATTAATTTTTAGAGTCGGATGCCGATGTTGCAACGCGATGGGCCCTAGCCCACTAAACCATCCAGACCTTCCCACACGAGTACCAGTCGAAAGGATTTATGGCATTAAGTCAAAATTTTGAATGTCCATCATCCAGATCTGCCGTTAAACTCGTAACACATTCAGGCGGCCTGGTGCTGACTCTGTAAACACTACCTTTAAGAAATGCCCCGAAGAAAGACCAGCAAACGTAGAGCGCCCGAGGGTATTGAGCAGTTACCTGCCCGACCGGTGATTAACCCGATTAATCCCGTATCGCTTTTGTCTGAGGATGAGGCCGAGTCACTGCACCAGGCCTCTTTAAAGGTGCTTGCCGAGCATGGGGTTCAGTTTTCTTTGCCCGAGGCGCGCGCCATCCTGAAAACCGCCGGGGCCGAGGTTCGAGAGTCCGACGGCATGGTGCGTTTTGACCCTGATATGCTGATGGACTACGTCGCCAAAGCCCCCTCCGGGTTTACCCTGCACGCCCGTAATCCAATCCACGATCTGCACCTGGATAACCGACACGTAAATTTCTCATCCGTAAGCAGTGCACCGCACAGCACAGATACGCTTAAGGGTCGGCGTGCGGGTAACCGTGAGGATTTCGAAAACTTTTTGCGCCTGACTCAAGCCGTCAATGTGGCCCATGGTTCGGCCGGTTATCCGGTGGAGCCTATCGATATACCGGTGCCGGTGCGCCACCTGCAGGCGACCCGCGCGATTCTCGCTCTAACGGATAAGACCTTTCGACTGTACAACCACACCCGCCAGCGCGCGCTCGATGTGCTGGAGATGGCGCGCATTGCACACAATCTGAGCGAGGAAGAATTTGTTGAAAAGCCCTGTGTTTTCGCCTCAATAAACCCCAATTCGCCTCGCGAATATGACGAGTCCATGCTCTGGG
>JAAZYQ010000132.1 GCA_014239575.1 Gammaproteobacteria bacterium
CTTTCAGGTCTCCCGCAGCAACCGGCATCCCTTTACCCAGGCATGCAGACAAAGATATTGCGATAAAGATCAGTGTCGTCGCCATGCTGGGAGAAGATGGGCAACATTTATCCAAAACTCACTCTTGGCCAGATTCACTCTGGGATTGGCACGTTCACCTGCCATACAAACATGGTGTGAAGTGCGCAGGAATGATATTTCTGGGAGGACAAGTTTCTCTTAACAAACAAGGAGAAGCGATATATCCAGATGATCTGACCGCCCAGACCCATCAGGCAATGACTCATATCGGAGCAATCCTTCGCGATCTAGACGCCAGCTATGACGATGTTTGTAAAGTTCTTGCAATGTACCAAGCCAGCGACGACGCAAATGCACTTCATCAGAACCTCTCTATCCGCTCGTCTTATTTCAACGAGCCAGGGCCCGCAACCAGCGGAGTGCCGCTACCGGCGCTGGCATATCAATCAATGGTTATTGAGATTGACATCTTTGCCATGGTTAATCAAAAAGAATAATCCTGGTGATCAGCTGTTGATCATTGCTTTTGTGCAGTAACTTGTAAAACAGATGATAAAGTCCCCATCATCGCATCGTGCGCCTATTTAACCGGTTACCAGTACAAAACTGAGCCAGCCCGGAGTCAGCCGTCGGTAGTACGACGCCCCCAGAAAAGTTCGCGCACCTCTTCACTGTTCACGAGGTCCGGCCTTTCTGCATAGCAAAGCACTGGAACCAGTCTGGGTACTATCCCGCTCATCTTTGTAACACGATGAATGGTTTGATTCCCCGCGAATACCAGCAATGTGCCTGGTGTGAATGGTAGCTGCATAACCCCTTGCCGGTTGCCGTCCAGCACACTTTGGACAATTTCCTTCTCGTTCTTTAGGCCCCGGATCTGTGGCACATACTCGAACAATCCGCCTTCGTCAGGCTGTTGCAGCATCAGTGTGATAGTGAATTCGGATTCATCAAAATGCCAGCCGTGCTGTCCACCATCGACAAACACATTTATCGAACATGCGCCCAGTGGGTCTGCGAAACGAAAAAGTGGGTCTTTATTCAGGATTGCCGCTATGAAGTCTTTCAGCGGATCCCAGTGATATAACCGTTTCAGGGCGCCATTATCCGCGAGCAAATCATAGGCCACCGACCCTACAAACGTAGACTCCTGACGCTGCATGACATCGTCCGGTGGAAGATCAGAGTCTGCATCTTTCAGGTAGGCGTTATGCGTACTGTCACAGAAAAAAGCCTGGCCAAGCACGCTATTAGCTTCGCGTGACAATTCGCCTACCGCATCGGGGCGAATAAAGTCTGGGAGTATGCACAGGCCGCTTTTCGCGAACTTGTCCTGACAGATCTGCGCCAACGCTGAACCGAGAGGCGTGCCCAGATCAGTGATCGGGTAGCGTTCGGTATCAACCATAGACGACGCACTTAGACCCTCGGAACTCATCCCGCCTCCTTACGTTTTCCTGATCGGTAAAATTTAATCCGGTTCCCTGGAGCCTGACACACATACCCAAAAGAGAGTCACCAGCTAATCCAAAGACCATTCGGCTTTACGCAAAGGTAGTGTAGGATGCCCACTGTAATAGAGCAAATAACGGTACAGTTAAACTCTTTAGGCATAAATCTTGCGGATAGGCAAAAACATCAGTCAGGGGAGATAAAAGTGGTCGATGATAATTTTCGTTTGAACCAACCGTTTGTTGGGATACCGTCATTTCTACGCTCCAGTATCTGCACGGACATCGCGACACTCGATACCGGTATTGCAGTCATGGGTGTACCCACTGATGAGGGATCGCCGTTCATGGCGGGTTCACGCATGGGGCCGCGGGCTCTACGCGAACATTCACTACGTTTTGGTCAGGGTGGTACGGGTTATTACGACCCCGAGAACAGAAAGCAATACCTTGAAGTCGAAATGTCACAGGGTCTGATTACCGATCTTGGGGATGCCGACATCTGGCCAGCCGATATCAAGCGTACTTTTGACAACACGACCGAAATGACCCGCAAAGCCAGAGAAGGATGTGATCTGCTGGTGGTCATGGGGGGTGACCACGCCATCACCTACCCGGTCGTCAGAGCCATCAAAGATGACATCTATGTGATTCACTTCGATGCACATTCCGACTACGCCCCCTTTATTCACGATCTGCAATTCACCAATGGCCATGCTTTTAGGCACATCTCACCGATGCCCAACGTCAAGAACCTGATCCAGGCTGGTATACGAAGTCTGCGTCACTCGGCAGACATGATCGAGGACCCTATCGTAGAAGGCAATGATCTGGTCACGATGACCCAGTTTCGAAAGATGGGGCCCGAGGGCTTGGCAGCCATGGTGCCCCAAGGCGCCAAATGCTACGTCAGCATTGATGTAGACGTACTCGATATATCGCTGGTACCTGGCTGTGTGTCGGCCGAACCCAACGGCATGACTTATGCCGAACTGCGCGACACGCTGGATGCGATTGCGCGACGCACAGAAGTTATCGCCTTTGATTTTGTCGAGGTGAATCCACAACTGGACGTCGGCACAGGCGTAACGGCGTACCTGGGCGCTCATGTCATGGTGGAATTTCTCGGACGCATCTGTGAACAACCCTGGTGGGTAGAAAAACGCAACCAACGCCTTAATCCATGACCAAACGGGTACTGATTACCGCAGGTGCCAGCGGCATCGGCCGCGCGATGGCGCATGCATTCGATGCGCAAGGCGCCCATGTCTGGGTAGTGGACATTGATACACCAGCCCTAAAAACCTGCCCGAACCACTGGCAGACTAACTGCCTCGATGTGACTGATGAAACGGCTGTCAGTACTCTTTTTGCTGAACTACAAGATCAGTGGGGCTCTTTGGATACGCTTTGCTCTAACGCTGGCGTTGCCGGGCCGGGTGCGGCTGTTGACGAGATCTCGATAGAAGAGTGGCGCGCCTGTGTTTCAGTCAGCCTGGAAGGTACTTTTCTTTTTGCCAAACATGCAGCGCCGCTGATGAAGGCGCAAGGCTCCGGCGCTATCATCATCACTTCATCGACCGCCGGCATATTTGGTTTTGGTAACCGCTCGCCCTATGTCGCAGCCAAATGGGGAGTCATTGGTCTGATGAAAACCCTGGCCATCGAGTTGGGGCCGTTTAATATCCGCGCTAACGCGATCTGCCCTGGCCCGGTTGAAGGTGAGCGCATGACATTTGTGGCCGAGCGCGAGGCGCAAGCAAAGGGTAAAACAACCCAACAGATCCTGGATGAATATGCCAGTGGCTCATCGATGAAAAGACTGGTTAAAGGGGAAGATATTGCCCACATGGCCGTCTTTCTTGCCAGCGACAGTGCAGCGCTGGTGAGTGGCCAGGTGATTGCCGTCGACGGGCATACCGAGAACCCTGAGCCTCGCTATTAAGCTCAACCACTCGGCTCAACCACTCGCCCTCGTCAGTAGTCCCTGACTTGAGACGCTCCTTGATAAAGAATCTTCGCCCAGTTTGCGTTCGCTCGCTCGCGCTCACTCGACGCCACTGGATCCATATCCGCGACTGGCCGGTTCAGTATCGAATAACCGGATAGTTCATGGCAACCCCGCACCACCTGCACCAGGTTGTCACCGATGACCTGCTGGCACTCTGGCCCCATATAACATTGCAAAGCCACCCCCAAACGCCGCTGATCGCCCCGGTTAGGCATCGATCCATGAACGGTTCTGGCATGATGCAAGGATATCTGACCTGGTCGTAACACAAGGTCGACTGCCACGCTTTCGTCAATATCTTCGATAGCCTGCCCACGGGTCAGGATATTGTCTTTTCCAAAAGAATCATGGTGCCTGCGGATACCGCCTTTGTGGCTTCCCGGAATAACCTTGATGCATCCGAGTTCCACATTGCTTGGAGTCAAAGCAAGCCATGGCGTCACAAAAGTATGTGGCTCGATTCCCATGTAGGTGCCATCCTGGTGCCAACTGACAAAGCCCGCGCTTCGGGGCTCTTTAAAAAAGAGCACAGATCCGTATAACAGAATATCCGGCCCGATAAGGTCTGAGACAGCGTCAACAATCACCGGGTGATGTGCTATCTCGTCAATGCATTTGAAGACAAGATGAGAATTGTTGCGGTTGGTGGAGCTCAAATCCTCAGGATACGCGGCTTCAGCGGCCTCGACTCGCCACTTCAGGGCGTGAGCCTCATCCTCGGACATCACATCCACAGGGGCGCAATAACCAAACTCATAAAAGTGCTCGACCTGGTCAGTGCTAAGAATACGCGGCATGAGTGTGCTCTCTGGCTAATCTTGGATCTTCAAGGCCTGCGCAATTCTATTCAAGCAAGTCTTAAAAAGTCCATATGGGCAGGGTGTCAATTTCTACCCTAAGATCCAGTCGACTCCAGACAAGTCTTTACTTGAATGCGACACATCTAGCGTTGCCATAGGACGTGAACTCGATCTGATCGCTTATCATCGGTGTCTTGCGAGACTAAACCCATTTACTCCAAAGCCGCCTTTAAACAAAGAAAACCTTATGGCGTCAAACACTGCCATGCAAGAGTCTCACCTGACAAACTGGTATCGATGCGATATTGACCGGGGGCTATTGAAAAAACTCTCTCGGCGCAGCAACTGGCATGGGCTGGCCTGTCTTGGCTACTTTTGCACTCTTCTAGGAATCACCGCTGCCCTGGCTCTGGCATCGGTCGGCACGTGGTGGAGCATACCCGCTTTCTTTCTTTACGGCAGTATCTGGGTCTTTGCCACCAGCGTGGTCCATGAGACCTCTCACGGCACGCCGTTTCGAAACCGGGCGCTGAACGAAACTGTGCTCTTTATCTTCGGATTCATGGTGCAGCAAACGCCTTGTCTTCTGCGCTTCGTGCATGCCCGGCATCATTCCCGGACAGCTATTGTGGGTGACGATCCAGAGATCATCCTGACCAACCCGATGACCTTAAAAGACTTTGTGGTAAAGGAACTGATCGATATCGGAAGTATCTGGTATTTCACCAAGGCGACTGCCCTGCTTGCCTTCCATCGACCCGGCAACGATGCCACCGACTGCATTCCGGCTGAAAAAATGCACCAGGCCTTCATCGAAGCGCAAGTGTATCTGCTCGCCTACCTGGCTGTGATCGCCTGGTCTATCGCAAGCCAGTCATGGCTGCCCGTGACAATGCTGATACTGCCTCGAGTTTTTGGCGCACCGACCCATGGTGTGATTCTGGCAACCCAGCATTTTGGAATGGCCCAGAACATTAAGGACCATCGGCATACTACGCGGACCATGACGGTGAACCCATTGCTGCGACTGCTGTACTGGAACATGAATTACCACATTGAACACCATAT
>JAAZYQ010000133.1 GCA_014239575.1 Gammaproteobacteria bacterium
CCAAAATCTGCATTTACCATCCTTTTCCAATAAATCATCAGGACAAAATGGGTTGACCTGCATTGCCCAGGTGACTTTTTCCAGGCCTTTGTCTGGATTTCCAAGAAAAACTTGCATTTCGGCATTCTTGCCAAGAATATAAGAATCGCTGGGACACAATTCTTCCGCCCGGTCATGATGGTGCTTGGCTAACTCAAATTCCCGCAGATGCAGTGAGACCGCACCCATAATTCTATTTGCTTCGTGATCATCCGGGTTTAGCTCCAACGCCCTCGCCGCAGAGCCTCGACATTCATCAAACCAATTCTCTGGGTAGGAATCCGGATCCCATGCCACGCAATTTGACAGCGAGCAAGCCCGCCATGCATGCGCCCGGGCGTAAGATGGATCGGCTTCGATCGTTTTTTCAAACAAAGATAGGGCTCGGGGAGCATCTTCTCCAGTCAAATCACTACGGCGGTGATGTTCCAGCCCTTGCAGCACGAGGTCATAGGCTGAAAGATTCTCAGGCCTGGCTGGAATCGCCCGCCGACAGGTCAATAGGTTGGCCATGCGGAGTATTCAGGTAAGCCTCGCGCCACTGTGTGGCACGGCTTTGTACGTCAGAGTGCTGTACAACGCCTTTCTCAGATAATAACTGCTCCAGGGTTACCAGCCAGTGCCGGTAGTAGGTGGTCCCTGAATCTGCCTCGCCACGGTCCCGAACCGCAGCTATCTCGACTCCAAGCCTCTCGGTCCACTCGGCCCAGGAAAAAACACCTTGTCGAGCTAACTCAAGCACCATGGCGAATAGTTGCGCCTCCCAAGGCTGCGCGAATACCGGACCATCGCCATCAGAGACTAAACCCGGAAGTTTATCGATATGAGAAGTTTTACCGGGTTTCACGCTAACTCCAGGTGCGGCTCCCACAGATCAACCATCACCTTGAATTCGGTCTCACCGTTTTCTGGACCACCCCATAGTTCGTTGGAAGAAAACGCGACACCGTACAAATGATGCCCCTCGCGTTGGCCTCGGGCATGCTGATCGGCAAAGACATGAGCGCCGTGATGCTCCTTGATAAACCCGATTCTGCCGCGCACATACACAGGCGCCCGGGTATGCGCCTTTGGGTCTTGGCTGCATACCCGCACCCGGTCTCCCAGAGTAAAGCACGGGCCACGTTCAATCACCATTTCGACAGGTCCGCCACGAGACAGAACTTGCGGAACATCGCTCGCCTGCAGCGGCGTAATCTCCTTATCGGAAACCTCGTCCTGACTCACTCCAGTGGCTAACTCCTTTACCGACAACAAACCTTTTTCAACCAGCAAGGTCTCAAGGCCAGCCAACCAGTTTTCATAGTAACTGTTGCGCAGATAGTCGGCCGGGTGTTGGCGTTCGCGTGCATGGCGTGACTCGTCGAGGTTCCAGCGGCGCAAAGATCCGCTAGCCATGGTTAATGCGAAAACACGTTTTTCCCATTCGGCATGGAATACGGGTTCACTAGACTCAGGCTCCGGGGCAATCGGTCCAAGACCACTCAAGCCGCCGAGGTCGTGGCCGCCACTCATGCCGCCGTGCCATCCTCAGGCTGCTGTGCTTTTTCAACCCCGATCATGGCGTTTCGACTGACCAGAGCTGCGAGTTGCACCTCCGTCCAGTCTTGTGTCCCCTGCGGGCGTTGCGGCAATACCAGGTAGCGCATCTCGGACGTCGAGTCCCAAACCCGGATTTCAATATCGGGGTCTAGGGCTGTGCCGAATTCTGCCAGCACGCCACGAGGATCGCTCACGGCTCTTGAGCGGTATGGAGCGGACTTGTACCACACTGGGGGAAGCCCCAGTACCGGCCACGGATAACACGAGCACAAAGTGCAAACGACCAGGTTGTGCACCGTCGTGGTGTTCTCTACAACCCGCAGATGCTCTCCTTGTCGGCCGGTAAAGCCCAAAGAGGCGATGGCGGCAGCGCCATCGCGCAGTAGCCATTCCTTGAATTGGGGTTGCGCCCACGCCCGGGCCACCACTTGTGCCCCGTTACGAGGCCCCACTTTATGTTCGTAGGTTTCTATCAGTACATCCAAGGCCGCTGGGTCTACCAGACCTTTTTCAACCAGCAAGGATTCCAACGCCTTTACCTTGAGCTCAAGATCTCCAGGCGGTTCGGTGTGGTCGTGGTCGTGTTCGTGGGAATGATCGTGGTCGGCCATGGAAAATCTCGTTATCGGTTTTACTAGTCGCTGCGCAAGCCACTGGACAGATGCAGCATCCAGTCAACGACAAAATTAACTGCAACCGTCAGGCCCGCGATCGCCGCCGCCGGCAATAACGGCGTAATGTCATTGTAATTAATCAACGGGGCATTCTCGCGCACCATCGAGCCCCAATCTGCCGTTGGAGGCTGAATTCCCAACCCCAGAAAGCTGAGCGCGGCAATAAAAAGAAACACAAAGCAAAAACGCAATCCGAATTCTGCCAGTAGCGGAGCCATGATATTGGGGAGTACTTCCTTGCGAATCACCCACCACATACCCTCCCCCCGCAACCGTGCCGCTTCGACGAACTCCATCACTACAACGTTCATCGCGGCCGAGCGAGAAATTCGAAACACCCGGGTACTATCGAGCACGGCGATGATCAGTATCAACGAAAGAACTGAAGTGCCGAAAATAGTCAGTAGTAACAGCGCAAAAATCAAACTGGGTACGGCCATCAGAATATCGACTATGCGGCTGATCGCCATGTCGTACCAGCCTCCCAGGATAGCGGCAAGCATCCCGGTGACCCCTCCGATCAGAAAGGCTATGATCACCGTAGCAAAAGCGATTCCGATAGTATTGCGTGCACCAAAAATCAAACGCGAGAGCATGTCTCGACCAATGTTGTCGGTTCCAAAAATAAATTCTTCCGTCCACAACTCGTAAGATGCGCCTACGATCGCGGTTTCACTGTAAGGCGCTATCCAAGGCGCAAATAAAGCAGTAAACACATAGCAAAGAATGATCAGTAGTCCGATCTTTGCGCTAAGTGGAGCCCCGAGAATCAATTTACCCATGACCGTACAGCCGCCTATCTTGGATGCAGCAAACGAGGGTTGGAAACGATAGAAACAATATCCGACAACAGGTTTAGCAGGATATATACCGCCGCAAATATCATTGCGCAGGCTTGCACCACGGGCAGATCCCGCTTGGAAACACTGTCAACCAGTAGTTGTCCCAGCCCGGGATAAACAAACACGACCTCGACCACAACCACTCCAACTACCAAATAAGCGAGGTTGAGTGCGATTACATTAACGATTGGGCCCCATGCGTTGGGCAGCGCATGGTGGGTGATCACCCGAAATCGTCGTATACCTTTGAGGTGCGCCATCTCGATATAGGGGCTGGATAACAGATTGATGATCGCCGCCCGAGTCATGCGCAGCATATGAGCTAACACCACCAACGTCAGTGTTAAGGCCGGCAAAAGGGTGCGGAAAAGCTTGTCGCCAAAGGCGAGGTCTGTACTGACATTAGAAATTCCCGGAAATATGCCACTTTTCACCGACAAAAAGAGAATCAGGATATAAGCGACAAAAAACTCTGGAAAGGAAATAGATGTCAGCGTGGTCAGATTCACAATACGGTCGTAAATGCTGTTGCGATACAACGCGGCAAGCAGGCCAAGAAACAAAGCCAGCGGCACGGCAATGGCTGCGGCAACACCACCTAGGAAGAGCGTGTTGGAAAGACGAGTCCCGATAAACTCGGTGATCTCTCGTTTGCTGGCCAAAGACCTGCCCATATCACCGGTAAGCATACCCTTGAGCCATTGCAGATAGCGGACATGCGCAGGACGGTCCAGCCCGATTTCGGCCCGAAACGCCGCCACTGTCTCAGGCGTCGCCGATTGGCCCAGCATGGCCTGAGTGATATCACCCGGCAACAGTTCAACCGCAAATGCAATGATCAAAGAGACCGCAAAAAGGGTTAGTACTCCTAACCCAAGGCGCTGCAATATGACTCTAGTCAAGGACGACACAATATTTCCTGTATATCTTTCCTGCGAGTCTCAGATTCGAGGATCGATGCTTGAAATTCATACGTGCTGAGGTGTGTAATTTAACCTACATCAGTCAACACGCAAATGCACTGGCAGTGGATCGACTAATTCCAAGTCGGCGCGAGTCAAATTTTGCCATGAATTCGCCTGTAGATAGAAATGGGTTTTCCCAAATATGGCGGACCTTCATGATGAAGATCCTATGTCAGACAATTCACGGGTCGCATCCCGAATTCCCTGGAGAGCTAGATTCTGAACCTCAGGATAGCGGGGTTTATCTGGATAAATAACATGCACAGGTCGCTTGAACCTGGGAGCTTCATCCACAAGCCGTAAGCGGCCATCGTCAATCTGTTGCCGGGCCACCCGCTCAACGACATAGGCGCTCGCAGGCTGACGAAGCATGATCATTCGAGCGGTATCGACAAACGGCGCTGTCACAGATTGTGGAATCTCAATCTCTCCAAATAGATGTTGTTGGACTGCCAGTAAATCCGGATCCCAATCAATCGCAATGTAATGATCCCGCCAGTTCGTATCGAGTGTAACCGAGGTTGCCAGCACCAAGACCTCATCAAAAAGTTTCTCGAAGCGCACTCCTGTCATTGCCTGCGCTTGATAACCGATGGCGAAATCCAGCTCATGTCTGATGATTAACTCTGCCGCCGCCAGCGAGTGACTGGAGTCCAGTGATATAGAAACCTCGGGGGCATTGGTACGCATCCAGTAAACCCAATCTAGCGCCACGGTTTCAAGCAGCAGAAACTGGCTCATAAACCGGTAACTGATTCTGGATGTAGACAGGCGTCGAACAGCTCTACGCCCGTCTTCCAAAGAGGTTACAGCATCGCGTGCGTAGTTTAGGAAATGTTCGCCCTGAGGCGTTAACTGGGCTCCATGGCGACTACGAACAAAACAAGGATATCCAAGCCATTCCTCCAAAGCCTTGATACGAGTAGTGACGGCGGCCTGTGTTACAAACATCCGTTCCGATGCGCGAACAAAACTGCCCAGTTCGGCAACATGGAGAAAAGTACGCACCTGACTATTCAGATCTGACATTAATAATATTTAATTTTTATTAAATAATATATAGTTTATTTAATATTCAGAATTCTCTACGATTCTCCCACCTAGTCAAGAGAAATCCCGCTAATCATCCCAGATTCACACCCATAGCACTCGGATACAACGACGGATTCGAGGCAGAGGAGATCACCATGACAAGCTCCAACGATACCAATGACACCCGACCCCACAGTAACGCCGCCATGCCAGATGC